>JBCDHX010000007.1:0-77513 GCA_038749535.1 Bacteroidota bacterium
AAACGAATCAAAAGGTCTAGAAATGGCAAACTCCTCCGTCGAACCTGCCCTTTCGCCATCCGCCACCTAAGTAAAACGTGTTCCACACTTGCTCCATACGACAACTATTACTTATCATACTTTTGATGCGTTTGCCCTAGCGTACCTTCGTCAGTGCTTACTTTCTCATCATGCTACAAGGTAGAGCCAATGCGATACGATTGTTGAGGAACAAGCTCAAAGTGATGCAGAAATTTGAGTTTACTTTTCTGACCATAGAGACAGCCAAGATTTTGCGGCAGCATTATGCCACTCAGGTCGGTGATTTCAAACGTGCTCAGATCTATGACGACCTCACAGAATCCTGTCTATCTATTTATGTCATCGAAACGAGAGTCGAAGGGGGCTATCAGCAGCTGATGAGTCATTATGTACGCCATCGGGTGTCCAATCAAGTCATCATTGACCTCTGCGATGAGATTGTCCAAAAAATACCAACGCAACTCCCACAAAATGCTTCGACCAATCTCATTTTTAAGTGGTATATGATTTTCATCGTCCGAGATATGCACAAACATAACTTTGAAGCGGCAAAATCTAAATGCAAAGAAGCTGTCGAATGGTTGACTCAAAAAAATTTTGTGGATCGGACTGCACTGACTGCCATTTATTTTCAGTGGAGCACTTGTCATTTGAAAACAAACGATCTGAAAACAAGCAAACAACTCATGGACGAAGTCCTAGCTTTTTTGTGCCCGGGCGAGTTCAATTGATTCAAGGCCATGTTGCTTCATATAGATATTGCGTTATTGACGAAATCTTATCAGCAAGCTTTCGATTCATATGAGGCAGCCATTCGCCACAGAGATTTTGGTAGATTGAATGCAACTTCCAAAGAAGAGTGGAAAATATATGGCGCGTACATCTACCTGCTAGTCATTTTTAAACGAGTTTCTATCAGCAACTCTACCATTCAGCAACCCGTCGATCCGACAAAAGTGCTGAAAGAAATCTCCATCTATACGCGGGATAAGAAAGAACTCAACGTCGCGATTATCGTCTACTCCATTATTCTACTCATTCATCAGCACAACTACACAAAGTCGCTGAAAGTTATGATGGCTTCTCGAAGTACATCAGCCGCCACTTAAAGAATGAGAAGCATGAGCGTAGCGTCGCTTTCATCAAAATGCTAGTATACGCTTGTAAAATGAAGTATAGTAATGTCCCAATTATGCATAGAATTAAAGCTTGTAGGGACATACTGCTATCATCCAAACAGCGAACGGATCGCATCAGCTATAACCTATAAATTATTCCATACGAAGACCTTTGGAGCATCATCAACACTCATCTGCAATCTAAAAACTGGTATCAGAATAAAGGTTAATTGAATGCTATTTCGTCTCTTCTGTAATGAATTTCAGACACTTTTGGAGTCATCATCAATTTATAAACCAACGTCTTGGATTTTGTAATTTAAGAGAAAAACTAGATTTTTGGCATTCTGTCTTTAGCGAAAAATCACAATCAATTGATTGTCAGATAATTATATATCAGTACAATCTAGTAAAGAGTATTTTTTTGCCTTTAATACCTAAAAATAGAGCTTATGTTACGATCAAAAATAGGTGGTATTGGATATTATGTACCGGAAAAAATAGTTACCAATCACGACCTCATGAAAGTGATGGATACTTCGGATGAGTGGATACAGGAACGCACCGGTATTGTAGAAAGACGATATGCTGAAAAGCATCAGGAGAACACCTCTATTTTAGGCAAGAAAGCGGCTGAAATCGCTATCGAGCGAGCAGGTATCACTGCACAAGATGTCGATTTTATCATATTTGCTACGCTAAGTCCTGACTACTATTTCCCAGGTAGTGGTGTCCTGCTACAAAGAGAAATGGGCATGCGTGAGATAGGCGCGCTGGACATTCGGAATCAGTGTAGTGGATTTATCTATGCACTATCCGTCGGCGATCAATTTGTGCGCACCGGGATGTATAAGAATGTGCTCGTCGTCGGTGCAGAGATGCATTCTTGCGGTCTAGATTTTAGCACGCGCGGTCGCAACGTTACCGTCATTTTTGGAGATGGTGCAGGTGCAGTTGTCTTACAGCCGACTGAGGAGGAAGGAAAGGGTATCCTGTCTACTCATCTGCACTCCAATGGTGAGCACGCAGAGCGTCTGGCGTATATCAATCCTGGCTCGCATGGCGGTGTGTATCTGAAAGACAGAGATTTTGGCTATCCTGATCAAGAGTTTGGAGGCGTATTTTTGACTGATAAGTCTTGGGAAGACGAAGATATTTATCCGAATATGGATGGTCAACTGGTTTTTAAAAATGCAGTGACTAAGTTTCCTGAGGTCATTCAGGAAGCACTAGATGCCAACGGCTGTGAGAAGGAGGATATCGATATGTTGGTTCCACATCAAGCCAATCTGCGCATCAGCCAATTTGTACAGCGGCGACTAGGTCTGAGTGATGATAAAGTCTGGAATAACATACAGCGATATGGCAATACCACAGCCGCCTCTATTCCAATTGCGCTATGCGAAGCGTGGGAAGCCGGAAAAGTAAAAGAAGGCGATTTGGTTTGTCTGGCTGCTTTTGGTAGCGGATTTACTTGGGCGTCGGCTTTGATTCGGTGGTAGGAGTTAGCCATGGGCTATTAGCCATTGGCTGTTAGCTTGTTCAGCATAAAGCTTAGATTTATAGCTATTTTCTGAAGGACAGTTGGATCTACAACCTGTTAAACTAGTGGTTTTATCATTGGATAATTCAACAATTATACCAATCTCAGAAAAATAAATATCTTTGCGCCACTTTTTCAAAAACAGAGTAAAATTTAGCGCAGCTAGCACAAACAGCTAGCTCCAAATAAACTCTCAGAAACAAACAACATAGATATGGCTAGGAGAAAGCGCAATACAGGTGGACGCCGACGCAATGAAGAGACATTAGTCGATATTGTGGAAGCTAGAGATCAAGCGCAGGGTTTTGTGGAGCAAAATCAGACGATCATTTTGGGCGTATTGACAGCGGTTATCGTTTTGATTGGCGGATGGCTGGCATATAAGAACTTCGTTCAAGAACCGAAGCAGCGCGAAGCAGTGGAGCAAATGTATCAAGCAGAATTGCAGTTTGAGCGTGATTCTTTTGTTCAGGCATTGACGAATCCGGGAGGTGGCTATAGCGGCTTCTTGGACATTATGGAAAATTATAGTGGTACGCCTGCTGCCAACTTGGCGAAGTACTACGCAGGTGTTTCTTACTTGCAATTGGGGCAGTTCGATGCAGCGATCTCTTACTTAGAAGAGTACAATGCAGATGGTCGTGTGTTGCCGATCACCAAGCTAGGAGCACTAGGCGATGCTTATGCAGAGAAAGGTGATTTGGACAAAGCATTGAGCTACTATAAGAAAGCTGCCAATGCAGAGGAAAATGACATCCTGACACCTTATTACATGATGAAAATGGGTATGTTACAGGAAAAACAAGGCAATACAGATGCGGCTTTGTCTGCTTACCAAGACATCAAAAACGAGTACCCGACATCAGCAGCAGCGACAGATGTAGAGAAGTATATCGCTAGGCTTTCGACTGGCGAATAATTTGCTAAACGTAGTAGCAGATGAAAGGGCAAAGCTTGTATGAGTTTTGCCCTTTTTTCGTTTTCAATAGTACAAAGTGAGTCAAACAAGACTAAAATTGCAACATCATGAACATCCAAATCCCTACCCTACTCCTCGACGAAGATCGAATGCATCGCAATGTCTGCCGTATGGTCGATAAAGTAAAACACAATAATGTTCAACTGCGACCTCACCTCAAAACACCACAATCCAACGCAGTCGCTGCTCAGCTACGGCAGTACGGAATCCATAAAATCGCAGTCTCTTCTCTGCGGATGGCGAAGTACTATGTAGCAGATGGGTGGACGGATATTTTAGTTGCCTTTCCACTGAATGTGTTGGAGATGAATTTGGTCAATGAACTGGCGCAACAAATTGATTTACAACTCATTGTGGATAATAAAGAGGCAATTCGGCAATTAGATCAACAACTCAATAGCCATGTAGATATCTATATCGAAGTCGATGCGGGATATGGCAGAAGTGGAACTTTAGCGACTGATTTGGAGAAGATCGAAAAGCTCGTTTCACAAATAGAAAGCAGCAAAAACTTACAGTTTAGAGGCTTTTTGTGTCATGCCGGACATACGTATGGTGAACGAGATCAACATGCAGTTCAAGCAATTCATGACACCCACATTGAGCAATTGACCACTCTAAAAAACGAATATCTTTCGGACTATCCCGACCTGATTGTTTCTTATGGCGATACGCCTTCTTGCAGTATATTGAATGACTTTTCAATGTTTGAAGAAATACGTCCCGGTAACTTCGTTTTTTATGATTTGACGCAAGTCGAAATTGGGTCTTGCCGACTGGAAGATGTAGCTGTCGCGCTACTTTGTCCCGTTGTCGGCGTCTATCCTGATCGTGGTGAGATTGTCATTTATGGCGGCGGTGTTCATTTCTCTAAAGATCGTCTGACACTCAAAAACGGACAGACTATTTATGGGCAAATTGTCAACTGGAAAGGCAATCACTGGACAATACCAAGTTCACCTAGTTATGTCCGTTCGCTATCCCAGGAGCACGGTGTGATTACTGCCAGCGAAGCTTTATTGCGCCAAACGAAGGTCGGCGATGTATTGGCTATTCTGCCAGTTCACTCCTGTATGACGGTGGATTTGATGCCTTATTATCGGACGATGAAAGGGGAGGAATTGGAGATTTGGGATAAGATTTAGAGTAGATTAGGGCTTGACTTTTGAGGTGAAACGCTAACAATAAAGGGCACGATTAGAATCGCACCCTTTACATGATTTTATCTTAGTAACGGTTAAAAAATAACCTTTCGATTTTGACTTGTTCTTTTACTAACTAGCTGCGTTACTCATCAGTCGTATAGCTAAGGCTACGCTCCTTCTTCGCGCCTTGCTAGCCAGCAAAATAACGTCGTCCCATATCGAAACCCTATTATTTGCCCGTTACTTAAGCAAAAAAGTAAGTTGCTCTCGCTGATACCGGAATACTCACTGAAAAAGTCTCATATCTAACATCTAGAAGCGAAAGCTTGTCCCGAAATTCGGGGCGATCTCACATCTCAATCACACATCATACATCCCATCAATCTCTTTCGAAAATTTTTCCATGATGACACGACGTTTCAGTTTCATCGTCGGTGTCAATTCTGCAACGCTACCGTCCTCTTTAGTCGCCTCCCAATCTGCATCTAGCAGCGTAAACTTCTTCACTTGCTCGATGTGGCTGAACTCCGGATTACATTGATTGACGATGGATTGATACTTGGCCACTACTTTTGGGTCATTGACTGCTGCGGTGCGTCCGCTCCATTGCACGCCATTATTTTCGCACCAGTCTTTTAGGGCATCTTGTGAAGGAACGATAAGTGCCGAAACAAATTTTTTCTGATCACCCACGATCATCATCTGCTCGATCAAAAACTCTTCCTTCAAGCGGCTTTCGATAGGTGCAGGCGCGACATATTTACCACCGGATGTTTTGAGCAATTCTTTTTTACGGTCGGTGATTTTTAAGAAATGAATACCTCCTTGCTCCACCATTTTACCGACATCTCCAGTTCTGAACCATCTCTTTCCATCTATCTCTTTGAAGACTTCGGCAGTCTTATTCGGCTTGTTGTAATAGCCTTGCATGATATTGGGCCCGATAGCTAAGATTTCGCCTTCGCCATCTCGGTAGTCGCCTTCTGTATCGTCGATCATCAGCGTCACACGTTCGATTACTGGTCCTGTCGTCCCAATTTTGGCTTTGCCGGGCTCGAATAAATTGATCGTCAATGCCGGAGAGGTCTCCGTCAATCCGTATGCTTCTCTTACCGGAACACCTGCCGCTGAAAAGACGCGCAGTATCTTGGCAGGACAAGGAGCAGCACCTGTGACGATACCTTTGACATTGCCACCTAGGGCTTCTCGCCATTTGCTGAAAATCAACTTGTCCGCAATGGAGCGTTTGATACCATCTAAGCCTCCATACGTCTTATCGTATTCATAACCATCCGTCAGACTCAGTGCCCAGAAGAACAGTTTACGCTTTGCACCAGTTAACTCTAGTCCTTTGTTATAGATCGCTTCGTATACTTTTTCTAACAAACGCGGTACGGTGGTGAAGAAAGTTGGTTTCACAGAACGTAGATCACCTTTATCGCCACCTAGATTATCTGTTCCAGTATAATATACATTGGCACCTGTGTAAGTATAAGTAAAAGATGCTGCTCGCTCAAAAATGTGTGACAGCGGTAAGAAACTCAGCACAGAATCGCCAGTTTCGACAGGTAGTGCGTTTCCGGTCACATAAGTCACGTGTACAACATTGGAATGTGTCAAGACGACACCTTTGGGTTTTCCAGTCGTACCTGAAGTATAAATGATCGTAGCCACTTGCTCCGGTTTGATGGCTTCGCTGATGGCTTTCACTTCATCGATGCGCTCATCGTTCCACATATCTTCCCAAAACGTGCCTTGCGTCTCGCGCTCCATCGTGTAGATGCCCTTCAAAGAAGCCACATTCTTTTGAGCCTCGGCTACTTTATCGTACAAGTCACCCGGACCTACGAAAGCATATTTCACCTCTGCATCATTCAGGATATACTCATACTCTCCGGCACTGATAGTCGGATAGAGTGGTACGCTGATGATGCCTAACTGTAAGCAAGCTAAGTCAATGATACTCCACTCCGGTCGGTTCTTGTAACTTACAATAGCTACGGTATCACCTTCTTGCAGCCCCAATTCGAGCAATCCCGCAGCCGTCTTGAGTGACTGATTGATCATGTCTTGGGTGCTGTAAGTATGCCATTTGCCATCGCGTTTTCCGGCAAAAGAGACCGTTTGTGGACAGTTTTCTTGTTGATAATATATGAAATCAAATAATCGTGTTGGTTGCATTATTTTCGTTTTTTTTGCATGAATGATGGAGCATGAGTCACAGATCATACCCCATAAGCTATGATCTATGAAAAGTCTAGCTTAGTAACGACTGTATTTTCATCGCTAAGCCCATGTCCCCCTTAATTTTCAATTTTCCAGTCATCGCTGCCATCATTGGATTGAGCTTACCGGACTGGAGCTTATCTAACGTTTCTGAACTCGCCGAAATGACAGTGTCTGCATCCTTATCTTCATGCGAAATAACATTTTCAGCTCCGGTCCCATCTAAATATACTACATCATCATCTACTACAAATTTGATGGTACCACCTATGGGCGCTGTATTTTTTGCTTGCGCCTTCATGCCTTCCAATAAAGCTTCCTTATCCATAAGTTGTAATTGTATTTTTTGTGAAACAAGATTATTCGGTCTTGCCCTATAATTAAAAGTAAAAAATCTTTGCAATATAGGAATTACCTACAGAGATACTGTAAGTAGTAATCCCTAAATAGAACGAAGAGTTCTGGATTTCATGTAGTTCTTTCGGCCCTCAACATGAAATGAAGCCATTTTATCGCCCATCGCGACTCTTATCGTCCAGAATAGAGTTCAATACTGATAAACTTTATTGTTCTAATTCTTATTTTAGATGAATCTAAATTATTAATTTAGCGCATCTAAATTCAAATATCAATGTCATCCAATATACTCATTGCATTCTGCTTACTATTGTCCCAAACACTCTTATCACAGTCCGCCATTTTATCCGGCACTGTTCGCTCAGGGGATGAAGTTTTGTCTTTCGCTACGGTACAGCTAGAACCTGACAACCTCAATACCTTGACTGATGAAGCGGGCAGATACGAATTTCGTGATCTGGCTGCTGGTGATTATCAACTGAGCATTTCGTATGTCGGTTACCTGCCTTTCAAACAAAAGGTAAAAGTTGTTGACAGTCAGCCACAATCTATCGATCTTCAGCTCCGCCCCAATGCTGCGCTGAAAGAAGTAGTTGTTACAGCAACGATGAAACCAACTACTGTTGCCAACTCACCCGTCAAAATAGAAGTCGTCAAAGCCAAGCAACTAGAAACCTTTATGCCGAGTGCTGCTTCTTCCATCGTCGAAGGCATACAAATGGTGAATGGCGTACAGGAAGTCACCGCCTGCGGCGTTTGCTATACCAATAGCATCAGCATCAACGGTCTAGAGGGTGCGTACACTGCCGTCTTGATGGACGGTATGCCGATTTACGGCAATCTGTCTGCGGTCTATGGACTCAACGGTATCCCCAATATGATCGTCGATCGTTTTGAAGTCATCCGAGGACCAAGTAGTACACTGTATGGTTCAGAGGCAGTAGCAGGCGTCATCAACATCATCACCAAAGACCCAAAAGAGCAACCTATTTTTGAAATCGACCTCATGGGGACAACACATCAAGAGGCATTCGGAAATATTGCAGTCGCGCCTCGCATCGGGAAAGCTTCCGGTTATATCGGTCTCAATTTTGCGTACATGGACGGCTTTTCAGATCAAAACGAAGATGGATTTAGCGACAATATTCATCTGGATCGCTACTCTTTATTCACCAAATGGAATATTGATCGAAAGAGTGGAAAACTGTTTTCCATCGCCGGAAAGTATTACTATGAAGATCGCCGAAATGGTGTGGAAGCTTTCTTGGAAGATAGAGCGTATCGCGACTTGCGTGGTGATGACGTGATTTATGGGGAAAGCATTTTTACCAATAGAGCAGAACTATTTGGGTCGTACGAGTTTGATACAAATACCAGTTTAAAGCTAGATTTTTCGGCTTCTCATCATTTGCAGGATAGCTACTATGGGAGCGACGCATATAACGCAACTCAGCAGATCGTATTCTCTAATCTAATCTGGAATCTACCGACCGAAAAACACGATGTTTTGCTGGGCTGGACCAATCGTTTTCAGTATTACGACGACAACACCGTGGCGACTGCCAATGAATCAGTCAACGCACCCGAGCGACAATTTATCAGTGGCGTTTTTGTGCAGGACGAATGGTTCGTGAATAAAAAACTGACACTTTTGAGTGGCATACGTTTAGATCACTACACTTCTCATGGCTTGATTCCAGCCCCACGCCTCAATCTCAAATACAAACCTTCTGACTGGACAACTTTACGCACTAATTTCGGAACAGGCTTCCGTATCGTCAATTTATTTACGGAAGATCATGCTTTTGTGAGCGGACAGCGCAGCGTAGAGATTACAGAAAGTCTGAATCCGGAGCAGTCTTATAATGGCTCTTTGAGCTTAAATCATGTTTTCGCCCTCGGTAGCGGAAGTGGTACGATTGATATCGAAAGTTACTACACCTATTTCACTAATAAAATCATTCCTGACTACGACGATCCCACCAAAATCATCTACGCCAATTCGGAAGGCAACGCACAGACCAAAGGCATAGGCGCGACGGTCAACTACAGTTTTCGTTTTCCGGTCGGCATACAAGCTGGCTTCAATAGACAATGGACAACGCAGCGCGAGCTAAGTGACAATGGTGTGCTGGAAAACAGTCCTATTGAATTTGCACCAGATTGGACGGGTATTTTATTAGCCAACTATAACTGGCAGAAAGCAAAAACCGTCTTCGCATACACGGCTAGATGGACAGGACCGATGACGCTACCTGAAGTCTTTGATCTAGGTAGCGATGGCTTGCCAGTATCAACGCCACGAGCAGTGCGTAGTCCCATTTTTTCACTCCACAATCTACAAGTGACAAAGGAAGTAAGCGAGCAATTCAGCGTCTACGGTGGCATTCAAAATCTTTTTGATTATAGACAGATCGGTTCGCCACTTGTTGGTTTCAATGACCCAAATGCACCACTTGGGTTCAGCGACTTTTTTGATACTTCATATAGTTATGCCCCAAATCAAGGGCGGGAGTTTTATATAGGCGTGAAGTGGAATACGGGGAAACGGTAAAAACTTTATGCGTATCTTTGAATTTTATCACTTGAACGTAAGTTACCCATGAAAAAACGCTATCCAAGAACTTTATCTTCAGGTGCTAACAATACTGTCATCGCCCTCTCTCAAACAGAAGTTGGCAAACTTTTCATGGGTGATACGCGCTCAGACATAGGGTCGGAAGCAGAGAAAATGCAATTTGCCAATCAAGTCAATGATCTAGTTGTCAAATTTGTACGCCTAGATGTCAATGAAGAACTAGACAGCGATATGCTCGTCATGGAGCGTATTTATCCTATGGATTTTCGAGCACATGAAGTTGGGAAACGTGAACTATGGCTGGATGTCTTTGAAGACGAGCTACGCACACTACATCGAGCCGGATTTGTGCATCGAGACTTGCAACGACCGTCCGATATGCCAGGTCTGCGTTATGACAATGTCTTTTTAACTTCGACTGGTTTGCGGCTGATCGACGTAGGTATTTCTGCGCTGCGCGCTAAGGTTGGTGAGCGATTGTTTCAACGATTTGTCGATCAGGAATTGAAGGAATTGGAGCGTTTTGGAGCATTTTTTATCAGTCGGTAGCCTTCACTACAAATGAAACCCTATCACATGTATGAATCTTGGGATTTATTCACACAAGGCTATCAAACTTGGGCTTATCCTTTGATTCTTAAATTAGAGGAAACAAAGAATCATGATGGAATTACTTGGGTTGTTCACTTGATTCAGCAATTCATTGGTGATACCAAAAGTCCACCTCCTAATGAGTATCATTTTTGGTTAAATGAACTACTCACTGTTATCGAGTCAGCTACTTACGATAATATCGAAGGAATTCAAGCTCAATCGCAACGCATATTTACGACCAAATCAAGACAAATATGGCAGCCTACTTTAATTTCGCGTTTATATGTAGCCGAAGGTCACTATAGAAATGGAAACTATAGAATGTATTTAAGATTTACATCTGACGCTGTGGATCATTTGAATGAAAATATCAATTACGATAATCGAATAGGGTACAAAAAAATCATGGAGTATTTTATCAATTACATCAGTCGCTAACTTCCACCAAAAAATCAGGTATTACCCTTCGATCTACCAGCTCAAAAGGCATATTTTTTGCTAACTCGTGCAGCCGATTTCGCTCTTCCACCCAGTCTTCCGGCAACTCCAGCCACAACAAACATTGCATCTCCTCTACTCTTTTAGCCACTTCTATCCAGTACATCCGATCTTGCTGCAACAGTATGTTTTTCGACCCCAATCGAGACAACATCTGATACCGCCAGCGATACCACCATTTGCCATACAGATAATCGTCAATGGCAGTGATGGCACGTTTGGTATCTGTTATCTTTTGCTGCATTTGTTGGAAAAGCGGAGACGTGTCACCAGAGAGTTTCTGTCGGATGTGATGGGCTTGAGTGATTGGTCGATTCGAATAGTTTTTGACTTCCATCATCCATGCACGACCATCCGAATGCAGTCCGATAAAGTCAACGGCACGAAGCCCACGACCGCTGAATAGTTGATAAAACGGCTGCTCATCATACTTTTTGACGACATAGCCATCCTGAAATGTGAAGTGTAGATCGCTTTCTTGGAAAGTATACATGGATAATATAGAGTGATTGAAGTATGCGCTATCTACTTGCGCCCAAAATCAGCTGGAATTTCGCCCCAAGATTTGGTTTCCCACTTTAGAATAGGGACACGAAAATCATTCGTTTTGAGCCAGTTTTCGCCACGCGCGATGAGTTCGTACAGGAATTTGGTTTTGGCATTTTTTGCCAGCTTAGTATTGACTTTTTTCTTTTTGACCCATCCCATCGCGATCTTAGAATCCGTATAGATCGGCATGGTGATCCCTTTCTTTTGAAACATCGCCAGCGCATGAACGATAGCTAGAAACTCACCAATATTGTTCGTACCTAAGTCAAATTTTTGATAGAAAAACTGATACTTCGTTTTGGTATCTACGCCTTGATATTCCATGACGCCCGGATTGCCACTACAAGCTGCATCGACGGATATACTTTCCCACACGATGTCTGCTTTGGCACTTTCCAGCACTACCGTTTTAGATTTTCTGGTCACATTATCTTCATAGTTCCCACCGAACGCCTCTTCTGCCGCTGATCGCGAAGGAAAAGACTTGTATTTCGCTCCGGGATAACCCTTGATTTGCAACTGACAGTCTGTCCAGCTATCATAGATACCCGGTTGATTGCCTTGCCAGACGACGTAGTATTTTTTCTTTTTTGCCATTGAAATTAGATATGAGATCACTTTTCCGCTTTGCGAAAGTTGCTATGAGACATGAGATTATGAGATTATGAGATGGTAGAACGTAACAGAATTGTAATTGAGATAGATTCAACTTGTCTAATTGTCTCGAAGCGAAACGATCTCATCTCATCCCGATAACTTGTTCCGATACTTCGGAAGCTATCAGGATCACAATCTTCAACTAAACAGACCGAAACCATTTCTGAAAATACTCGCCCACAAAAGGCAGAGGCTCACTGCGCTCTCTTACGGCATCGAATATCCCCAGAATAAGGAGTAGAACAGCAGCAATAGAAAGCAAGAGTCCTAAAAACTTGATACCGGTGATCCAGACCAGAAAACGCCCGGCGGCTGCTACTAGATGAACGCCTAATGCCTGTCGGATATGAAAATTGGCGAGTGGCGTACGCTCTTTACCATTGAGTAACATTGCGATCACAAACCCAATAACAGTAATATAGGCTACGATGGAGATGTTGCGAGAAGTAACCAAAGATGAAGTTTCCATGTTTTTCGATATTGATAGGACTCCAAATGTACGACTTCTCTCTCCTGCCTGCCAACTTCTTTCGATCAGTAAAAAGTTTTTAGGCATCAATCGCAACTCACATTCCATCAACCATGAAGCATAGCTTAAACATCTTCCTCCTGAATCATAGCTGGGAAAGTGCGCAAGAGCAATCGCATATCGTACCAAAAAGAGCAAGACTGTGCATACTCAACATCTAGATCGACGCGCTCATCTGTAGACATATCGCTTTTTCCCCTTTTAGAAACTTGCCAAAGTCCGGTGAGTCCGGCGGGCGCGAGAAAGCGATTGGCGCGATAGTCATCGACCATCATGACTGCTTCGTAAGGTGGTAGTGGTCGATTGCCGACTAAGGACATTTCGCCGCGAAGAACATTGAATAATTGGGGTAGTTCATCCAGGCTGGTTTTGCGGATAATCCTACCGATGCGTGTGATGCGTGGATCGTTTTTTAGCTTGATGAAACAGTTGGCAGGAGTGTTGCATTCGTATTGATTGAGATGCAATAGAGTTTCTAGTCGATCATCGGCATCTTGATACATTGATCGAAACTTCCAGAAATCAAAAGTGCGATAGTTCGACCCTATGCGTTTGGATTTGTAGAAGATAGGACCTCTTGAGTCCAATTTGATAAGTACAGCTAGCAGAAGTAGGAGTGGACTGAGTACAATGAGCAATGCTGTTGCCATCGTGACATCAAACAAGCGTTTGAAAGTAGGAAGAAATCCGGCTGTCAGCAATCGTTCTTGAGCCTCCGGTGACTCACAGTATTTAATTTGTGACTTGTATCGCAACCAAAAATCTGCTTTCCGCTCTACATTTTCCCAGTCTAGTGGTGTTTCTAAGCAGTCATCTACCCCCAAGCGGATCAGTTTTTCCTTGTTGATCGCTGTACCAGGTTCTATGTGTACAAAAATAGGTACATACCGCAGACTTTCTTCTTGCTGTATCTCTTTGACAAATTTGAAATCGCTGCGTTCCAACTCTTCGTAGTCACAAAGCACCACGAAGTTACCATTGCCCTGAAAAAGCTGATTGTGCAACCACTTCTTTACTTGTTGTGGATGATGGATCTTGAATACTTTTAAGTCAGCCTTAGACAAAGAGTTTTTGGCAGAAAGCTGCTGCATCTCCTGCTCACCTTCTAGGTAGAGAACAAAGGCGGGTTTAGTTCGATGATGATCGAGTAAAACTTGTTTCATGTCGGGCAGCGTGATTGTTTGAAAAATGGATTTCTTCACAAAATAGCAAGCTGTTGCTTTATCTTTTGCTTGAGTTTATCCGGATCAAAGGGCTTAATAATGAAATCACTGACCTGCTTTGGCAATTTATTCTCTAGATATTTGTGGTTAGGTTTTCCGAGTACGATCATGGGTATATCTCGCAGAAGTCCGTTTGAGTTGATTTGTTGAATCAATTCCAGTGCCGGAATATCTTCTACATTCAAGTCGACGATCATTAGTTGCGGTAGCTGTCCTTCATACAAATATTGTAATCCGGCTAATGAACTAGACCTTGCGATGAGATTATGTTCTTCGTGTAGTAACAGAGCCAATAGTTGTCTTAGTCCCTCATCCTTTTCTATCAAAAGTAACGACGGTTTGATGGCTGTGTTCACAATTACTTTTTTTAATAAGTCTATAATTGAACGTATCAAAAACACGATAAATAGCTCAATGAAAATTACTGAATGTTAAGCATTTTTCCTCATGTATCAATTAAACGTATATGATCTTTACTTTAATTAACATCAAATTTTCTTCTTCTGATGCCCAATATCTCAACGATAAAAGAAGCTCCTGAAGAAAGAAGAAATTTACTCGTGCTTAGTTCGTAGTGTGTTCTCCGTAAGTAGTAATTACGTGTGTTTAGGCTAGCTTAAGTCATCGTACAAGCCTTTAAGTTTGATAATTAAAGAAGGGATAAATGTAGAATGACTTGTTGTTGGTTGCAGGGGAATAATGTTCTTATTTTATCACAATATATATATTTTCATGGTATCGTATATACTTATATCGCATATATTGCGAATTTGTTCCCAATATATTGAAAAATATATAATATGTCGTAGTCGCGTGAAATCTAGCTATTGAATTGATTATTATTAATCAAAACGACCATTCTCAATTTTTGTTTATGACTGTCCTTTTTTGGTGTTGCTTTGGCATCATTATATATACATATATCGGATATGCTGTTTTGCTGTTTATCTTGACACGCTTCAAAAAGTCAGTGCAGAGTGAAGTGAACGCTGTGGAGTTACCCACTGTCACTTTCCTAGTCGCCGCTTATAATGAAGAAAAAGACATCATCACTAAAATCATCAACTCCCTCGCTTTTGACTACCCAAAAGATAAGATCACTTACTTCTTTGTCACGGATGGCTCTGACGATCGTACACCTGAACTCATCGACAACTATGCTATACCTGCCGATACCAATTTACAACTCTTTCATCATCCCGAACGACGTGGCAAAATCGCAGCCGTCAACCGCATCATGCCGCTTGTCGATAGTGACATCACCATCTACTCAGACGCGAATACCTATGTCAATCCCGAAGCTATACAGCATATTGTGCGTCACTATCAGCACTCCAAAGTAGGTGCAGTAGCCGGAGAAAAACGCATAGAACAAAATCAGAGGGAAGATGCTAGCAGTGCTGGAGAAGGCATCTACTGGAAGTATGAATCGGCGCTCAAAAAGTGGGACTCGCAACTCAACTCTGTCGTAGGCGCAGCAGGCGAACTGTTTTCCATCAGAACCAAACTATACGAAGAACCTCCACAAGACTCTATCGTGGAAGATTTCTATATGACAATGCGGATTGCTGCCAAAGGCTATAGAGTTGCTTACGAGCCTGAGGCCTACGCCATGGAAACCGCTTCTGCTTCTGTGTCAGAAGAACTAAAAAGAAAAATCCGAATTGCCGCAGGTGGCTTTCAGTCTATTGCCCGTCTGACCGATCTCCTCAATCCATTTCGCTATGGCTTGCTTACTTTTCAGTATGTATCGCATCGAGTACTGCGGTGGACGCTAGCTCCGCTTTCACTCATCGTACTTTTCTTTTGTAGTCTATATTTAAGTGTAGAACATGGTAGTTGGTATCGCATTTTCTTTATCCTACAAGTCGTTTTTTATGGACTTGCCTTCATCGGTTACTTACTGGAACATCGAAAAATAAAGACCAAAATCTTCTTTGTCCCTTACTATTTCTGCGTCATGAATTATGCAGTGATTCGCGGTTTTTTCAGGTATCTTTCTGGTCGGCAGTCAGTTGTTTGGGAGCGAGCAAAAAGAGCGTAACACTCCTTATATACTTACTCCATGCGATTCATAATCAGTCTGATCTGTCCTAGATGATTGGTTTGATGCTCCATGACGTGATACCATGCCCAATGGTTGTTCATATTGCTACCCTTGACTTTTGCAGCGAACCATTTGTCATCCTTCGTTTTGAGGAGTCGCAGGGTTTCTTTTCTTACTTCTTTCCACAAGTCGAGGTAGTAGTCAATAGGTTGACCCTTAAAATGATCGCGCCCCACTTCTCCCAAATTCAGTGCCAGATCCCAAAACCCTTCTTCTTTATTAAATCCTCTGTGCTCAAAAGTATAAAGCTGATAGTACTTCTCAGTAGCTACGATGTGCAAAATGATCGCACCTATTCGATTGGCATTTTCGTCGAGTAAGAAATCTGTTTCGGCGACAGATAAATCAGCTACACTACGCGTCACTCGATTTTTCATGTCG
The DNA here is from genome assembly GCA_038749535.1 of Bacteroidota bacterium. Classification (GTDB taxonomy): domain Bacteria; phylum Bacteroidota; class Bacteroidia; order Chitinophagales; family Saprospiraceae; genus JAAUTG01. Next base: position 16,506 of record JBCDHX010000007.1, read on the forward strand.
TCTAGCATAGCGACCGTCGTCCCGATTTGTGGAGAATAGCCTTTGACAGGTTTTATGGTTTGTGCATAAAGTGAACTACTACTAAAAAAAGTAAATATAGCAGTCAGAAAAGCGAAATAGATAAGTCGGTTCATGATGTTGTTGTTTTTTTGAAAAGATGCTTTTAGAACCATAATGGTTGCCTACTTATTTCACCTTGACGTTAACACAAGTCCACCATAACGTTAGGATTCAGTTAAATCCAATAACGTAAATCGGGTATTTTGTACCTTTGCAACGTTTTTACAGAAATATTCGTAATAAAGAATAACTAAGACCCATGTTTGAAAGATAAGCGTCATCCGATGATTTGCTCTTGACTGAGCACTTATTGATTAAACAACCCAGTAAAAGATGCGTCTAATGGCTGAATTAAAGCCCAAACAAGCATCTTGCAATTTGAGAACTATGAAAAAGCTTTTGTTGCTACTTACCTTGAGCTGTGCCACTTGGATGGCATTGGCGAATGACAATCCTGCTTTCAACGAGCAGGAAATCATCTCTCGAATCAAACAAATGAAAAACGGCGCAGTCGATGCGCGCTACACCAGCGTTGTCCGTTCTTATCTGAAAGGTTATCTCGATTATCGTCGCTCTGGCTCAGAGACTACACTAGGTCGCTCTGCAATGTACTTCCCGATGTTTGAAAGAGAGCTTGCCGCTAAAGATATTCCAGAAGACATCAAATACTTGGCGATTGTAGAGTCTGCATTGCTCCCAAAAGCTGTTTCGCGCGCCGGAGCAGTTGGGCTTTGGCAATTTATGCCACTGACTGCCAAAGACATGGGCTTGGTCAATAACTCCGCCGTAGATGAGCGAAAAGACCCATTCAAATCTACCCAAGCTGCCGCTCGCTACCTCAAAATGCAGTACAATCGCTTTGGCAGTTGGGAACTGGCATTGGCAGCCTACAACGGTGGTTCCGGCACGGTGAGCCGGGCGATCAAAAGAGCGAGAAGCAAAGATTTTTGGGCCATCCGAAAATATCTACCCAAAGAGACGCGCAACTATGTACCTGCATTCATCGCAGCGACTTATCTCGGCAAATACTACGATGAGCATGACTTGTCACCGAACTATCCGGAGCTGGATGTTCAGCTGACTGCTCAGATGATGGTACATGATTATGTTACTTTTTTGAAATTATCTAAGCTGACAGGCGTCGATATAGATGTCATCCGTACCCTCAATCCGGGCTATAAGAAAGATTACATTCCGAGTAGCAAACGCGGCTACAGTTTGATCTTACCGAAGCGCGCGATGCCGAGCGTAAGAACTTATCTGCAAGCTATGAAGCCTGACTCTGAAAAAGTAGATGAGCCGACATTGATCGCTTCCTTGCTAGCAGGTGTGACGCCGAAAGAAGACTACTACACGGAAGCAAAATATACTATGCGCGACGGACAGACGATGGATTCTTTGGTACAGTTGTTCCAAGTCGATCCATTCTTCATTCGTGTTTGGAATAAAATGGGGCAGAATGCGACGCTGAATGTTGGGCAGCAGATTGTTCTATATGGAATGCACATCAAAAATGTGGTGGAGATAGAGGAAGAAAAAGCGATGGTAGAAGCCATGCCGCCTGTAGAAGAGATTGAGCAATTGCCGACAACAGAACTAGCGGAAGTCGAAGTCGAAAAAGTGCTACCGGAGGGTACTTTTGAACGAGACAGTTACCTATTTTACACGGTAGAATCTGGCGAAAATTTGGAGCAAATCGCTGACCGCTTTGAAGAAGTGAATATACGCGATATTATGATTTTGAATAATTTCCGTAGTATGCAGATCCCGCAAGCTGGCAAAGCAATTAAGATTAAGAAGATTTAACAATATATCAGGCGATAAGAACATAGCAAACCCGATAGATATGCGTCAATAGCGATCTATCGGGTTTTCTTTTTTGACTAGCATTAAAGACAATCTTCTATTTGCTCGATCAGAGAGAAATGGTCATTGGACAACTTTTGAGTATAGTTCGTTATTAGAATATAAATAAATGTTAGCGTACCCATCATGATCTTCGTCAATAAAATCTACTTCATTGCTGCGCTCTCGCTACTCACTGCTTGCGCTCCTATCCGCTACTTTGGTGCCAATTTATTCAATACTTCCTCCTACGAACGCTACGTCACTTCGCTCAAAAAAGCAGGTATGGCAGAGACAAGCATGGGAGAAGATTGGCTAGCTGCCGGAGCGCGTGCTTTGACCGATACCAACTATGTCAATATCCCGCTAGATGAGATCGCTTACTTTGCTTCCAATCGCATCGACGCCAAATCTTACCGTTTTGAACTGGAAAAAGGTCGAAACATGGAGGTAGAAATCAAAACCTTCCCACGTGATTTGCTGCTTTTCATTGACTTGTTTGAGTACTCAGCAGACACAGATAAGTATATCTTCGTTCCGATACAAAAGACAGATGACCGCACGTATACCTACAACATCAAGCAATCGGGTGAATTTGTACTGCGCGTGCAGCCACAAATTTTGACTGGCGGTCGCTACGGTATTCGGATCAAATGATTATTACCTCTTCTGTCGATCTAGTCGCTCTTTTTCTTGATGCAAAACGGAGACGAGGCGATCAAAATAATCCAATACATTTTTAAAATAGGCCGTGCGAGCAAAGGTGTCCGGCTGGTCGATTTGTAATTTCCCCGTTTCCAATAAAATCAACAATTCATCTATATGTAACAGCTTCATCGTCGGGCTGACCTGATGGATGATGGCAGCATAGTTGGTGGTATTGCGCCGATCAATGCTCGCGCGTAGGTTGATACTTGCTTGCTGCCAATCAACGATCAATATGGAGAGATAATGGAGCAAGTCTGCGCTATCATTTTCAAACAAATCATACAGCCACGAAAAGTCAATTTCCAGATACTCATGAACGGTAGACACAGGCTGAAAGGCTTTCAATTGGCTCAATAAATCAGCAGAGACAAAAGGCTTCATGATGTAGTGTGTGATGCCCACCTGCTCTAGTTTAGATTTGACTTCCGACTCCGTAGCTGCTGACATCGCCACGATGGGTAGCGTTTGGAACTGTTCGCCTGCCAGCTGCCGAATGCTGTGTGTAGCCGTTATCCCATCCATGACAGGCATATTTAGATCCATCAGAACGAGATCGTATTTGTATTGCGTTACTTTTTTGATGGCTTCTTTCCCGTTGGTTACACAATCATATTTTAGTTTCCATCTATCAAAAAATCGACTAGCGATCAACGTATTGCTCGGATGATCTTCTACCAATAAAACACGCATATTGGATAAGTCTACAATCGTTGCTTGTGGCGCTGTCTTTGCTTCATGTCCTTTTGCCGCTCCGATTTGCAGAGGCAATATGAAATGAAAGGTCGATCCTTTTCCGGCTTCGCTGTCTAGATACAAAGTGGACTCATGCAATTCGATGAGTTGCTTCGTGATGGATAGCCCTAGTCCGGTACCACCATAGCGTGAAGCGATAGAAGTATCCGCCTGATGAAAACTTTCAAAAATACGTGTACGCTGCTCCGTCGTCATCCCAATACCTGTATCCGAAATAGCAAAATAGATGGATAGCTTACTATGAGTACGCTCTTTTAGCCGGACTGTAAGTGCGACATGACCATCGTGTGTAAATTTGACCGCATTGTTGACTAGATTATTGATGATCTGAACGATCCTGATTTTATCACCCAATATCCACTCAGGTATCGCTTCGTCAATCTCCAACTGCAACTTGACTCGATGGTGATTGATTTTGGGATAAAAGCTACCGAGGATGTAGCGCAATGTCTTTCTGAGATTGAAGTGTACCGGATGAAGCACCATTTTCTCTTGCTCCAGCTTACTGAAATCCAAGACATCATTGATGAGTTCCATCAAGTTCTTGGCAGCAAATTGTAGGGTGTTGAGCAGTTCTAATTGTTCAGAATTGGCGACATTGGACATCAATAAATCTGAGACACCCATGATAGCATTAATAGGTGTTCTGATCTCGTGGCTCACGCTAGAAATGAAGTTTGTTTTGGCATCCGATATGCTTTCTGCCAGCTTTTTGGCTTTCAATAATTCTTGCTCATACTTCTTTCGCTCAGGAAAGTTAAAAAGGAAAATTTCTGAGAATAGTAGTTCGCCATATTGATTGCGATACTGCTTAGAATTGACGAAGACATCTATGCAGTGACCATTTTTGCTTCGGAGCGTATAACTGATTTCTTGGCTAGCACCTTGCAGATTATCTAGTGCTGCTTGATGGGTTTCGTAGTAGATTTTGCTGTCTACATTCAATAAATCCTGAAATATTTTTTGTCCTACGACTTCTTCTGCTTTGTACTCGATCCAGTTGAGCAACGTGTCATTGATGTTGACGATTTTTCGGTCAGGCGCAGTCAATAAGTACCCGAAAGAAACCGCTTCGTAAGGGTGCGTACGATGAATAGTCGCCCATTGCCGCTGAATGGTTTCAGCATCTGTACTGGGGGACAACTGTTTGTAATGTTGGTTAGGCAATGACTGCACCTCTGTTTACTATTTATAATATCTACAAATTTTGGTTTATCGTATGTCAATTGACGAGTGGAATAGCGTTCGCTTCCCAACTTATCCATCAGCCACCACCTTCGCCAATCGTTTCCAATCTGACAAGGCCAAAGATAGTTATCGGCTGTCTAAAACTGTCAAGAAATCTGTCCATAATTCTTTGTTATCACCTACATCCTTTCTATCCCGAAACCATACCATATTTGTCATATTTTCCACCGTTTGCTCAATTTAAGAATACGCATATCTGCTTTTTTCTAAATTTGTCACAGTTGGTTTGAGTAATAGAAAAATGGATGATTTTTAGTCGTTATTCTTCTCTTAAATCAACTGCATTCCCACAATTTTTCGGTTTTCGTAAGTATTGAGTAGTCAAGCTATTCAAAAGAGATGATCTTTTTCTTTTGCCAATAACTCAGCCTTGACACCCATTTTCTATTTCTAACAGTCACTTATGAACCGATTACAAACACATCCGAACACCACCAAAAAGCTATCTGCTCTGCTTTTCATTTTACTTCCCATTCTTCTATTTGCACAAGACAACTACTATTGGTCAGACGATCAAAGAATTGAATTGACGACCGATCAGCAGTTGGTGAGCGTTGAACTGAATAGAAAACTGACTGCTGCTGAATTAGCAGATTTATCCAATCAAAAAGATCTGAAAATCATTGATTATCAAAAAGTTAGTCAGCGACTATTGATTGATTTTTCAAAAGAAATAAATCTACAATCTGTTGCTACTACCCTTCGATTAGACGATCAACACATCCGACAACTCAGCCACGGACTGCGTCTTTCCGATGGGTTTCCACTTTGGCTGACCGATCAAGTTGTCTTTAAGCTTCATCGCTCTACTTCTCTAAATACTATCAAAAACCAATTTATAGATCAAATAAAATCGATCAAAAACGCTCCTTTTGGCGACTATCAAATTATCCAATTGAATGACGTTAAGGACGCTTTACCGATTGCGAATGAACTATTAGCACAGCAACTAGCTGACTGGGCACATCCCGACTTCTATGCTGAGAAAACAAAGCACGTCGATCCACTCTACGGTGACCAATTTCAACTTAACAGCACCGGACAAAATGTAGATGGCTACATCAGTGTTGTCGATGTCGATTGCAATGCGCCGGAAGCCTGGACAGTCACTAAAGGCGATCTCAATATGATCATCGCGGTCATAGATGATGGCGTAGAAGCACATGAAGACCTAGTGATGCCAAATGGAAATTCTGCCCTTGTTGCCGGATATACACCTTTTAGCAACGGAGACGGTTCGCCTGGACTTGATGGCGCACACGGACAGTCCTGTGCAGGCATTATTTCCGCAGCTCACAATGACATAGGCGTACGCGGCATCGCGCCCAATGTCAAAACCATGCCCATCAATATTTTCGCTGGAGAAGAGACGATCAGTCAGATCGCCAATGGCTTCAATTTTGCACGCATCAATGGCGCAGCCGTTTTGAGCAACTCTTGGGGCTACTCTACTTGCGAAGCACAATTTGACGTCCTCAATCAAGCCATCGCCAATGCTGCCAATAATGGTCGAGATGGCAAAGGCTGCCTTATCACTTTTGCATCTGGCAATAGCTATGGCAACTGTGTAGAATATCCTGCTAATCTATCTACAGTCATCGGCGTCGGTGCTGTCACCAATCGCGGACTACGCTCCGATTATAGCAACTACGGCAACACACTTGATCTAGTCGCTCCTTCCAATGGCGCAGCAGGTGTACGTACCATTGATCGGATGGGCAGTGATGGCTATACGCGTGGCAATTACGCACTAGATTTTGGAGGTACTTCCGCCGCTTGTCCGGTAGTGAGTGGCGTAGCTGCTCTGTTGTTGTCTGCTTATCCGAATTTGACTGCTCAAGAAGCGACTGCTATACTCTACAATACCGCCAAAGATATAGGCGCTTCAGGACGCGATGTCGAATATGGCTATGGTATAGTCGATGCAGCAGCCGCTTTGCGTGCTGCCGGTAGTGGAGAAGCCATTGGTTATTGTAGCTCGCAGGGCAATAGTGTCAGAGATGAGTGGATAGGCGAAGTGCGTCTAGGAGACTTTGTAAATATATCTGGTGCAGCAGGCTATAGTGATTTTACCGATCAAGTTATTACTGTCCAAAAAGGTAATACTTACAATCTAAGTATCACACCTCAGTATAGTGCAGATGCGTATCCCGATGCCTTTCGAGTGTGGATTGATTACAATCAAAATGAAATTTTTGAAGCCAATGAGCTGGTATTTGAGGAAGGACTAACGAGCCAAACGGTGAGTGGACAAATCACCATTCCGACGACGGTAAGCGGCAGTACTCGGATGCGTGTGGCGTTGAAGTTTGAAGCCTTCCCAGAAGCATGCGAGATCTTTGATTACGGTGAAGTGGAGGATTATACCATACAATTTGTAGAAGATAATAATGCAACCTGTGAAACACCGACAAATTTAGCGGTCGAGCTACTAGAAGAAAGAAGTGCAGTGCTTTCGTGGAGTGCCGTGTCAGGAGCGACGGCTTATGATATGCTCATCCGTGCGCAAGGTGGCGATTGGATTTCTTTTGATGCTGTCAGTGGGACGAGTATTCAGTTGATCAATTTTTCGGTTGGTACGATCTATGAATTTTCCGTGCGTAGCATTTGTGTGGATGGTCAAGTGTCTACTTTCTCCAATAATTTCCCATTTGAGTATGTAGAGGAAACCGACGCTGCTGACTACTGTGACGCTAATGCCGCCGCTTCTCAATATCAATGGATCGATCTCATTGAACTCAACGAAATTGTCAATGCCACGGGCGACAACGGCGGTTATGCCGATTTCACCGATCAAGTGGCTACTATTCAGCGTGGCGCGACAGAGACCATTTACATCAGCAAAGGACCAAATACGAGTTATGTTTTTCATTGGACTATCTATATCGACTACAATCAAAATGAGATCTTCGAGTCGGAAGAATTGATCGTCAAAGGCGAATCGGACAGCAATGACGTATTGTATGCTGAGTTTGATGTACCGACGGATGCGCCATCGGGACAGACCAGATTGCGTGTTTTGATGAAGTACAATGATGCAGCGAATCCTTGCGGCGAATTTGAATATGGCGAAGTCGAAGATTATACCGTCAATGTGAGAGCTATAGGTAGTAATCATCAGAAAGTACAATCACCTAATGCTATTGCTTTGGCAGATCAGATCGTAAAAGATGCTCCTACCATTGAGCTTTTCCCGAATCCGACGAGTGATTTTGTTCGGCTACGTAATGTACCGCTATCGACGTCTGTCACGTTGCGGTTGTTGGATGCGCGAGGACAATTGGTCAGAAGTATTGATGATTGGAATGGCAGAGATGTGGATATGTACGGATTAGCAGATGGGTGCTATTTTCTTGATGTCCAAATGGTGGATGGAAAGGTTGTATTGCCATTTGTAATTTCGCGTTGATCGTGAGGCTGTTCCTATGGAACGTAATGAAAACGATCTCTTTTCTATAAACGGATGACTCCTACGGAGTATTTACTTTGGCTTCGGAAATAAATCTAGGCTAATTACGCTCCAAGTAGAAATTATGGGGATATCAAATGTCCTGTAGAGACAATCTGTTTATAGAACTGATATGAAACGAAAAATTGCGTTCCATAGGAACAGCCTAACCAACACGAGTTCGGTTATTCAAAAAAGTCAAACAGATATTGGTCATCATATTCTACATCGAACTTCTTCAGAAAATCAAGATATTCTTCTCGAAACGTTCGTTTTCTATGGTGCTCTTCTTGGTTCAACACATATTGACAAACAGCATCCAACTGTGAATGAGCATAGGTAAACGCACCATAACCTTCTTGCCAATTGAACTGAAATGGCGTAAACCGTTTGTCTTTGATAAACTGCGAAGAAGCCGTTTTAATATCCCTGACCAAATCAGCAACTTTTATTGTCGGCTTGAATCCAACAAAGATATGTGCGTGATCTGGTATGGTGTTTATGGCCAATAGCTTTTGTTTTCGTTTGGTGATGATTCCTGTAATGTATTTATGCAATTCTTCTTTGTGCTGTTTGGGAATCAGTGCTTGCCGATTTTGTACAGCGAAGACAAGTTGTACGTACATTTGTGTATAGGTGTTTGCCATTTCGTTTTTGTATTTGGAATGAGGCTGTTCCTACGGAACGCCATAAAAATACATATCATCATTCTATAAACAGATGACTCCTACGGAGTATTTCTTGATAGCCTCAGAAGTTAATTCAGATCAATTACATTCCCAATAGAAACGATGAAGTTGCCAAATGTCCTGTAAAGACAATCTGTTTGTAGAAATATCATTTTATACGCAATCGTATTCTGTAAAATCAGCCTTTCGTCCGTTGCAATCAAAAATCATTATGCATAATAATAGAATATTCAGCTTTGAGAGGAGTCTATACATTTATTACTTGGTGATTGTATCCGTGCTATTGATTGGCTGTCAAGACACCTCAACCATTGATAATGAAGACATTAGAGACGCCGTACTAGCAAGGTCAAAAATGCTAAACAATTTATCACTGATAGAAATAAATGTGGAGCAAAAAATCTTAAAAGCTCATCTATTACAACCAACCGAAACGTACCTTGACTTGGTTGCCTTGTCTCAAAATACCTGTTACCTATTTCAGGATTTTTATGCCACAGTTGATGATGGTATCGACTCTGTAAGGTTATTCATTACTGTTCCTAATAGACCGAATACGCAAGCTGTAGCTTATCTTGAAGATTCTGCATAGGAATTTGAAAACTATCTACAAGACTATCAGGATAAAAAGCTTAAACGAAGCTACAATCGTCTTTTTCAGTTAAATGCTGAGTATAAAGAAGCGAACTTGATTGATGATCTCAACTATCTTAGTAGAGAGTATATCAAATATACTTATGGTGACAGCCTTTACATGGGACATGACATCACGCAATCAATAAAAGAACTTGTTTTCTTCTGTGATGAAAAGACCAGAGCCGATTCCATTACCACTACTGTTGTAGAATACCTATTGGACCAGGACTCTAGTAGCATAGCTTATCAACAACTGAATCAATATTTTCAAGAGCTGTGTCAATAGAAAAGGCTGTCCCTATAGAACGACATTAAAACATATACCCTTTTCTATAAACAGATAAGGGAAGTTGTAAAATATAATCTACCCGTTTTTGATTTTCTCACGAACGACTGCTAAATTACTCATCAGTCATGTAGCAGAGGCTATTTTCCTTCTTCGCACCTTGCATTCGCTCGCGATAATTTTCAAAAAATTGGTTACCTTATTTATTACAAATTCCCTAACTCCTACGGAGTATTTTTTGTGATCTTATTTCAGCTTAAAAAATGTCCCGTAGGGACAATCTGTTTATAGAAACATCATCGCAAGCAAAATTGCGTTCCGTAGGAACAGCCTTCTAATTTCCCTATTTACAACTGCTGCTGAAACTTTTTTTAATTTTTTTCCATCTTCGGGAACTATCCAAAAAATCATCTGGTTACATCAGCATCATTTAAGCCGAAGGACTGCGTAAAACGGTGAAAATAATTAACTTATCGGTGCTGCGAATGGCATCTGAATTTGGGCACGATAAGCATTATGGAACTCAAAATAGGCACGACTTTCACAACAGGTTTTCTTATGGTAATGATAGCTGACGATTCACAACAGACTAAGCAGTTGCAAACATTCGAGCAGGAACTAATGCCGTTCGTAGATGCACTGCACAATTTTGCGTACCAACTTTGCCGCAACCGCGAGGATGCGAGTGATTTGGTGCAAGATACGTACATGAAAGCGTTTAAGGCGATTGATAGCTATCAGACCGGAACCAATGCTAAGGCATGGTTATTCCAAATTCTGAAAAACAACTTCATCAATCTCTATCGCAAACGCGCTGTACGTCCTACTGCCGTTTCTTATGACGACGCTTTGAGCCCGTATAAGGAAGGCAAGGCAGTACCTCGCGCTAGCCGTGCGGATTTGCGAGCCGAAATTTTCGGTAGCATGATGGGCGATGAAGTCACCAAAGCGATCGCTTGCTTGTCTCGGGACTTCCGAGAAGTATTGATCTTGTGTGATGTGGAAGGTTTTACGTATGAGGAAATTGCGGACATTGTCAATATCAAAATTGGTACAGTTCGCTCTCGACTCCACCGGGCGCGCAAACTCTTACAGCAAGAACTGAGAGAGTATGCAGCGGCGCAAGGCTTCAACACAAATTTGAAATAAAACTTTTCATCGCTATTTTGGTCAGTGCTAAGTGAGTCATGGCGCATTCACTTAGCACTGCTAAATACCAATTTCTTGCCATCATGCTGATCGCTTTTTCTCATTCGAGTCATCTTTTTTGGAGTAGCTGTTCAGGCGTATCGCACCCCTCGGGTACGGGCACGTTTATCATGATGTCAACGGTATTTAATTTTATCAATAGCACAAATATCGAATCATGAATAAGGCAACCCAAGTACAGGATGTAGAAACCCGTATCTCGATGTTTTTAGATCAAGAATTGTCCCCCGCAGAAGCAAGGACTTTACAGCAACTCATAGACACTAACCCGGAATATCGTCGCCTGTTACAGGAAGCCAAAGACTTAAAAAACCTAGTCCGCCGACACACCACCTACCAAGCTGCGCCGCCTGCGCTGCATCAATCCATCCGACAACAAATTCGCAATATTTTACCTACTTCCATTGCGTGATTTCTGATACTTCACATTCATACTGAGAAGCCTTTGTAAACGCTTGACAAAGGCTTCAATTCATTTTTTGGACATTCTGATAGGATAAAACGATAGCACAACGAAGCTAAATGACTTGGTCGTGCATCCCTCTAATACCAAATTCAATAATGAAATACGTAAATAGAAACTAGATTATTTTGAAGCTAATCGAAGCCTGTCCCGCTTGCGGGGGCGAAAAGCACAGTCCTAGCGGTAGCTAAGGCGAGCATTTTCAACGAAGGGTAGCTTCAAAAGAAGCAATTTATATACGTAATTTGTTTTTGAAATTGGCATAATCATTTATCTATATAAGAATGTCCATCATGAAACACATTTACCTATTCTTTTTTCTTTCCTTCCTTAGTCTACAATTAGAAGCGGCTGCTCCTCTTCACGTTCAAAACGATCAGGAAAAAATTGCCAATCAGAACGAAACGCTACAATCAACTTCCACTACTTCCATTCATTACAAAACAGCCAAACAGCAAAGAAAAGCAGAACGAAAAGCCAACAAGCAAGTACACAAACAACAAAAGAAAGCTGCCAAATTCATAGGAGCAGTACTCGGTGTCGCTGTAGGTGCAGTCGTACTGGTGTTTGGGATTGTCTTCGGCGTACTTGGATTTTTAGCTGGTTTGCTAGGGTTGGTTATCGTCATCGGTTTGCTTGCGCTAGTGGTAGGTGCTGTTGCTTGGCTGATTGACTGGGCATAAATTCTTAAAAAACCTCCAAAATCGAACACGAGTATTCATTTCAGATTTGACTTTACAAACAAATCAAATTTCTGTTATGAAGTATTTTTACCTATTTACCCTCCTTTTCGTGTTTAGTTTACCTCAGTTGACTACTGCTGCTCCTTATGCGAGTTCTCCTAAGAAGAACGCAGTAGAAGAAAAAATCAAGAAGAACGATACCCGTTTTGCTAAGTTCAAGAAAGGTGTCAAAGAAATGTCCGCCAAGCAAAAAGCGAAAATAGACAAACGTATCGCTAAGCTCAAAAAGAAAATGGCGGCTGCCGAAGCCGGCTCCGGTGGTATCAAACTAGGCTTGGTGATTGTCTTGATCGGCGCGCTGATCGCTGTCTTAGGTTTGGCAGGAGTGGCTGATTTATTGATTACGATTGGTGTGATTGTACTGGTCGTTGGGCTTGTCCTCTGGCTACTCGATGCGATATAGCACTCGAAGCAATGAATACCTAAAATCATCCGAAGTTGAAGTATTCTTCATCATCACTCACATCCGCTCAGATTTAGTTTCTTGAGCGGATGTCATTTTTCCCTCCCTATGATCATGTTCGCAACTCACTCGGCGACTTCCCAAAAACTTCTCTAAAATACTTTGACAATTCATTGGGCGACCCAAAACCAACCTGATGAGCAATAGTTTTAAGTGGCTCATTGGTTCTCTCAATCAGTTCGTACGCTTTTTTCAATCGCAATCGACGAACAAAAATAGTCAACGGATAGCCACTCAATTGCTTGATTTTTCTTCTGAAATTAGGCTCTCCTAAGTTTAGTTGTTGTGCCAAAATAGCAGCCGTCCACTTGGCTTGTAAGTCGGTTTCGATGATGGTTTTGCACTGTTGCACCAATTCATTTTCTTCTGTTTTATGCAATTTCACAGGTGTAGTATCAATGTCTAAATATTTAGCTTGATAATATCGCTGCATCATTTGCTGCTTGGCTAGTAGTTGCTCGATGCGAACGATGAGTTCTATTTCATCAAAAGGCTTCATCAGGTAAGCATCTGCGCCATATTTGAGTCCCTCGATCTTTGAAGATTGATCGGCTTTGGCAGTCAATAAAATGATAGGGAGATGTTGAGTAATTTCATGCTTTTTGAGATGAATACATAAGTCGTAGCCATCCACGATTGGCATCATAATATCGCTAATGATGAGGTCAGGCAAATGCTCAATCGCCATGTCTATGCCTTCTTGTCCATTTTTAGCTTTTAAGATTCGATATTTCCCTTTCAGAGTCTGCATCAAATAGTACAACACATCCGCATTATCTTCTACCAAAAGTAAGGTCGCTTCCTCCTCGGCGAGCAAATTGACGGCTTTCAGTTCTTGTTGTAACGAAAGTGAAGAATTGATCGCTTTTGCTTCTAAATGGCTGACTGCCAAACTCGCTTTCTGAGTCATAGGGAGTGAAAAATAAAATGTACTTCCTCTGACTTCATTGCTATAAACACCGATCTTTCCACCCAACAATTCCACCAACTCTTTACAAACTGCCAATCCAATACCGCTACCACCGACGGATAAGTGTTTTGGTTTTTTTGCTTGAAAGTAGCGATCAAAAATCTTTTCTTGATCTGCGGGATTGATACCAATACCATTATCTGAGACGCTTATTTCCAGTTGCTCTTCTTTTCGTCTCACATGCACCTTCACCTTTCCACTTGTTGGCGTAAACTTGGTTGCATTGGACAATAAGTTGGTGAGAATGTGTTGTAATTTATCCGAATCTATGTCCATCAGCAATTCTTCCAACGCACTTTCAAAAGTCAACTTGATCTCTTTTTGCTCCGCCAAAGTGCGCATAGATTCAGTGATGTAGTGCAAAAAAGCAATGACTTCTCGTTGTTCTAAATGCACAGTCATCACGCCAGCTTCTAACTTGGATAGACTCAAAAATTGATTGACCAAATGCAAAAGCCAATTGGTATTGTTTTGGAGAATAGCGACGTCTGTGCTGTACTTTTTGGCAGTAATCTTGCTTGCCAATCCTCGAATAACGGTGATGGGCGTGCGGAACTCATGGGTGATATTGGTGTAGAATTGGGATTTGAAGTCGGCGAGTTGTTTGAGTTGAGCAGTTTCCGCTTCTGCTAGACGACGACGGAGTTGAAAGCGATAAAGCAGATAAATCAATCCTAAAATGGAAGACAAGTAAACGATTCTTGACCACCAAGACCAATACCAGGGCGAGCGAATCGTAAACGGGAAAGATAAGGCAGCAGACGATTGCATTTCGTTCGCTGCGATTTCTAATTGGTAGCTGCCGGGCGATAAATTGAGGAATCGAAGCTCGTTGTTGTCACCCAACTCTTCCCAACCTTCTGTACTACTCAGCCGATACCGATAAGTCAAAACATCAAGATCAGGATGCAGTGGAGCAGTGAACTGAAAGGTGAGATTGTTGTCATTGAATCGGAATTTCGATAGGTGCTGTTGATGATTGATTGCATACACATTTTGCTCACGACCATTGATCTGAAAGTCGGTAAAAGCCAGCGATCTAAGATCCGCTCGTCCAAAATCAAAATCGGGCATCACCTCGTACATGAATTGTGTGCCTCCTAAATAGATGATGCCTTCGTCATCTCTATATCCTGCATTGGCGATAAAGCGTCCGCCGTCAAAACCATCCTCAAAAGACAAATAGTAGCTGCTGCTATCAGTGGTAGAGTAGATCAATAAATGATGGTCTGTGGCTACGCATAGCCTCTCCTTGTCATGAGGCAAAATGACTCTCACTTTTCGATCATCCGCCTCCAAAAATTCTGCGCTCACTACTTTTTCAGGCAGACTGATTCGATTCAATCCTAGCTGTGTAGCGACCCAAAGTTCATCCACGTTGAGCTGAGTAATGTCGTTGATTCTATCATTGGACAATGTCGATTCTCCCGCTTGCCCGATAGATTGAATGTTTCCTATTTTTTGGGTGCTTTTGTCATACCAATTGATGCCACCATTTGCAGTCCCTATCCATATCTGACCTGCTTGATCCTCAAAAGCGACTCTTGTATTGTTGCTAGTAAGAGTAGTTTCGGTCGTGTTAGAAGATAATATCTCCATTTTCTGCTCACTTGGGTCATATCTCGCTAATCCCTTTGGGCAAGTGATCCAAATGAATCCCTCTCGATCTTGAATGATAGACTTGACTGCTTTTGGAGGGATAGGATTTATAGTAGACTTACTGCTAAAAGTCATTAGCTCTCCATCCGCGCCTATTCGATACAATGTATTGGTGATTCTAAGCCGAGGCACTCGTCCATAATCATTAGCTCCTACCCAAAAATTGCCATCACGATCCCAAAAAGCAGCAGTGATGTTCTTCTCTTTCAAAAATGGGAAAGCGTCCAGAATAGTGTGATTTTGAAAAAACTGTTTTTGCTTTTTATCAAACTGAAATAAGCCACAAGAAGTACCAACCCAGACAAAGTCCGCTTCATTTGCTGTAAAACATTTGACCTCGCACTTTTCACTACGTAAAGTGCCGCTGGCGTTGATCGTTCTGATTTGTTCGCCCAAAGCAGGGGGGAAAATCAGTTCATATTTCCGTACTTTTTGACTAGCGCGAATCACTTTGGATAGTCCATTCGTTTTTCCGACCCAAAGTGTACCAGATGGAACATACAAAAGTGCGCCGACTGGATTCGCAACGAACTTATCTGCTGTCCGCAAGTAACGAGAGTAGTCTTTTACTGCTTTTGTATGGCGATCCAAAAGGAACAAACCAAGTCCGCTCCCTATCCAAATGTCTCCATTGGGTGCCTGGCAGAGACTTCTCATGCTTTTCGCATACCCTCTGATGGCTGTTTGAGGCGCATCTTGATAAAGCGGCGAGTCTTCTATTTCGATGTTGTATTGGAATAAGAAGCTGGACTGTGTATCGTACTCAAATAACCCTTGCGAACAAGCAATCAATAACTGATCGTCGTTCTTCCAGAGCAAATCGTTGATTCGGTGGTCGTTCAGCAGTGGAAGATCAATTTTGCGATAAGTTCCATCTTCAAACATCCACAGTCCCTTTTTAGTCCCTAGCCAAAAGCTATTTTCCTTCCCTTTTCGAGTCAATAATGTATTGATTGTTAGCTTTCTATTTCCATCCAGTTTGAATTGCTCAATGTTCTTCGTCTCAGGCAAATAAGTGACCAAACCACCATCTGTTCCTATCCAAAGTAGCGTACTGTCTGCATTCCAAAGCAAATCACTTACATAGTTGAAAGGCGAAGTATTTCGGATCGTATCTAGCTGTATATTTTGAAAAATATCTTGCCGAGGATCATAGTAATCTATACCATTGCCACCACGTACACTTCCACTTGTGAAACTGCTCACCCAAAATCCACTCTCCACATCGCCAATGATACAAGTATGCCCATCGCCGCTGATGCTCTTTTTGTCTTTAAGGTCGGTGACATAGCGTTTGTACTCCTTGCCATCGTAGCGAAATAGTCCATTCATGGTAGCTATCCATAGAAAACCAGATTCGTCTACGTGTAAATCGCGGATGAAATTGTCGTAAAAACTATTGGAAGGGATTTGCTCATTTTGGAAGAGGTAGTCTGGAGAGTGAGTCGTGAATTGGGCAGTAGCGGTGGTCACGAAAAAGCAAAGTAAGTGAAGAAAAGCTACTTTTTTGAGTTTAGAGGTCTGGTTCATTATACTTGAAGTTTGGTTGGTACTACTTCAAGATAAGGGGGTTTTGGAGGTTTTGCAAATGAGAGGTAGATCGCTCTTGAGTGAAGAGCGATCTATTGCCTGTAAAACTCTCTGAAAAATTGATTTTTTGTGTAGGCAAAGCTGGCTACTCCTTCACCACCTCTTCTACCCAAACTTTCTCACCATCCGTCACCCGTAAAAAGTAGATGCCACTCGCCAGTGCCTTCCAGTCAAATGCTTGCATCACGTCAGGTACAAACTGTTGGCGCAACAGCATTTTGCCTTGTACGTCCATCAATTCTATCCAAAAATCTTTGCCACTAGCTTTCTCAAAAGTGATGTTAAGTTGGTCGCCAAAAGGATTTGGGAAAATTTGGAAAGGCGCAGGTGAGCGATTGATGTCTTCGGTGGAAGACATGATATCTGAATCGACAAACTTAGCGCGGATACCGACTGTAGGGACGAATTGATTGGGAAAGGTTTGCCAAGCATCGGAAGGGGTTAGTTGCCAATAGCCATCCCGATCATCGCTATCACTATCCACCGCAAAATCGACTTTGCCAGTGAAACTATCTTGTCCTTCTGCAAAAAGATACCGACCTCTAGGCAACACCAAAGGCGACTCTAGTACGTGCTCATAAAAAGTACCTGAGACTAGAGCTTCTCGTACCGGAATATCAAAGGAGCGATAGACAACATCTGTGGGTTCGCGAAGGAATGCGTTATAATTATAAATTGCTATTTTGAATGTAGCATCAAAGTCAGAGGTATTGGCGATAGCAACGCTGATAGAGCGTAATGTATCTACTTCCAATAACCTGAAAATTGTTCCAATATAGCCTGGATTAGTAGAGGTCGAACTTGCATTCCAAGTCAAAATATCCTCCATGCTCCCGTCATCTTTACCGATTGTATTGGCACTGATTTCTATTGTTTGTGTATCTTCCAGAACTGTTCCTAGATTGCTTTGTGTTGTTTGTATGCGATATTCATATTGACCCAGTTCATCTGGCGTGTATTCTGCTGTCAGCAGATCAAGATCGCCTCGGGGTAGACTTTCAATGGTGGTCTCATCGGTGTAGACAAGTGCTTCTCCTGAAAATACATTTACCTGCGTCACTATATTTTCAAGTGTCTCTAAACCTGTACTCCTGATGCTATAATCCCAAGCTATCTCCTGAATATGCTCCAGCTTAGTGATGCTATAATCAGGTTGACCGACTAGATCAATTACCGCGCTGAAAGGAGGTAGCACTTCCCACTTATAAGCATTGCCATTATCTCCCAAAACAGGAATATTCCCTAAAAGACCAGTGCCTTGATTCTCTCCTACAAAGTCCATCGTAATCAAGGGGAGGTCATCTACTTGCTCCCAATTTTCAAGGTCATCTGTCTGATAAGTCCCTACAGCACCTACCCCAAAATTCCTATGCCCCACACTGATAAAAGAATGCTCCGTACCTGGCAGATAATCTATAGTTGCCAGATGTCCAGGAGGCGTACTACGCGTCCATGTTTCGCCACCATCAGTTGTAGCATAAGTGAAAGGAACTACTAGAGCAGAATAGTCTTGTACTATATTGGAAGCGACCATGAATGTATCCCGACTTTTCATAGCGACTAAAGTCGTTGCACGTGCCGGCCAAAGTGGTGAATCAAAACGCTGCCAATTATATCCGTAATCTTCACTGAGCCAATAACTCTTATTAGCGCCAAGAATGATAGTAGAATCCACAACAGAATAAACACTATTGACAGAAAAGCCACGACCACCTACGAGTTCCGTAGAATCTGGCTCAGGCAGACTTCTACCTTCCGGGATAATCTGAGCATTCCCACCTGCATGACTCCAAGTTTCACCACCGTCATCCGTGACGCTCATCACTAAGAATGCCATGCTCATAGTATCTGCGCCCATCACCCAGCCATTATCTTCATCAAAAAAATGAATGCGTAAAGGAGTGTAGGGATAGCTTTCAACTATTTCCCAGCTAGTGCCTCCGTTCTGAGTTTTGTAAAGGAGGTCATCAAAATTGTTATCCGCAAAACTTTCGTCATTGATGATAGCATAAGCAACTTGATCGCTAGCCCCTGCAATGTCGTATGCATTATATCCTTCTGTATCAGGGATATCATACTGCTCCCAAGTAATTCCGCCATCCAATGACTTTAATACGTGAGGTAACTCAAATGCAGGAGGTGGAAAAGCATCAAAAGTAGACACCATCCAGATCGTGTTGCTATCGACCATATCAATAGACCATATCCGATGTCCAGAATCCACAACTCTATCCGCCGACAGCTCCCAAGCCGAGGCATTATTCGACTTTTGAATAGGCGAATCTGGTACTATTTTGTGAGGAAAAATGGGCTGATGTAGAGTAGCCTCTAGGTTTTGTCGTTGCTCAAGAGAAATACCTGCTCGTTGTGCGTTCATCGCTACGATCAGGAATAGCATCAAAAAGGTAAATACAGTTTTCATATGTGTTTTTGATTTTTGGCATCAGGATATCTATCCCTCTTAGGTGAAAGAAAATATCCGTTTAGCGTGTGAATAAAAATGAGTGTTATTTATGATCGTTGTATCGCTTGTACAGTTGAATCAGTAAGAGCGATAAGACATACAGGGTGGTATAAGTCATCTGGGTTTGATTTTTTAAGATTCAGGGGGATTTCTCGCCATAGCAAATGTGAGACAAAAAGCGAGTATAGACTTGTATAATCTGAGCAAATGCTTGTATGGAATGAGCAAAATCTCGCATTTTTAAGCGCAAAAGGCTGATTTTCTCTTCAATCTTCCGATTTTCCTAAAACCGTCCTTTCTTTGTCCTAAAATCGCCATGGACTACTACATCTATCAAATCAATTGCGATGCGCCACTCCGCGACATCCTCATCGCCTTTCTCTCTGCTCATCCTTTTGATGTATTTGAAGAAAGATCAGATGGACTGACCGCCTCCCTCCCTGCTGCTGCTGATCTTGAGGAAATAGAAACTACTCTAAACGACCTGCAGCAGCAATTTGACTTTGCCTATCAGCGAGAATTTTCGCCCGCCCAAAACTGGAATGCGGTCTGGGAAAGCAATTTTCAGCCAGTGCAAGTTGGTAACTTCTGTGGCATCCGAGCGGAGTTCCATGATACCATGCCCGACGTACAATACGAACTCGTCATTCAACCCAAAATGTCATTCGGCACTGGACATCATGCGACCACTTTTCAGATGGTAGCTATGATGCAACAGATTGATTTTCAAGATAAAACAGTCTTTGACTATGGCTGTGGCACTGGCGTTTTGGCGATTTTAGCCGCTCAGCTGGGCGCGAGAAAAGTGATGGGCATCGACATCGAAGAATGGGCAGTAGAAAACAGTCGAGAGAATGCTACTCGCAATGGTGTCAGTCATCTCTATTTTGAACAAAATGACTTGACAGACTTTAACCCAAAAGGCTACGACATTATCCTCGCAAATATCACACGAAACGTAATTTCTAGCAGTCTTCAATCGTTGTATACACATTCATCTGATAGCAGTCTACTGCTCACTTCGGGCTTTTTTGTGGAAGATGTGGAAGGATTGATCCAACAAGCAAAAACGGTTGGTTGGCAATTCGTTCGGCAATCCGAAAAAGACAATTGGGCGTGTGTGCTGTTTCGGAAATGATTTTATGCTCTTCATGATGCCCATCAATTTATACAACGTCTCATATAGAGCATCATATGAAATTCGTTTTCGATAAAAGTAACTACCATGCACAAATTATCCCTTTTGTTTGCTCTTCTCTTTTTGACCCAAATCATCTTTGCACAACGCAGCTTTGAGGTCTTTTCCGAAAATCCACCGGAGTACTTGGCGCAACTCAAAGAATATATGCTCGCACCTGAAGTCAAAGAAATGGAAGAGCAGTTTGAGACATTTGAGAGTTTGATGGTAAGTGGTTTTTTCACAGAAGAGGAAGTCAAAACCATCATCAGCACCAGCAATAGAATGCTAGGACTTCGGATGCAAGCACGCGCCTTCTTTTATCCCTATTTGAAATCGCTGACCGTCATCAAACAAAACTCTTCCAATCCAGAGCAACGACTCGCACAATGGCAAGAAGTACTGAATAAAAGTCTGGATGACATCGAAAATAAGAAGACGAAAAAGTTTGCGGCTTTTTTACGCTTTTCAGATGAGTTCTATACCAATGGCGTGCTGCGCTCTTCCAAAAATGGGACATCCTGGTACACCCGCAACGGTGATTTTGAGATCAAATATGCCGACAAAACGCCCGTCGTAGAGTTTAGTAAAACTGACTTAGTGGCGGTGCGATTACGTGATAGCATTCGGATAGAACAGACGGCTGGTCGCTATATCCCTTCACAAGAAGAATGGCAAGGGAAAGGCGGCATGGTCAGGTGGAATGATCGCTTTCAAGATCTGGAGCAGGAAGTGTATGCAGAGTTTATCGACACATTTAGCATCCGCATGAATACGAGTCGCTATGAGGTGCAGAATACGCGCCTGAAATATCCCGACTACTTTGGCAATGAACTCATTCTGGGCAAGTTTGAGGATAAAATCATCAGTGGGACGAAAGGAGCAGATTTTCCGGCTTTTGAGTCGAGTAAGAAGGTATTGGAAATCGACAACATCGGGCAAGGCATCTATTTTATTGGTGGTTTTCGGCTAAATGGATTGACCGTTTATGGCTATGGAACAAAGGACAGCCGTGCCAATTTGCGCGTGTTCGACGATGCTGAAAAGCAATTGTTATATCGAGGTGACTCGGAGCTAGTCATTATCAAAAGGGGTGACGTGTTGCTAGGCGATCAGGTCGGTTCTACGATCTATTATGGTCAAGATTCTATCTATCATCCTTCTGTGAGCATTCGTTTTAATATAGAAGACAAGCGACTCGAAATGACGCGTGGAAAGGACGGTAGCGACCGCAATCCGTTTTACAGCTCCATCCACAAAATGAATATTGATGCAGAGAACTTAATCGTTCATTTTCGACAAGATTCCATAGAAATCGGGAAGCGGGGTATTGCCTTCAGTAGCAAATCAGAAGTCTTCTTTGAGTCTCTCAAATATTTCAATAAGGGCGATTACATTACGATACAAGGCATCGCAGATGTACATCCATTAGAAATTATAGCCGTCACATCCCGAAAAGAAAATACACGTGTCATTGAATCTGAATTAATTGCCAGACGTGTCAATTCTAAATTTACCCAAGAAAGTATCAAAGGTTTGCTGTATGAATTGGTCGCGCAAGGATTTATCGATTATGATAGTGAAAATCATTTGATCTACGTCAAAGACAAACTGCTACACTATGTAGATGCCAATCGTAACAGAGTGGACTTCGATCCATTGCGATTAAAATCAAATACAGACAATGTCAATGCGACCATCAACATGAAAGACCAAACCATCACGACGGATGGCGTCAAAGCGATTGAATTTAGCAGACGGCAGCGCGTCGCCATAATGCCGGATAGCGGTCAAGTCAATATCAAAACTAATCGAAATATGGACTTCGATGGTAAGTTATTTGCCGGATTTAGTACAATTACGGGCAAAGGATTTGACTTTGACTATGATAAATACATGATTCAGTTGGACTCAGTAGAGTACTTTGATTTGTATGTCCCAACGGGTCGCCTAACCGAAGATAACAAGCCGGAAGCTTTTGCCTTGGGATCAAGAATAGAAGGGTTGAATGGCGCACTATTGATCGACGCACCTTCCAACAAATCGGGTGTGGAAGACATCGAAATCTTCCCCTCTTTTCAAAGCAAAGAAAATGCTTTTGTCTATTACGATAGCGAAGAAACATTGGGTGGTGCTTATCTCAGAGACTCCTTTTATTTCCGCTTAGATCAATTCAGCTTCAACCATTTGGATAAATTCACGGCGCGAGATATTGCCTTTCCGGGCAGCTTGTACTCCTTCGACATCATGAAGCCATTTGAGGAGACTTTACTGGTGCGCGAAGAAGACCAATCGCTCGGTTTTGTGCATACGACACCGGAAGATGGATACGGCTTGTACAAAGAGCGCGGCAATTATTCCGGTTCATTGGATTTGAGTAATAAAGGCTTGTTTGGGCAAGGTGATTTGACGTATTTGGGAGCGACCGTCTTTTCGGAGGATATTATTTTCAAACCATATCAGTTGACTGCTAGCGCGAATACATTTGAGCATGCCGAAAACCGTGACGCAGCCGTAGAAGTACCAAAAGTGAGTGGCGTGGATGTAGCGATTGATTGGCGTCCATACAAAGATAGTATGTATGTCAAGACGCAAGAAGAAGCGTTTGCGATGTATCAAGATAACAACCACACATTGGATGGCACATTGATTTTGACACCTGATGGGGTAAAAGGAATTGGGAAATTGGATTGGAATCAGGCAGCAATGAGTTCGCCACTATTTGCTTTTGGTGCCAATTCCGTCAAAGCCGACACCACTACCCTAGTGATCAAAGCAGAAGGTGGTGAAGAGACAGCTTTGCGGACTAGCGATATGAAAGCCGACGTCGATTTTGATGAAGGCAAATCGAGCTTCGAAGCCAATAGTGCAATGGCAATTACAGAGTTGCCATACAATCAATACGAGACATCTATCAACACCTTCAACTGGGACATGAATGCGGGACAAGTGGACTTTCAGGCGAGTGGCAATATCGGCTCATTTCTGTCCGTACATCCCGATCAAGACTCATTGAAATTTGATGGTGCATTTGCTGCTTATGATTTGTCTACCAATGAGTTACAAGTCGGTGGCGTGCCATTCATCAACTCAGCAGATGCTTTGATCTATCCCGATAGCAACAAAGTAACAGTGCTCCCCAATGCCGTCATCACACAACTAGAAAATGCCAAAATCGTCGCTAATACGGTCAATAAAAATCACGTCATCAATAGAGCGACGGTCAATATTTTGGGGAAAAGGCTCTACAAAGCGAGTGGCTTTTATGAGTACAATGTGGGTAACAAAAATCAAGAAATTGAATTTTCAGAAATCGTCGGTAGTCCGGTTGGGAAAGGCGCGTACAAAGAGAAAGATGTGGCGACTAGAGCGACAGGTTCGGTCATGGTGGAAGACAGTTTCTACATTGATTGGAAAACCAAGTTTCAAGGGACTATCAACCTAAGTGCTGACTCTAAAGAGCTATTCTTCGATGGATTTGCGCAATTGGACACCAAAAAACTTCCCCAACGACAGTGGTTTCAGTTGCGTTCCGAAGGGGACAAAGAAGACTTGGTCATTAAGTATAACGAGCCCAAAAATCAGGAAGGGACACCGTTAGAAACAGGCATCTTTTTGAGCAAAGAGACAGGCATCGCTTACCCGAGTGTGATGGGCGTTTTGGCATTCCGAAAAGACCGTCCGGTACTACCTGTGCGTGGTATGATGCGCTACAATCCGAAAAAAGATGAGTTTACCTTCGCCGATTCCATCAAAATGGTCAATCCAGATAGCTACATCGGCAATCAAATGATCGTGAGCGATAAGACCGGAAAAATCAAAGCAGAAGGGAAGTTCAATCTCGGCTCGGGACTGGATTATATCAATATCGACGCTGCCGGAACGATGGAAACCAAGTTCTTAGAGATGCCTGCTGACTCTGCTATCATTTTGCCAGACTATGAGCTGACTGCCGAATTGATGACGACCATCGACTTGATCGTGCCAGATAAACTGATGTCGATCATGATTAAAGATTTGCGAGCGGCTGCCTTTGAATCACAAGCCATCAACTACATCAAAGAACCCAATTTCTACCGCAAAGCCGCTTCGGAACTATTCGTAGACAACAAAGATACCCGCGAAGCTATTCAAGCCATCAACAGAGGTTCGCTCAATATACCAGGCAAATTCAACGATCATACGTTCGTCTTTGCAAAAGTCCCAATGAAGTGGAACAGCGAGTATCAGTCATTCGTGACACGCGGTAGCAAAATTGGGTTGATGAGCATCCAAGGCGAACTCTTCAACTATGTCTACAAAGGCTATATCGAATGCCGAATGCCGAGCAACGAAGACGACCGCTTGTACATCTATCTGGAGTCACCGACCGGCACAAAATACTACTTTGGTTTCAAACAAGGGATTTTGAATGTCTACTCCAGCAATACGGCATTTTTGGAAGCCGCAGAGTCTTTGAAGGCCAAAGAATTGATTTTGAAAATGGATGATGGCGAAACGTATGAAATCCAGCTGGTAGGTCCTTCGGTAGCGACGATGTTTGTCAATCGGGCGAAAGCGGCGCAGTAGAAGAAGCGCTCCCACTATTTGATTAACAAATAATTATATGGTTCTCTAATGATTTTTCAAAACTAGATTTTGCTATTATTTGTTTTATTGACAAACATTCCGATGGACGCTAATTTTATCCATCAGAAAATGCAGCAAAATCTACTATCATGAGCGCATCACCATATCAATTGTCTTTTTACTCACCGGGCGTACAAAGCTTACTACCTATGTTCTATGTAGCTTGGTCGGATAGATTGCTATCGCCTAGCGAAGTCCGTCTGCTCAAAGACGAACTCAAAAACATCAGCTTTTTCACAGACAGAGAGAAAGTGCTGTTGCGTAACTGGATGCGACCAAGCACGCCACCCTCTCGCGAATTGTACAAGCTTTGGGAAATAGAAGTACAGGAAGCTGTTTCTTTATTGGACAAAGATGCACCGCATACGTTGACCCATTTGGGGATAGAAATGGCGAAACGAGCCATGACCGAAACCGATAGCCGCTCACAAGATTCTTTGTCGGAACTACGTGAGGTACTGGAAGCCGTCGAAGCCAAACTAAAGCCACTCAACTCTGACATTTGCCAGCAAATATTTGATGGCGAAATGCTACATGAGCAAGAAGAGCTGGAGCACGCACAATTTGATGTAGCCGTCATGACGCAGTTGCTGGATGGTGAGCAAGCAGAACTGATACAGCGCGTCAAAACCATGCTCAACGATCCAGTCTTTGAACGCAACATCCTTCCTGTCAAAGAAGAATATCGCGAAAAAGTCCTGCATTGGACAAAACTACTCGCCGCACAAGGCTGGGGCGCACTGAACTTCCCGAGTCAATATGGTGGAAAAGATAGTATGCTACAATATGCCGCCGTCTTTGAGACGCTGGGCTATTTTGACCTGAGTTTGGCGATCAAATTCGGGGTGCAGTTTGGGCTGTTTGGTGGCAGCGTGATGAGTTTAGGGACAAAGCAACACCACGATAAATACTTATCTAAGATAGGTACAACAGAACTACTTGGCTGCTTTGCCATGACGGAAACCGGACACGGTTCTAATGTTCGAAAATTGGAAACCACTGCTACCTATCATTCCGAAAACGACTCGATCATCGTACACTCACCGCGCTACGAGGCTGGAAAAGAATACATCGGGAATGCCCTTCATGGTCGTATGGCGAGTGTCTTCTGCCAGCTGATCGTCAATGGTGAGAATCACGGCATCCATGCCGTACTCGT
This sequence comes from Bacteroidota bacterium, assembly GCA_038749535.1. Classification (GTDB taxonomy): domain Bacteria; phylum Bacteroidota; class Bacteroidia; order Chitinophagales; family Saprospiraceae; genus JAAUTG01. The sequence continues at coordinate 42,705 of JBCDHX010000007.1, forward strand.
ACCACTACGAGATGAAAACGATGAGCTACTACCGGGCAGAAAAGTAGAAGATAATGGCTATAAAATGGGACTCAATGGCGTCGATAATGGTCGCATCTGGTTCGATCATGTAGAAGTGCCACGCGAAAATCTATTGAATCGCTTTGGCGGCATCACGGAAGACGGTAACTACCATAGCGATATCGACAATCCGTCTCGTCGCTTTTTTACTATGCTAGGAACACTGGTCGGTGGTCGCGTTTGTGTGCCGCGTTGTGGACTGAGTGCAGCTAAAGCAGGCATTGAGATAGCAGTACGATTTGGACTGAAACGTCGTCAGTTTGGACCCAATTTCACTGCTCCCGAAACACTTATTTTGGACTATCCAAGTCATCAGCGTCGCTTGATGCCACTGGTCGGCAAAGCATATGCTCTACATTTTGGACTACAATATCTGACTGAGCGATTTTCGGCTCACGAAGAAGGCGATATGCGCGAAATAGAAACCTTGGCAGCAGGCATGAAAGCCTATGCTACTTGGTTCACGACGCATGCTTTACAACAATGTCGAGAAGCTTGTGGCGGTAAAGGCTATCTGTCCGAAAATCGCTTCGATCATCTCAAAAATGGTACAGAAATCTTCACCACTTTTGAAGGTGACAATACCGTTTTAATGCAATTGGTTGCCAAAGGAGTATTGACGAAATACCGTCAGGAATTTAACGAAGAGGGGATGTTTGGGATGCTCCGTTATTTGGGTGGTATGATGGCTTCTTCTGTCATCGACAAAAATCCCATCACCATCCGGCGCACCGAGCGCGAGCATTTATTGGATCATAATTTACACTTGCAACTTTTCCGCAGCCGTGAAGAAAACCTCAAATATTCTGTCAGTCAGCGGATGCGTGGGCTCATCAAAAAGGGCAGATCTGCTTATGATGCTGCCATCGAATGTCAGACACATATGCTAGCATTGTCGACGGCGTTTATCGAGCGAATCGTCTTAGAACAATTCATACAAATTGTTGATAATCAAGAAGATGAAGCACTAAAGACTGCGTTACAACAACTTTGTCAACTCTACGCACTCCATACCATCGAAGAACACAAAGGCTGGTACCTGGAGCAAGCCTATATGGACGGTAGCAAATCCAAAGCGATCCGCCGCATCGTCGATGATCTATGTGCAGCAGTGCGTGAGGATGCGCTCGCCCTAGTGGAAGCTTGGGATGTTTCTGAGGCGTTGTTAGGTGCGCCGATTGCGCATTAGATATGGCTGAATGAGCGAAGTAAATTTTGGGGTAAAAGGTGAGTTGTAAAGGTAGACGGTTACTTTCCTTTGCTTATTCGCAAATTGTTTGATATATTTCCAATGTGGTTTTGGGTTCAAAACCTTCACAACAAAACGAAAATTGCAAATGAAACGAAGATCAGCCATCAAAAACTCGCTTCTGGGATTGGGGACACTTTCCCTCGCCGGTGCTTGCGACACCACCAAAGCGAGTACAGAAAACGAACCAGCCATGGTCAAAAAAGAACTCACCAACAACATCAATCACTCGGTTTGTCGATGGTGTTACAATGACTATAGCTTGGAACAACTCGCCGAAGGAGCGAAAGATATTGGGCTACAGTCCATCGAGCTGACGACGCCGGACGAGTGGTCGATTTTGAAAAATTATGACCTGACTTGTGCGGTGGGTACTAGAAAAAACATGAGCCTGACCGAAGGCTTCAACGATTCTAAAAATCACGAAGCACTACAAGCAGCGTATATCAAACTGATCGATCAAGCAGCAGATGCAGGGATTCCGAGCATCATCGTTTTTTCGGGCAACAAGCGTCAATTGACCGATGAGCAAGGCATCGAAAACTGTGCCGTTGGGCTAGATAAAGTCATCAAACATGCGGAGCAGCGTGATGTACTCGTCGTGATGGAATTGCTCAATAGTAAAGTCAATCATCCTGATTATCAGTGTGATACGACACCTTGGGGAGCAGCTTTGGTCGACAAGATCGGGTCAGATCAGTTTAAATTGCTTTACGACATCTACCATATGCAGATCATGGAAGGCGATGTGATCGCGACCATCCGAAAGTATAAAGATTACATCGGTCACTATCATACAGGCGGTGTGCCGGGTCGCAATGAACTCAACGAAACACAGGAATTGTACTATCCGGCGATCATGCGCGCAGTCTTAGAGACGGGCTATGAAGGGTATGTCGGGCAGGAATTTATTCCGACTTATGATGACCAAATGGCAGCTTTGAAGGAGAGTGTGCTGGTGTGTGATGTATGAGCAGTTATGAGCTTTCAGCTGTACGGACGCGTTAACTTTTGGACAGCATAAAGCTTGATTGTAGCAATTTCTCTATAGCCAGACTTGGTAAATTTTTAGAGCAACTACATCAAAAATATGATTAACTTTTTATCGTTTGGAGCATGCTCAGAACACGATCTACTTAGGTGGCAGATGGCGAAAGGGCAGGTTCGACGGAGGAGTTTGCCATTTCTAGCGTTTTTGCTTCATTTTGGGGCAATAGCCTGTCCCGCTTGCGGAGCCAAAATGAAGAGCCCGTCGGCTTTGCCTGTCCCGACCCTCGGGGAGACAAATGCTAAGCTAACATCGCTGGAATATTGAACTGTTTGATAAACCAAAGAGCAGAAAGCAATCTGATGCGTTTGCCTTGGTAAATTTTCAAGTTTACCAAGTCTTTATTTTTCGCGTTATTCCCGATCCAAAAAGACCAGAAACTCCTTATCCAAAGGATGCAAATATGCTTTAAGGGTATTGAAGAAGTCATCTCCGTATTTGAGATAAAATTCCATAAAATTGGTGTGCCGCTCTTGCAATCCATTCGGGAACAATCGTTCTTTCAGCGACCGAATTTGATTCAAGGCTACATCATGTCTGTTCTTCTCTGCGCGTAACAATTTTCCTTCCAAAACACCTATCGCGTTCAGCATTTTGGCTTGCTCACTCAGCACTGTTTTCTTCAGTCCTTTATCAATTGCCAATGCCTTTTCGACTATGCCCTCGAAGATCTGTTGTGTCTTTAGTTTTTCATGATTTAGGCTGAGTTCTTGCTCTGAATTTTCTTTCACGTAGGCTTTGACCAAGCTATGCGTATCCTCAAATAAGTCCTCAACTGCTAGTCCGACTTTCTCTAGGCGTTTGGCATTACCTTTGTCGATCCAAAGGGCAGAATTTCGGCGAATGAGCATTGGGAAATTGACACCGAAGTGCGCAAACTGACTTTTTCTTTCTTGCCAATACGCCAACTCGCCGCCACCACCGATGTACGCCAAATTGGGTAAAATGGTCTCCTGATAAATCGGACGCATGACGACATTGGGGCTGAATCGCTCGGGATGGGCTTCAATTTCTGCTTCCAATTCTGCTCGCGTAAACACAAAGTTGCTATCCAATACTTTGTACACATCATCCTCAAGAACGATGCGCGACCTCAACTGATCGTGCAAATAGAAAAAATTGATAGCTCGCGGATGTGCTTGACTATCAAACCCTTGCGCTGCCAACTCTTCCTGAGTCGCTTGAATCAGCGCTTGAGATGGCTGATCAAAAATTTCTTCTTTGATGTATGGAATGAAGCGTTGCTTGAATTTGGGTTCGTCCATCCCGATGACCACCAAACCATATTTTTCAAACAGACAGTGCACCAAGTAGCGCGTCGCTGCTCCGTAACTATCGAATTTGGTGAACGCATTTTCAATAGTGGTACACAACGCAACAGCAGAGCTAGACTCACCCAAAATCTCTTTCAATTGACTCAGAGTTGGCTGCAAAGTGGAGGTCTTCATTCTACCAACAGCGCCGCTTTCTTCATTCGCCCATTCCAGCGTCTTCCCGAAAATATGCGCATGATTGATCTCCTCAAAATCGTGATCTTCACCACCTGTTATGAAGAGCGGCACGATGTTGTAGTCAGTATATTTTTCGTTGAGTTGTTCAGCTAAATTGATGACCGAAAATATCTTGTAGATAAAATAAAGTGGTCCGGTAAACAGGCTAGGTTGGTGAGCGGTGACGAGCGTAAATGTGTTGCCATCGAGTAGGGATTCGATGCGCTGGATAGTTGTGTCGGTAGGCTCGAAGTCTGAATATTGAGCCTTGAGTACATCGACTAGGACTTGGCGGTCGGTATTGGCTGTTGATTTATCTTGAATGACTTGCTGAAAGGAGTCAATGGCGGGTTCGTATTGGTAAAAAGATCGGAGTTTGGGTTGTTCGTTGATGTAGGCAAGGTCACGTTGGGCGAATTCGGACACTTCCTCATAGGGAAAATGTAAAACTTGCAAAGTGCGGTGATTTAATGATTAGGAACTTTTGATGAAGTCAATCCGATTGGAACAACAACGTCACTTTTCATTCTGTTGTACAGATGGGAGGAAAGTAGTCAAATTCATTTTTGAGTTATTAAGTAGGTGAGCGCATTTATTTTCCGATTGCGTGACGGTATCTTTTTCGCTCATACTTCGTTGAATCCCGATTGCTATCGGGGCGCCTATGTTTTTCGCCCCCGATGCTCGGGACAAGTTTATCTGACCCAAAAATCTACGTCGTCAGCAAAAGAAAATATTTACCCTCAACTACTTAGGAACTTTTTTACTGCCTGCTCACCTATTGCATAAAACTTCATCACATGATAACAATCATCGGCTTCATAGCCGCTTGCCTGACGACAGGTGCGTATATCCCTCAAGTGATTAAAACTTGGCGCACCAAAACAACCGAAGACTTATCTTTAGGGATGTATTCGATGATGACTTCCGGCATTGTACTCTGGATTTACTATGGCATCGTCAATCAGGACGCCCCTGTTATATTCGCGAATATTGTCGCTTTCATCTTGACTTGCATCATTTTGTACTTTAAATTGAGGGAAGTTATCTTGACGCGTAAGCGCAAAAATTTGAGCTAATTTTTCACACACAATAAACAGCAGACATGAAAACACTTACTTACTGCCTATTGGCCACACTCTTTTTTGCTTGCAACAATCCGACGGAATCCTCTAACGATCAAATAGATACGGTCGATGAAGCAAAGCAATTTCAGATCAAAGATGAATCTCTGTTCAATGCGACCACGCTTCGTTATGCCGGAAAGCTGTTGAGTCAGCGCGTTTGGCAAGATGCCAATGGAGACAATGCCCTGCTTTTCACACGAACAGACACAGCACTTTTTGCTTATCATTATCTGTTGGGTGAAAATGATGCCCGATTGATGAGCACTGTAAGCGATGGTATTGAAGAATGCGATGCCGATCTATTCTTGGAATTTATGGCGGAAGCGGTGACAGTGACAGATTTGGATGAAGATAATATCGGTGAGTTTAGTTTTGCTTACGAAATGGGCTGCATTTCTGATTTGTCTCCATTAGACATGACCGTTTATATGATAGAAGGAAATGACCAATATACCATGGATGGCTATGCGGCGCTCAAACCCGGAGACATGGTACTAGAAGAAAGCAGCAAAGACAAGATTTCATTTGCCGGTGCACCTGCTTCTTTCCTCATGCACGCTCATCAGGTCTGGAACAAAGCGGCCAATTGATTATTGAGAGGGATAGAAAGTCAATCTAAAGTATCAAAATGAAACAACTCATCCTCTTCATTGGTATCTATTGCTTACTTGCTTGCAACAGCAATAAATCGACCATCAATACAACAACTACCTCCGGAGAAATAGAGAAGCCTGTGGAATCGTACACTTATGTCGAAAAAGAAATTCAACCTTCTTCCCTCAATTTGCCCATTCGGTTGCCCGTAGCGGATATAGAACGCCTCATCAATCGAGAAATACAAGCTGCTCTAGAAGCCAATTCCACTTTCGAGCAAGATGATCTAGAAGTCCAAGCCAAACAACTCGACGATGTAACCATAGCGTTGGAGGGGCAACAGTTGCGCTACAATGTGTCGCTGGATTTGAAAATCAAAAAGGACATTGGCTTTAGTGTGGTAAGAGCAGATGCGGCGATTGCATTGGTATTTATTACGGATTTTGACATTGCGGAGAACTGGGAGCTCAAAACGGTCACTGATTTGGATACGTATGAGTGGAAAGAGAAACCACGTTTGCAGTTGGGCCCGATAGATGTGCCCGCCCAGTTTGTGGGTGATATTGTCTTGCGTCGTGCTCGTGACCTGATTGGGACGACTATAGATGAGCAGCTACAAGCCAATTTCAATCTGCGTGAAACCATGCAGACCGCTTGGCAGCAGTTGCATACACCTATTCCACTATCTGATGAAGTGGCTACTTGGCTGAGTATACGCCCGACGAATGTTGCCGCCACACCGATCGTCACTAAAGATGACGCCATAGAAATGACCATCGCCATACAGGGAGAGCCCAAAATCTATATCGGCTCGCTACCAAAAGAGCAGATGCGTGCCTTGCCAGCTTTTGCATTTCAGAAAGTAAAAGACAATAACTTTCAGATCATTTTGAATGCTGATATTCCTTATGCAGCAGCCGAAAATCTAGTCGTCAGCAACACCAAAGGCGAGACATTCGAGTACAACAATTATAGCGTCACGGTAGACGACATCACACTTTATGGACAAAATAAAAAGCTAGTGGTAGAAGCCTTACTATCAGGTAGTTATGATGGAAAAGTCTATCTGACCGGAGAGCCATTTTACAACAATTTTCGCAATCGAATCGACCTCAATAACCTAGAGTTTACCCTAAATACCACCAACTTCCTAATGAAATCTGCCGCTTGGCTACTCAAAAGCAACCTGCGCCGCCGCATCCGCGATAACCTCGATATTCAGGTGGACGAAAACCTTGCCAACTTACGCGAACTCACCAAAAATCAACTCAAAAATCTCGAGTTCGCACCCGGCATCTTCCTGCAAGGCGATCTAGAGAAGATGGACATTACAGATACTTATTTGACGCCCGATGGCATTCGGCTGGAGCTGGGGATGGAAGGAAAAGTAGAGCTGGATGTAGACTTACTAAATGGTGAGAAATGATGCGTGATGTTTAAAAACTGAAAAATAAAGACAAATACATTGAGACTAAGAACATAGCTGAGTAAGCTAAAGACTTGTTCCGGCTTGTCCCGCCTGTTCCGATACTTCGGAGAATTTCGAGGACACCTCGGGATGAGAGGGCGGAAAACAGAATCTTAGCGGTAAAAATAAAAGTGCCAAAAACCAATAGACTTGTTACGTCGTAGCTGATTATGGCGAAGAGGAGCAAATTTTATTCTGAATAAGGCAAATTTTTTCGGCATAGCCGCGCTACGGCTAAAAAATTTAACACAAGACAGGATAAAATTTGCCTTTTGTAGTCAATCAAGATGCGGCGTAACAAGTCTAATAGCTTTATTTGTTCTTCGATTTTCTTGAAAAGCCGGCAGATTTAAGATTCCTCAGTCTCAAAATGTGAAGAGAAATCTACAAAAGCAAAGTTATCCGTCAAACTAGCTAACTGCCGATAGCTAAAGGCTAACAGCTTCCCAAAGCGAATGCCCAAAAAACGCAACCCACTCGCTAAAGCTACTTCACCACCGGGCAAAGCCACTTTGTCTGCAAGTATGAATGTTAGGGTTGCGCTAAGTTGGCATCTTTCGCGCTCCGTCTATTCTATCAACACATCTAATTGCTGCAACTGATGCTTTTCGATGAAAGCCACCAATCGTCGCGCCAACTTGCGCTCACTAGAATAGCCAATGTCTTCAATCGCTGCTGCCCAAGCTTTGTAATCATTGCTCGGCAACGCGGTTAATGTGGTTCTAGGACCGGTCGTTAAAAACAGGCTATAATCGCGAAAACTTGTTTCTTGATTGTCATATTGGCGATAGCACACGCCATCTTTCCACTGAATTGCACCTTTCCAGTCTACGGAGCAAGTCAGTTGAAATTGATTGTTGCCATTTTTGGCTAGTTCGGTCTGCCCGGCTTCGCTATGGATGACAGCACTGGCTAGCAAAATCGAAGCCGGAATACCATGTCGTTGATGTTCAGCGCGGGCGATATTGGCAAATTGCTGAACATATTGATTGATTTTCGCCTCTTCCAATCGCTTCAAGCCATCGCCATTATTGAACAGTGGTAGATTACTAAATCGCTCGATCAACTTTGGTTTCTTTTTCTGCTCTTGTGGTGTATGTTCAGTAAAATATTCGCGCTCGGTCACCGTGGATTTAGGCTGCGTTTGCTGCGACTCTATGCGCTGCTCTTCTTGCTCCGGTGCTTGAAAATTGACGCCAAAACGGATGTCTTTTTTGAACAGTACAAACAACAAGAAACCAAGTATAGCAATCTTGTACCAATTGGTACTCAGGTATGCCCACACCGCTTTGTTATCCTTGATGTATTGTTTTATGATATTGAATTTGCTGTTCATGTGACCTCCATATTTGGTTATTTTAAACAAAAATACAAAACAGTTTTAAATTCAAAACAAAAAGTTTATTTAAATTAATTCTCGGCTTTTGTTCTTTGACAAAAAATCCATAAATCACGCATCTCTTTTTATTGACTACTTGTTTTGTGTCTATGCAAAAAACACTTTCCATCCAAAAGATCGCACAGCTTACCGGACACAATGGCAGCATCTACGCACTGAGTCGAAGTAGCGAACCACATCTCTTCCTATCCGGCGCTGGAGACAGCTGGATAGTCGAGTGGAATCTGAAAACGCCTGAAAACGGCAACCTACTCGCTCGTGTCGAAACACAAATTTTTTCGCTGCTTTATTTACTTGATTATCAAAAGATTGTCGCTGGAAATATGCATGGTGGTTTGCACTGGGTGACGGTAAGACAAGAAGGAAGTCGCGATGTCTTGCAGCATCAAAAAGGCGTATTTGGGTTGCAGCAAATCGGCGCTTACTTATACAGCATAGGTGGTGGTGGTAAACTCATCAAATGGTCTATCGAACGCGAGCGAACTGTCGAAAGCCTCCAACTCAGCCATCAAGCATTGCGCTGTATCGACTACAGTCCTACACGCCATGAACTCGCCGTCGGTAGTAGTGACCAAACGATTTATATTTTGGATGCGACGACCTTAGCTTTGAAATATCAGCTACCTCAGGCACATGACAATTCTGTTTTCTGTGTCCGCTATCATCCTTTTTCAAACAAATTGTGGAGCGGCGGTCGCGATGCGATATTGAAGGTTTGGGACTTGATGGATAAACCGACATTGGCAGCAGAACAAAACGCCCACTGGTATACCATCAATGATATTGCATTCTCTCCTTCCGCTCAGTATGCTGCCACCGCTAGTCGAGATAAAACCATCAAAATCTGGGACACCACCACTCTTGAACTCCTAAAAGTCATCGACAGCATCCGCGATCAAGGACACCTCAATTCTGTAAATACGCTGCTGTGGTCGGACTATGAAAATATGCTGGTGGCGGGAAGTGATGATCGGAGTTTAGGGGTTTGGCGGGTGTGAGTGACACATATGATTGAGAACCCCTGCTCGCCCCACATATGCTGCTAGTGCAGATTTCACGACTCCCGAGCGTCCCCGATAGTTTCCGAAGTATCCCCGAAATTCGGGAACAGACGGGACAAGCCAGGACAAGTTGAGTCGAACACGTGCAGTCCGTCACGAGCTTTCTGCCAATCTCCCGATTAATGTAATTTGGGACTGTCAGATCAAAGCATCTGTGAGCGATACGAATAATTCATGATCTAAAAACGAACGCCATATGCTTTCGTCATTGACTGCTGCTATTGCTTGGTTGACTTATTACCGGACAAAACGTCTATTGAAACACGATCTTGAAATCGTATGGCGAGTTTTGGGGGGTGTAGGATTAATACTGCTATTAGTCAATCTGTTCCAATTGATGTCCTTAGCTGTCAGCGGAATGATGTTAGAATCCATTTATTTTTATACAACTCGATTTCCTGCACTCTATCAGATTTTGATCTTAATCGACTCACTATTAGCTGTTCTTTTTGCACTATTGCTAATTAAAAAAGTTAGAAAATCAATTAGGCTTCGAACTGCTTTCTCTTCTGTGCTTACTGCCTTCGTACTTGTCAGCGTAGTCATCCTCTTTTTGGTGGATTTCAATATAGCTACTGCTATGATTCCTGGTTGGCAAACGACCATTTATCCTATACAGCCGTTGTTGCAGATTTTAGTTTGGGTAGCGATGATGATTGTTTTTGATCTGATATTCAGTAAGTTCAAAAGCAGGGTGTAAAAACCAAACTTGGCAAGCCAACAAACTCGCCAAGTCTCCTTTACATTTATTCAGTAATCAACACCTTTTCCACGCGTCGCTGCTCCCCCATCTGAAGAGACAGGTAGTAAACACCATCCATCAAATCACTCAAATCCAACTCAAATCGCTGTTGCACCACAGGCGTCTGCTGCACACTTACACGGCGACCGAGCGCGTCGAATAGCTCCCAAGTGACAGCTTCGGGCGAGTCTAGTTCTATAGTCAGGCGGTCGCTCGTGGGATTGGGATAAAGGACAACTCCAGTCGCTGCTGCTAGCTCATCAGTAGAAGTATCCACGTCCTCTTCTACGGTGATCGTCGCCGTCGCGCTACTCGAACAACCATTCCTAGTATCGACAGTCAATGACACAACATAAGTGCCGGGCACAGAAAATGTATGAGACGGATTGGCAGCATTACTGATCGTGCCGTCTCCAAAATCCCAGGTGTAGGTTTCTACCTGACTGCTCTGTCCTCGAAAGTCTATGGTCTCGTTGGGCATGATGGTAGTCTCCGAAGCAGAGATGTCTACCGATTCTGCACGACTACTAGTCGTAGGCTGTAAAACAACAGCAGTGCGCCCACAAGGATGGCTCGCCTCTACTGTCCAGTCGTAAAAAAAGAAATAACGGAAATTGGTCTCTGGATCAGCAGAGCTTTTGATGGTGGCGACATCGGCTACGGCATACGGATAGTCCACATTGGAATTGCTGTGTAGCAAAGACTTCCCGGCAGTGAGGAGTAGCTGATGATCTTCTCCGACAGGCACTTCAAAATCCAGCTCAATACGTGACTCGCCCACATCGATATTGATGACTTTTTGTTGAATCAGATTGCCTTGACGATCATTCAACTTGATGATGCGTCCGCCTTTCTCTTCTGAAAATACCTTGACTGATTTGAGCAGGAAGCTTTGTTCGGCATCAAATAGCAACCCAGCTTCATCGACCGCATAACTCGTGCGCTCATTTTCTGCTATCTCTGCCTTCCCAATTTGATGCGTAGAAATGATGTCCGCATAGTAAGTTTCCGTTTCACTGATCTCCGGTGTCGCCACTCGATTGCCTTCCCCGATGGCTCGACCATCGAAAGGTAGATCATACCATCTGATGAATTGATTGTCAGACAAATCAGCATCACTTTCTAGTAATATCGTCGCGTCTCTACAGATGTCTCCTTGATGAGTGGCAGACAAAGTAGCAGGAACAGCAGTAGTATTGGCGACACGAAAAGCATGACGAATGCGGTTGTTTTGACTACGCATATCTGGTCTGCCGTTGGGTGAAAAAATGTCAACGACCAGCTCGTATTCTCCGGCAGGTAGATTGGTCAAAGTTGGTAGATTGATTTGTGCGACTTCATCATAGCCTAGATTGCCTGTCCACTCCACTCGATCTACTCTAGATGCTGCGCCAGTGATAAAATAATCAATACTCAATGAACGCAAGTTACCATTGCCGTTGTTTTCGATGGCGATGGCGTTATTGATTTCGCCCAAACAAAAGGCATCTTTTTCTGAAAAGACATTGACCAAAACAACATCATCGGCTGCGGATACTGGCGCAGTCGGCGAAAATCCCTGATCGATCAAATAGTCATAAGCAGCACGCACATCGATGATGCCGTTGCCATAGGCATTGTCCTCTCCTTCTGTCCCCAAATCACGAGCCGAACGATACAATGCCATCAAAAAGTCAGTGCCCTCTAGCTCTGGAAACGCCTCTTTCAGCAACAAAACTGCTCCCGATACGAGAGGCGCAGCAAAGGAAGTACCGTTTAGCAATGTATAGCCGCCATTTTTATTGGAAGAGCGAATCTGCTCACCTGGCGCGACCACTTCTGGTTTGATTTCCAAGCCATTCGAGCCACCACAACTACTGGGACCTCTACTCGAAAAATCAGTGATGCGTAAATTATTTGTATTGACACTACCGACTGAAAATGAGCTAATGAGAGAAGAATTTAGACTAGCCTGACCAGATATAGTGCGTGTATCTGGTCCTGAATTGCCCGCTGCCCAGATGACGGCTACTCCTGCTGCTTCCAGACTATTCAACATGCCCGACAAGAAATTGCTACATCCACCTTCGGTGCCATAAGAGTTATTGATAACGTCCGGTATATCGTCGGTTGTATTGCTGTTGCCATCAGGATTGAGTGCCCACTGTAAGTTCTGAAAAGTGGAGCGCGTATTTTGAATCAGCTCACAGTCATCCCCCAAAATAGCGGGACCGCCCAGCCATTGGGCATTGTAAGCGACGCCGATGGTATCGTTGGTAATGCGATCCAGTCCTGTCACGATGCCCAATACGTGTGTGCCATGAAAGACACCACAGTCTTCCGGCTCTTCTGCGCCTGACCATGCTTCGCGTAGTGGTACTGAGTTGCCCAAAAAGTTGGCGCGGAGTGCAGGGTGCATTTGATCTTGACCGGAGTCAATCACCAATGCCTTTGTTCCGTATCCAGTATAGCCCATTCGCCATAGCTCATCTGCATTGATGGTGAGCAAATGACGTTCTGCTTGATCTGGTGTGACAGGCGGTGCCGGACTAGCGATGGTTTCATTTTCAAAAGTAACTAACTCAGGGACACCTTCGATAGAAGCAATAGCTGTCAGTTGACTCAGTTGCTCTACCGCTTCCAGATTGGCGCGTATTTGTATCATATTGGTCACCCAATACGGCTGAATACTTCCTTTCTCTATCGTCTTTAATTCCTGTAGAACAGGTAATACTGCCGCTTGTGTATTCTCTGCTTTTTTCTCCAATAACTGCACTAGACGCACACGACGCTCGTGCAGCGATAGTCCGTCTTTTTTCATCGTTGCTGCTTCGCCTAGCACATCGACTTGATCGCCGAATAGCAATATAACATCGTGAAAATCTTTGGGTGCTGCTTCTAATTGAGCGAAAAGCGTAGGATCTACTTTTTGAAGCAACGAAGACTGAGCAAAGAGTGAAGAACTCCAGCTGATAACGAGTGCAGCTACCGCAAAACGTACAGAAAAATACATACTTAAATGATTCAGAGAGTGAGTGAAAATTATGTTAGCTACTAGAATATCGCATCGTCCCTGTCAGAGTCCACCCCGTGAAGCAGGGAGACGACACTCAAGTTTTTATTTAGTTGGAACAGGTAAATATTCGGGGAGAGCGTCATAAATTGCTTGATGTAAACGCGGACGGATATTCAATTCGTATAACTGTCGATGCGAACGATCAGGATAGACGCGATTGGAGCAAAAAACGACAATGAGATTATAAACTGGATCGATCCAGACAAACGTGCCAGTATAGCCGGAATGCCCAAAACTCATGGGGCTCGCGCTTTCAGCAATATAGTGGCTGCCGTCTTTTTCCAGATTTGGTTTATCAAATCCCAGTCCTCTGCGGTTGTTGGGATATTGATAACTTGTGAAAACAGCAAGTGCACCTGGTGCGATGAGTTGCTCGTCTCCATATTTGCCTTGATTCAAATATAGCTGTGCCATTTTCGCCAAATCTTCGGTCGTACTAAACAGTCCAGCATTGGCAGAAATACCACCCATCATGCCTGCCCCTTCGTCATGAACGAAGCCGTGGACTTGTAGCTTGCGGAAAAAAGTATCGCGCTCAGTCGGGACGATTCTATCGATGGGAAAGTACTGCAATGGATTGAAAGTGATGGTAGTGGCGTCTATTTTCTGGTAAATTTCGCGCTTTAGGTAGGCTTCGTAGTCTTCGCCTGTAATGTTTTCAATGATCTGCGGCAATAGATAAAACAGTAGACCGGAGTAGCGATAGCCTTCTTTTTCTAGCAGATCTGATTTTTTGATCGCTTTCATCATCTTTTTTTGATAGTGGCGATGCAGCCAAAGATCATCGGTGATTTTGATAGGAAAACGAGTGGAAGAATCTCGCTGAAAAGTGCGTGCTTTGAAGTCGCCATCCTTTTTGAGGGTACGCTGCCAGTGAACGATACCAGGTTTTAATTGTGCCTGATGCGCCAGCATTTCGCGGAAGGTCATCTTGGCTTTATTCGACCATCGCATATTGGGCAGATAGTCTTTCAACTCAGCATCTAGGTCAAAGCGACCTTCGCCATACAACTTCATCACAGCAGCTAGAGCAGAAGTGATTTTGGTGACAGAAGCATAGTCGTAGATGTCGTCTTTCTGGACTTCGCGTACTTTGTCGTATGTCCAATGTCCGTAGGTCTCGTGCAAAACGATCTGACCATCTTGAGCGACTAGGATATTCGCGCCAGGAAAAGCTTCGGCGGCGATGCCTTCAGACATGATATTTACCAGATCAGACGTCAATTTTACACTATCTATATTGGCTGCTGCTAAGTATCCTTTCGTCAATATCTGAGCAGAAAGAGTAGTCAAAGAGAATAAGGCTAAAAAGACGCAAAGCACAGTTATTTTCATACAGCTACATGTTGTTGAAGAGGTAGGCAAACACTCATGACGGTTCCCTGAGGATAATTATCTCGGATTTCGATGGAGCCTTGGTGGAAGTTGACCAGCTCAGATACGATATAAAGTCCCAAGCCTGTACCTTTCGTCTCGCGGGTATCTTCACTCCCGACGCGATAGAACTTATCAAACACCATCTTTTTTTCCCGATCAGGGATGCCGATGCCTTCATCTGCTATGGCGATTTCGACTTTGTCTGCTACGTTTTCGATGCTGACTTGAATACTGGCGTTGTCTTTGGAATATTTGATGGCATTTTCTAGTAAATTGATGAAGACGGAAGTCAAGCCAGAGATGTCACCTTGGATATTTGGAATGTCGCCTTTTTCACTCAGATGAATGCGCGCATCCGTATGCTTCTCTTCCAGTTCTAACACTAAGTCATTGAGTAAGAGGGAAATATCTACTTCTTCTACATTGAGTTGAAAGGATTCTTCTAGTTTGGCAGAAAGCAATAAATCACTGACTAAGGTATGCAATCGTTTGGTTTCCTTGAGCGCGCTGCCACTAAATTTTCGGACGGCAGGTGTGTCTAGTTCTCGCCTTAAGAAAGTCTCCAAAATCAACTGAATGGAAGCGATGGGCGACTTTAACTCATGGGTGATGGAGAGCAAAAAATTGCGGCGCTGTCGAGCACTTTCTACTTCTTTCCGATAGCCTTGATCGATGAAATAAACACCGGCAATGAGCATGACGATAAAGACCATAGATTCACCCAAAATCATCCATTCTTGCCACTCATATTCTGCGCGTAACGAGGCTCGTTCTTTGTCCAAGAGTTGATAAGATTCTGTGTCCGTCCCATCAAACTGAGCAACAGAAGCCATGCGCAAACGCAGCATTTCGTCTTTGGCAGTATAGGCATCTTCATTTTTGGTGTACAATAAGATAGACCACCAAGCAAACGCCATCAACATATAGGCGATGACGATATAAGAGACCAATCTGAGACGAGAATGCTTCATGCAAGCAAAAGTAGTTGATTCTAAATGAAATGCGTTATGAAATTATGTTCTTATTCCTGTCAAAATTACCAAGTAATTGACAAAAAATAAACTTTCGATTTTGAGGTCAGCCAGTCTTTGCAACACGTCTGAAATGAACCACTTAGCTGCAAAGATTGACTGACAGATCGAAAGATTATATTTTTTGTATTCCTAAACAAAAAAAGCCGGACAGCCTTAAAAAAGCTGCCCGGCTCAATAATAGCCATTGCTTACTTACCTAAACTTTTCTAATCATCCCGATCGAGATCGGGCGTGAGTTATATTTTTGGTTCTCGAGAGTTGGTGTAATCGGTGATTGGAATTATGCAGTGGTTTTAGAGGTTACTTTGTGTTATAATTGCATGAATTTGAGAGTCTATTATAAGTTTGATAGCTGATAAATCTATTTTTTGCTTCACTTTCTCACTCCTCAACTTTCGCACATTGCCTTTGAAAGAAAAAGACCGAGAGTCCAACATCCGAAGTTAACTTCTACTCGAAGCGTCCTTCAAACGCTCGCTCTCGGCTTTGCATACCCAACTGCAGTTAAGCAGCTAGATTTCAATTCCCCAGTTTTCTCAAAATATATTAATCTTTAAGGCAGTCTTTACTTGCCCATATTTTTTTAGCGAATTGTTATCCGCCATTACTTTCTTACTTTTCGCTCTGTAGGTGAAAAAAGCTGGAGTTCTGAGCAGGCAGCAAGCTACGCTATCCAAAACTCCAGATTACCATTGCACTTCGGTAAGAAGTGCAACACACACAAAACACCTTTTGAGTACAGAACTTTATAATCTTAAAAAGACACTAGCCAAAACTTAAATGAGTTCAATAAAAAAATCATCCCGGTACTCGGAATAGACTTTCTTATTGCACAACTTGAGCAGACTTTCTCCACACTTATTTCGCACTTTCTATCTACTCAGCAAGAAGACGTTTCTTCTTCTCTAGTAATCAATTTTGATGTTGTTGTTATCTTCCTGATTACGCTTACAAATGTACAGGGCAAACGCGGTATGCCAAAGCCACAAAATATGAAAAGATAAGGTTTCTAAAATTTATTAAAGCTCATTAAAACAAATTATCTAATTGATTATCAGTTTATTGCGTTTTATTTTTAATAAATTTCTAATAAATTTAAAAAAGATCAATTTTTATGAAACATTAAGGAAAAAGGGGGTTTAGTAGGAAAATGTTAACGTGTAGGATGTATTGGCACACCGACTTATAGTCAATTTCAATTTTTGCTTACTTTGCTAAAGTTGCGGGTAGCAAAGGAGAAGAGCTACCTTGGTAAAGTTTATTCTTTTCTACGAGTTGATTTGTTAGTACACACTCATACACAAGTGCATCATTCTTCAGTTTTTCCAATCAACTGCCCAACAACTCCCCTTTTTCTGAGTTTTGTGCTAAATACTTGACCATATGTCTACTTACGCTACCTTCGACCGCACTCAGTTTCCTGTCATTACCATTCATTTTACAGGTGCGAAAGAAACAGCAGCCAACTTTCAGACTTACCTAGAAGAGCTGGAACACAACTACGAGCGTCAAGAACCTTTCACACTCATCTTTGACCTCACCAAAGCAGGTATCCCAAAAATGAAGTATCAACTACAGCAAGCCGAATGGATGAAAAGCAATGAAACATTGATCCAAACCTACTGTCGTGGCGTGGCGTATGTCATTCCCAATTTGCTGCTGCGTGGTGTATTGAAATTCATATTCAGTGTTCAAGCAAATCCTGTCCCGTTTCAAGTTTGTTCTACATTGCCTGAGGGTAAAGACTGGGCGCGTCAGCAAATGTGATAAGCAACCACGGTCGTAGGTTATACTGCGAAATGTATATCTTTAGCGCTTTACGTACTGACAAAACCGACTTGATGATGTTGCTTCGTCCGCTACTATTGATATTCATTGCTACAATATCACATTGCCTATCCGCTCAACAACTTGCCATTCAAGATCATCCTCATCCACGCCTGATTTGGGGTGCTGCTCAGTCTGCAAAGTATGTAGCTGATCTGTCTAGCAATCAAACGATCTCCTCACTACATCAGACCATTGTATCCGCAGCCGATGATATGCTTTCTGCTAAACCCGTGGAGTACAAGAAGACGGGTAGACGCTTACTGAGCATTTCCAGAAAAACACTGGAGCGAACGACAATTCTAGCTTACGCTTATCGGACGACCAACGACCGCAAGTACGGCCGTCGTCTAGAAAAGGAACTCTTAGCCGCTGCCGCTTTTAAGGACTGGAATCCATCTCACTTTCTGGACGTCGCAGAGATGACAATGGCGATGGGGATTGGATATGACTGGTGCTTTGATGCGCTGCCCGATGACAGTAAAAAGATCATTGAAAAGGCAATTATTGAAAAAGGCATTGAACCGTCTTTAGCAGACGATAATTGGTGGATAACGGCGGACAACAACTGGAATCAAGTTTGTCATGCTGGGATTTCCATAGGTGCTATGGCTATTTATGAACACATTCCACAGTTGGCAGATCAAATTATTACACGCGCAGTCGATAATCTGCCGAAAGTCTACAAAGCGTACGAACCCGATGGCGCGTATGTAGAAGGCGCAGGCTACTGGGATTATGGAACGGCTTTTCATGTTTTATTCATAGATGCTTATCAGCAGTTGTATGGTGATGTAGAAGCACTGAAAATACCTAAAAGCTTCTTCCAAAGCGCCGATTTCTTGCTGCATACAGAAGGCGCAGCCGGACGATATAATTATGCCGACTGTGGCAAAGGTGGCGGTATCTCTGTTCCGCTTTTTTGGATGGCAAAACATAGCGACCGAGAAGAATTGCTTTGGTATCAGTGGGATCGACTAACGCAAGCTACAGAAATAGCAGTGACCAAGAAAAAATACAATCGCGTTCTACCTTTTGCTGCCATTTGGTTGTCTCAATTGTCCAAACCGACTGCTTCCAAACCGAAATCTTTATCTTGGACAGGGAATGGTCTCAATCCAGTCAGTATGCACCGTACCGACTGGAGCAAAGACGCCATATATATAGGTATAAAAGGAGGTGCAGCCAAACTCAATCACGCTCATATGGATGCCGGCTCTTTTGTATTGGATGCCAATGGAGTAAGGTGGGCAATGGATCTAGGCAGCCACGACTACAACAAACTAGAAAGTCAAGGTATCAAAATCTGGAACAAGCAACAAAATTCGCAACGCTGGGAAGTATTTCGCTATCATGTGGCTTCTCACAATACTTTGATGGTCAATGAACAGGCGCATCGCGTCGATAAATTTGCGCAGATTACAGAGAGTCAATCGACCAAGAAAGTAAAAGGGACAAAAGTAGATATGACCGCTGTCTTTGGTGGTCAACTCAAGCAGGCAGAACGCAGCATCGGGATTTTAGATAATCAAGTTGTGCTAGTAAAAGATGCTCTTAAAAATGGTAGTGAAGAAGCGACAATTCGCTGGGCAATGATGACCTGGGATGATATTAAAATCAATAAAAATGAGGCGATCATCACTAAGGATGGTCAGTCCATGCAGGTAACGATCTTAGCACCTAAAAATGCTATTTTCTACACTTATTCGGCACAGCCGGACAACAATTTTGAAGATCAAAATCCTGGGAAAATGATGTTAGGTTTTGAGACTTTGTTGACACCAAATGAAAAGCGTCAGCTCATCGTGGAGTTTGCACCAAAAGAGAATAGTAAGATCAAGAAAAAGGCAGCCAAGCAGTTTCTTAGATGGTGAGTTGATGGTTATTTAAAGTTATATCGCTGATTAATCAATTGAAATGAAGGCTTTACACTAAAGTAAAACCTTCATTTTCAATTTTTTAAATATCTCCAAACACCTATCGACTTTGCTTAGCTTCGATGCATAAAGTCGCGTGTGGCACGGCTTTTAGACGCTGTTTGGAGATCAATTTCCCAGTCATTCGACAGATACCATACACTTTGTTATCGATACGAATCAGTGCATTCTCTAGATGCTGTACATGCTTTTGTAGGCGCGCAGCAGCACTGTTGAGCTGTTCTACTTCTCGTACGCCTGTGGCATCGTCGAGTCCTCTGATTTTGGCATCAGGATTGTCAGCTAAGTCTTTCATTTGATTGTGGATGTAGTCAAATTGGTCTTTTGCGCGACGCAATTTTTTCTCCACAATCGCCTTAAATTCGCTAAGTTCAGCATCAGAATATCTCGTCTTCTCCGAGACACTACTATTGTTGGCATTCATAGTCTGTTAGAAAGTTTATCGTTTGTAAAATGGCAGAATAAGATTTTGTCAATCAGAGTACAAAATTAGGAAATATTCTATCAAATAGATGTCAAGAAGAAGATAAAAGCGAAAGCAGTGAAATGCGCTGATTTTCGTCTGAAAAATAGATGAACAGCTACACAATTTCAGTGATGCTAAATTGAGTTGTCCTGCCAAAAGTCGATGTACGTTTCTTTCGATAAGTCTTATTTTTGCTATCCATTTACTCAACAAAGCAAAGTGAGTATACACTTTGTTATGCCGCTCACAAATTCAGCACATCATGAAAATCATATTCGCTACCAGAAACGAAAACAAAGTTCGAGAAGTCAACCAGATTTTAGGCGAAAGGATCCAATTGCTCAGCTTACAGTCCATCAACTCGACAGAAGAAATACCGGAAACCCAACTGACCATCAAAGGAAATGCCTTGCAGAAAGCGCAATACATTCATGACAACTACGGCGTCGATTGCTTTGCAGAAGATTCTGGACTAGAAGTAGATGCGTTGGATGGAGCCCCAGGCGTACATACCGCTTACTATGCCGGACCGGAGCGCGATGCAGATGCAAATATGCAAAAAACGCTAAATGGACTAGCAGGAAAAACAAATCGAGACGCGCAATTTCGTACCGTCGTGGCACTCATCCTGAAAGGCAAAGCATATACTTTCGAGGGCATCGCTAGAGGAACGATTGCTATGCAAAAAATGGGCGAGCAGGGATTTGGGTATGACCCGATCTTTGTGCCGGATGGCGAGACAAGAAGTTTTGCACAAATGAGTGCTCAGGAGAAAAATGCCATCAGCCATCGCTCTAAAGCCATACAGCAGTTGAAAGCATTTTTTGACGACTATGAAGATTTGGGCTAGCTAATCTGCTCCTTCGGTCTCGCCAAAATCAAAAATGATAGCAAAGTAAAAGCGGCGATACCTAAAAAAGCTGCCATGAAATTGGTGGGTTCGTTATCGTAGACGTAAGCTCCATAAAGTGCGCCGCCACCGATGGCTACTTCCAGCCCGATGTACAAGGTCGCCATTGCTCGCGCCCGTCTGTTATCTGCCGCTCTGTCTATCGCCAATGCAAAAACGGCAGGTCCAGCGACGCCATTGGAAAAACCGATACAGCCCGAAGCGATAAGTAGCTGTGTAGGTGTCTCGACCATTGCCATAGTTACAAAAGACAACGCCATCATCACCATAGCGACTCTCAAAATTGGGATGCGTCCGTAGCGATCAGACAACTTTCCGGTAAAGAGGCGCGCTAGCAGGGAACAAACTGTCAGGCTAGTAAAGAATAAACCTTTATTGGCGATACCCAAATATTCGCTCTGATCTGGTACAATGGTCAGAATGACACCATAGCCGCAGTAAATCGTCAGACACAATAGGGCTGGGATAAAAGCTGTCGGTTCTACGATTTCGTCTTTTTTGAGTGCCAAAATGCGCCAACTAAAAGCTTGCTTTTCGGGTAACGTTTCTTTCAGACGAGACAAGATGAGCAAGGAGACGAGCGCGAACGCCGAAGAAGCGAAAAACAATACATTCAACGAAAACTCTAACACCAGCCACGACCCAATCGGCGGCGAAATCGATGCTCCGGTATTCATACAAACCCCTAGGATCCCCATCGCTTCACCACGTCTATGCGCTGGTACGATATCCGCTACATAAGCGGTCGTCGCCGTCGGACTAAATCCAGTCGAAAAACCATGCACCAGCCGTAGCAACAAAAATCCTGTCACTGTCGTCAATATCGGATAGAGCAAACTGCAAACCACACAGACCGAAATACCAACCGTGATAACCGGAAGTCGCCCTACTGTATCCGCCAACTTGCCACTGAAAGGTCTAGAAATCCCTGCTGTCAAAGTAAACAGCGCGATGATGAGCCCTTTGTATTCCGCACCACCCAAGCTCGTCAAGTAGGAAGGCAGTTCAGGAATAATCATATTAAAACTTGCCGAAAACAGGGTGTAACTGGCACACAAGATGAAGAAGGAGCGCGTATAGAGACGGGTGGTTTGCATGAGGCGCAAAGCTAGTGTTTTTTGTCATACAGATGAACAGAAATCGGACGTGAATAATTCATCCAATTACTAATTGAAAGCGAAGGCTTTACTCCCGATAGTAGTTGGGAACAGATTCCAAGTAAAACCTTCACTATATATTTTTGATCTGCTCAGAGACTACAACCCTAGCTCCTTCTTCCGCGCTTTCAACAGACTCGCCACTTCGATCACCTCTCCGGCTGCGATACTATTATCAACCGTGAGTAATACATATCGTTTACCATTCTCTTTGAAGAGAATTTCTTGTCCCATTTTGAGTTCTACACCGCTATTGGAAAAGGGAGACAAATTGGGATTCATGACAGATGGAATGAGTAGCGGAATAGGCTTTGCGCTACCATTGCGCAAAGTAAAGCTGACATAGTCCGAACTAGAACGCTGCACGGGCGCGCTCCCTTCATCGACTTTGACTTTCACTTTTATCGGGTTGTTAGTTGGATTGCGGAGCATCAGTCGGCTTTCTTTTTCTACCATCACCGTGGCTTTTCCTTTTGTACCCAACCCAAAACCGCGCAACGCCTCATCAGCATTAGCCGCCAGGACATTGACTTCTATGCCTTTGAGTGACTTATTTTTCAACGTGACATCGTGATAGTCATGATCTGCATACGTCAAAACAACGACATCATTGGCAGGAATCTGGACAGTCATTTTTTGCTGCGCATAAGACAAAGTAGGCAGTACAAATAGAAGAAAAAAGAGTGGTCGTAACATGGTACATTTAATTTTTGATGAAGAAATCTCGTTTCTTCTCTATGTACCGGAAATGAAAGCATTTGGATGACAGCTAAGCAAGAAAACGGACAAACTGCTATCATCGCATACAAACTGATAACTACTACTCCAGCAAATCTTCCTCTCTCAAATCCTCTGATAGCCGCTTACTCGCCTTTGCACCCAATGCTCGAATGCGCTCCGAGCGACCGATCAAGGTATCACCATATTTGGGAGAATCTTTGAGCTTATTGAATGCACTTTGATAGGCAGTATTGGCATCTTCTAGTCGCTGCCCAATGAGTTTCAGATCATCGACAAAGCCGACGAATTTGTCGTAGAGCAGTCCACTTTGCTTAGCGATTTCTAAGACATTTTTCTTCTGTCGTTCTTGTTTCCAAATATGAGAAACGGTACGCATCGTAGCTAGTAAGGTAGAAGCCGTAACGATGACAATATTTTGCTCCAATGCATCCAAGAACAGGCGCGGCTGATGCTGATTAGCGACGGTGAAAGCAGGCTCTATGGGGACAAACAACAGCAAATAATCCGGCGCATTCATCTGATAAAGTTGCTGATAGTTTTTGCTACTTAGGTCTTTGATATGTCGTTTTAGACTCTCGATGTGTTGGCGTAGGTGAGCGGCACGTTCGTCATCGTCCTCACAATTAAAATATCGCTCATAGGCTGCCAGCGATACCTTACTGTCCAAAATCAGATGTTTGCCTTCCGGTAGCCGAATCACAAAATCTGGTCGCTTTTGCCGCCCATCTTTATCCTGAAAACTAGGTTGCGCTAGGTAATGAACTTCTTTCTGTAGACCGGACTTTTCGAGGAGGAGTTCGAGCTGATACTCGCCCCAGTCGCCTTGTGTTTTGTTGTCGCCTTTGAGGGCATTGACGAGATTATTGGCGTCTGTACTGAGTTGCGCATTGAGGAGTTGTAGCTGTTCGATTTCTTGTTTGAGCGCGGAGCGTTGTTTGGTATCTTCGACTTGCTGCTGTTGTATTTGTAGATTGAATGCTTGTAACTTGGCTTGTAGCGGTTGCAGCAGCTGCTCAATTTGTTGCTTATTTTGGAGGCCAAATCGTTCGCTTTTTTCTTCTAACAATTTATTCGCCACCTGCTCAAACTGCAATTTGGCTTCTGCTTGCAATCGCTGTACTTCTGCTTGCTGTGTCGCTAGTTTTTCCTGTAAAAATTCGACTTCTTTTTGTGTCCCCGAATGCGCCGCGCTCACTCGACGTAGCTCTTGCTCACTGAAACTCAGATCTTGCTTAAATTCCTCTCGCTGCTGCGCTATTTGCTCATGCACTTCTTTGCGCACAAACTGAGTGGTATCTACTTCCTCCCTCCTAAATCGAGCCAATAAATAGCCAATGCCCATTCCTAAAATGAGGACGAGCAGTAGAAAAAGCCAAATGGTCGGTTCTTGCATTCTGAATAGTCATTGATACTAACAAACATCTCTTATCTAAATCACCTCTCCTTCGTAATGATCGGTCAGTTCGGCAGGTTGTGGCTCATTGAGTTTACCGACAGATTTGGCGACCAGTGTAGAAACGGTCGCATCGCCCGTCACATTGATGACCGTACGGAGCATATCCAGCGGGCGATCTACCGCTAGCACCAGCGCGATCCCGATCGGCAACCGATCTGCCGGAAAGTCAATACTTTGAAGAACAATTACTAGCATAATCAACCCTGCGCCCGGCACTGCTGCCGAGCCAATAGATGCCAACAAAGCTGTCAATACAATCACCAATTGATCAGAAACTGACAAATCAAAACTCAACGCAAAAGAAATGAAAACTGCCGCCACTGCTTGATACAAACTTGTACCATCCATATTGATGGTCGCACCTACCGGCAATACAAAACTGCTTACTTCTTCATCTACGCCTACGTGTTCTGTGACACGCTCCATCGTGACGGGCAAGGTTGCTGCGCTACTACTCGTCGAGAATGCTAGCAACTGCGCCGGACTGATTTTATTCAAAAACCAAAGTGGACTCTTTTTCGTGAATAGCCAAATCGCCAGACTGTAAACCCCAACCATAATGATCAGACCGATGATGACCGTGACCATATAAATGCCCAAAGCGCGAAGTATCTCAGAATTGGGTGCGTTGACGACAACATTGGCGAGGAGTGCAAAGACGGCATACGGGGCTGTCAGCATGATGAGATCGACCATTTTCAGGACGACATCGTACAAACCATCAAAGATACGATTGATGGGCTCTGCCTTCTTTGGGTTGATGAGCAGCAAACTAATCCCCAGCATAATGCTAAAGAAGATTACTTTTAGCATACTGCCATTATCTGAAAAAGCAGCGAAAACATTGGTGGGAACAATATCGACGAGCGGCTGCAAAGGGCCTTTGCTTTGTTGCTTTCCGGCATCCGAAATCTTTCCGGTCGCGCCTTCTAGATCTACTTCTGCCAGCAAAGCATCGAGTGTTGCTTGTGAAATCCCTTCACCGGGACGGATAATATTGACCAAAATCAAACCAACCGTAATCGCGATGACCGTCGTGGTGATATAGATAAGAATTGTCCTGCCACCGATCTTGGAAAATTTGGAGATGTCTTTAAGGTCAGAGACACCTTTGACCAGCGAAACGATGATGATAGGGATGGCAATCATTTTCAGTAGATTGACAAAGATACTACCAAAGGGTTCAATCCATTCTTGTACAAATGTTTTCCATCCCAACTGAGCCGCCAAGACCCCAAATGCAATCCCCAATCCCATACCAATCAGGATCTGCCAATGCAATGCTAATTTTTTCATAGAAGACTTAAATGTAAATTGAGTCCTAAACTTACAAAAATTAAAATAGCTGCACCTCCTCCAAAAAAATCGTATCCTTGCAACTCTTTGACGAAAACGGTCAAACCAATCGCGTCTTGGCAACCTTACACCAAATAAAATCAGTATATAATTATTTTGAGCACGAATATACAAGACCTCCGCGAAGACTATCAGCAGTCTCACTTACTTCTGGCAGACGTCAATCCTTGCCCAGTCGAGCAATTCAATGTTTGGTTTGAGCAAGCCGTAGCAGCCAATATCAAAGAACCCAATGCGATGACGCTAGCGACTGCCAATCAATCCGGGCGACCCTCGGCACGCATCGTATTGTTAAAAGGAGTCACCGAAAATAGCTTCGTTTTTTACACCAATTATGATAGTGGCAAAGGACGAGATTTGGCGCAAAATCCATATGCGGCGCTGGTCTTCAATTGGCTAGAACTAGAAAAGCAAATCCGTATCGAGGGCGAAGTACGAAAACTAGATCGCGACGCCTCGGAAGCTTATTTTCAGTCGCGACCAAAAGGTAGCCAAATTGGTGCTTGGGCATCGCCGCAAAGTCGCATCATTCCTGACCGATCTGTGTTGGAAGACAAAGCCAAAGCACTAAAAGAAGAATATTTGCACGAAGAGCAGTTGCCATGTCCGCCGCATTGGGGTGGTTTTGAAGTCATTCCAGATCGTATTGAATTTTGGCAAGGACGCTCTAGCCGATTGCATGACCGGATTGCTTATGCGTTGCAAGTAGATGGCAGTTGGCGTATTGATCGACTTGCACCTTGAGTACGCTGATTTCTTATCTCAATTGAAGATTGAACTTCGCCGACTTATTATCGATTCAACCTTAGATTCAACTAATAAATGATAAAAAACGACCTATTCCTTCGTACCGCTAGAGGTGAGCAAGTAGAACGACCACCTGTTTGGTTGATGCGTCAAGCCGGACGTACGCTACCTAACTACAAGAAAATGCGTGCTAAACTGTCAGGCTTCAAAGAGCTAGTCACTTCACCGGACAGAGTGGTGGAAGCGAGTATAGAACCTGTCGATCTGCTAGGGGTAGATGTCGCGATTATATTTTCAGACATTTTGGTCATCCCGGAAGCGATGGGTTTGCCTTACGAGATGGTAGAGAAGAAAGGCCCATTGTTTCCAGAGACGATACAACAAGCTGCCGATGTCACCAATCTGCAATCCGGTGAAGTTGCAGCAGATACTTTGGACTATGTATATGCGTCTGTTCAATTGATGAAAAGTGAACTCAACAATCGCGTGCCGCTCATTGGGTTCGCTGGAGCACCGTGGACGATTTTCGCTTATATGGTAGAAGGTTCGGGCAGCAAGACTTTCTCGAAAGCCAAACGCCTACTCTATCAGTCGCCGGAAGTCGCACACGAGCTACTCTCCAAAATCACAGAGACAACCATTGTTTATTTGAAGCAGAAGATAGCGGCGGGCGTCGATTTGGTGCAGTTGTTTGACTCTTGGGCGGGTATTTTGACACCTGAGTTATATCGCACCTTCGGACTGCCTTACTTAAATCAAATCGCCGAGGCCATAGAAGAGGTACCAGTCACTTTATTTGCCAAAAATGCTTGGTTTGCGATGGAAGCATTAGGCAAAAGCGACGCGCAAGTCATCGGTGTGGACTGGAATACCGCACCAGAGCAAGCGCGTGCTTGGATAGGAAAAGATAAAGTTCTGCAAGGCAATCTTGATCCTTGTCAGCTTTACGCTTCGACTAGCGAAATAGAGCAAGCCACGCAAGAGATGATTCGTCGGTTTAGCAACAAGCATATCGCCAATCTGGGTCATGGTGTTTATCCTGATACACCGTTGGATAGTATTAAGTGCTTTGTAGATACGGTACAGGCGTTTCGCTATTGATGAGCTTGAAAATGTAAAATGAAAAACGTCAAACGCGAAATGTAAATCGGAGGACGGATACTTGACATTCAGCCATTCATCTTGATTAAACTTAAGAGCATAGAAGGAGCATAAGC
Source organism: Bacteroidota bacterium (assembly GCA_038749535.1). GTDB lineage: Bacteria > Bacteroidota > Bacteroidia > Chitinophagales > Saprospiraceae > JAAUTG01. Next base: position 70,223 of record JBCDHX010000007.1, read on the forward strand.
GCAACGTGCCATACTTTTACATTTTTCATTGATTATTCTGCTGTTTTATATTCCTTTTTTCTTCAATTCTCTCCATTTTCCCTTTCCTAACTGCCTGATTCTGAAAGAAAATGCATACTTTTGCGTCCGTTTTCTAAAAAACAGATATTTAACTAATTTATTTATGCAACAATACGAAGTAACTTTCATAGTAGATCCGGTCTTATCAAAAGAAGAAATAGGAGCTACTGCTAAAACGTATGAAGATCAGCTAAAAGAGCTGGGTGCTGAGATCGTTCACATGGACGATATGGGACTCAAGCAATTGGCTTATCCGATCATGAAGCGTACGTCTGGCATTTACTACTGCATAGAGTTTAAAGTAGCTGACCTTTCCGGCATTTCTGCCGTGGAGTTGGCTATGCGTCGTGACGACCGCGTCATGCGTTTCTTAACAGTGAAGCTAGACAAGTACGGTGTACAGTACAATGAAGACAAAAGAGCCGGCAAAATCGGTAAGAGCCGCTCTAAGAAAGAAGAAGAGGTGAAGCCAGATCCGCGTAAGCAAGCCCATGCTTCTAGAGACAAAAGTGCCCGTACGGCAAAGAAGTCGATGAAGCGAGAAGCCCCTAAAACAGAGAAGGAGAAGTAGTCTGGTCTTTAATTTATGAACTGGCAGTATGGTCAGTTATCACTAACAAAAGAAACAACTTATGGCATCTAGAGATGATATAAAGTTTTTGAGTAATCCCAATATCGGTCAGCAACGCAAGAAATACTGCCGATTCAAGAAGTACGGTATCAAATACATCGACTATAAAGATCCTGACTTCTTGCTACAATTCGTGAACGAGCAAGGTAAGATTTTGCCACGCCGCATCACCGGAAATTCATTGAAGTATCAGCGCAAAGTCGCCACTGCCGTCAAGCGTGCGCGTCACTTGGCGATGTTGCCTTATGTAACAGACTTGTTGAAATAGATTCACCACGTCTCTTTTTTTTGACTAACTCTCTGAGAGAGTTGAATTAATTCAAAGTTATGGATATCATTTTATTAAAAGATATAGACAACTTGGGAGAAAAGTACGACGTCGTGACGGTAAAGGCTGGATACGGACGCAACTTTTTGATCCCTCAAAAAATGGCTATTGTCGCCAACAAGCACAATATGTCTCGCTTAGATGAGCACAAAGCACGCGAAGCAGAGCAAGAAGCTCAAGTAATCGCGGAGCAAGAAGCTATCAAAGCGAAAATCGAAAGTAAGACCTTGACCATCGGTGCGAAAGCCGGTACAAGTGGCAAGATTTTCGGTAGCGTTACCAACGTTCAATTAGGACAAGCATTGGAGAGCGAACTAGGCGTCGATATTGATCGTCGCTTGATTCAGATCGCTGATGAAGTCAAAGAATTGGGCGAGTACACGGCAAATGTAAAGTTGCACAAGAAAGTCAATGCAGAGTTGAAATTTGAAGTGGTCGCTGAGTAATTACTTAGTTGTTTTGCTTGAAGAATATAAAAGGAGAGATGCCGTCCGGTGTTTCTCCTTTTTTAGTATGTGGTTGTATAATAAGCCAAAAACTGTATATTAGCGAAAGGGCAAACTCGCCGGGTTTATCTATCCAAACAACACAGTATTATGCTCGCCAAAACGTATGCTAGTGCCGTCGTAGGCGTAGATGCCACGACTATCATTATAGAAGTCAACGCAGGAGGAAATGTACCAGCCGGAAAGCAATTTTATCACATCGTAGGGCTGCCGGATAGTGCTGTGAAAGAAGGGTTTCCACGGATAGAAGCAGCCGTCAAAAACATCGGCTATCGGATGCCGCGACTCAAGCTAATCATCAATCTAGCACCTGCTGATATTCGCAAAGAGGGCTCTGCTTACGATTTACCTATCGCCGTGGGTGTGATGGCAGCGACCAAGCAAATTCCTGTAGAAGCGCTGGAAGGATACTTGCTGATGGGTGAGCTAGCATTGGATGGTGAGTTGCGTCCGGTCAAGGGCGTACTGCCGATTGCTATACAAGCGCGAAAAGAGAAATTCAAAGGGCTGATCGTCCCAAAGCAAAATGCCAGAGAAGCGGCTATCGTCAATGATCTGGAAGTCTATGGCATCGAAAATCTAAAGGAAGCCGTCGAGTTTTTTAAAGGCGAAAATGACCTAAAACCAACTGTTGTCGATACACGCGAAGAGTTCGCGGATACGGTAAGTGACTATCCCATCGACTTCGCGGATGTCAAAGGACAGGAGAATATCAAACGGGCACTAGAACTCGCCGCCGCAGGAGGACATAATGTCATTTTGATCGGACCGCCGGGTGCAGGGAAGACGATGCTAGCACGTCGGATGCCGACCATTTTGCCACCGCTGTCGCTGCATGAAGCATTGGAAACCACCAAGATTCACTCGGTAGCGGGAAAATTGAAGAGCGACACCTCCTTGATACCTACACGTCCATTTCGCGCACCTCACCACACAATCAGCGATGTTGCTTTGGTCGGTGGTGGCTCTAATCCGATGCCGGGCGAAATTTCCTTGGCGCATAATGGTGTGTTGTTTTTGGATGAGTTGCCAGAATTCAAACGCACTGTTTTGGAAGTGATGCGCCAACCGATGGAAGAGCGACGCGTCACGATTTCGAGAGCTAAAGTCAGCGTCGATTATCCAGCGAGTTTTATGCTGGTCGCTTCGATGAATCCCTGCCCTTGTGGCTACTACAATCATCCTGACAAGGACTGTGTTTGTAGTCCCGGCGTCGTCAAACGCTATCTGAATAAGATCTCAGGCCCACTGCTAGATCGCATTGACCTACACGTAGAAGTAACGCCAGTTTCTTATGAGCAGTTGTCTAGTTTTGAGCGTCCTAAAATTTCTAGTCAGGACATCGCCGAGCGCGTCACCAAAGCCAGAGAAATACAAGCTGAACGCTTCAAAGACATCAACGGCGTCTACTCCAATGCGCAAATGCCAAGCCGTATGGTACGCGAAGTCTGTCAGCTCGACCAAGCTGGACTCGTTCTCCTCAAAAAAGCAATGAAAGTACAGCAACTCTCCGCACGAGCGTATGATCGTATTCTGAAAGTAGCGCGGACAGCTGCAGATTTATCGGCTAGCGAAAATATCAAAATCGAGCATCTGGCAGAAGCGATTTTGTATCGTTCATTGGATAAGGAAGGCTGGGCTGGGTAATTCAATGTGCAGTTAACAATGAACAGTCTGGAACAAGTAAAGGAATAGCAGCGCATTCTTGCGGACTACTATTCCTTTATCTCTGATTTATTAATATATGATAATTAATCTAATTGAGCTATATCTCAGTTTCTGCTGATTAGCTAACCGCTAAAGGCTAACTACTAAAGGCTGTTGCGCAGCAACTCAATACTCATCTTCATTAAACAAAAAGTCATCCTTACGTGGATAATCGGGCCAAATGTCTTCGATGCTTTCGTACATCTCGCCTTCGTCCTCCATTTGTTGCAAATTTTCGATGACTTCTAGCGACGCACCATTCCGAATGGCATAATCAATCAATTCATCGCGAGAAGCAGGCCAAGGGGCATCCTCAAGTTGCAAAGCTAATTCAAGCGTCCAATACATATTCTTGGTAAATAATTGTTGTTGAAAAGGAAATCCAGACTGCTAGGCAATGCTGGCAGCCCTAAATTGTTGTGAGAGATAGCCTCTATTTTGTTTAGCTATCCTATTGGTTATTCGATAATAAGCATGGCGTCTCCATAGCTGTAAAACTTGTACTTCTTTTTGATGGCTTCCTGATAAGCTTCCAAGATCAAATCTTGTCCACCAAATGCACAGATCATAATCACGAGACTCGATTTCGGCAAGTGGAAATTAGTGACCATACTATTGGCGATATGAAAGTCGTAAGGCGGATAGATGAATTTATTCGTCCAACCTTCTGCTTCTTTCAGTAAGCTTTCTGCGGATACGGCTGATTCTATAGAGCGCATACTTGTCGTCCCTACTGCGCATACTCGTTTGCCACTAGTTTTGGCTTTATTGACGATTGGTACTGCCTCTGGTGGTACTCTGAAGTACTCAGCATCCATTTTATGCTTCGACAGATCTTCTACATCAATACCTCGAAATGTCCCTAGTCCCACATGCAAGGTCAACTCCGCAAAATCAACACCCTTGATCTCCAGACGCTTCAATAACTCGCGACTGTAGTGCAATCCAGCTGTCGGTGCAGCAACTGCCCCTTTCTCTTTAGCATAGACTGTCTGGTAACGCTCCAAATCCAATTTCTCAGATGGACGATCAATGTATTTCGGCAACGGCATGTTGCCCAATTTGTGTAGACGCTGCTGAAAGTCTGACTCTTCGCCTTCAAATAGGAAACGAATCGTGCGACCACGAGAAGTTGTGTTGTCCACCACCTCGGCGACTAGCATCTCTGGATTTTTCTCATCTCCGAAATATAGTTTATTGCCCACACGGATTTTACGCGCCGGATCGACGAGCACATCCCAAAGTCGAACTTCATTATTCAACTCACGCAACAAAAAGACCTCAATCTGAGCACCCGTTTTTTCCTTTTGTCCATACAGGCGCGCCGGAAAAACTTTGGTATTATTGAAGATCATCACATCGCCATCGTCAAAATAGTCCTGTATCTCGATAAACTTCTTATGTTCAATTTTTCCTGATCCTTTATGCACCACCATTAGCTTAGAGTCATGACGATTCTTGGCTGGATATTGAGCAATTAAATCCTCCGGTAACTCAAAATTGAACTGCGATAGTTTAGTTCTCATGCAAAGTACTTTTCAAAAAATAAGTCTAAAAATTAAAGCCTACACCTTACTAAAAGGCTAATTTGAGGGCGCAAAAGTAAAATTATTCTGCTAATCCTATTGAAATAAGATTTTGAATGATCGTCCTTTCATTCTTTAGAGTGAATACTATTAAAATAGTCACACTCTTTTATTCTTTCGTAATCTTATCAAACTCCATATAGGAGTGTTTGACGCGCTGACGGACTTCTTCTTTTCCTAAAGTCGCTGCCATCTCAAAAACAGAAGGCCCTTTCAATGTACCTGAAATCGCCAGACGGAAGATTTGTAATACCTTCCCCATCGGCAATTCCCTGTCCTTTATAAATGCTTTAATTGTATTTTCCAAATGTTCAGCCGTAAAAGGTTCGGCAGCATCTAATAAACCTAAGAAATACTCAAATCCAGTGCGCAGTTCTACCTTCCAGTTTTTACGCACAGCTTTTTCATCATAGGTGTGAATGTCTTCAAAAAAGAAATAGCCTTGTTCCAAAATATCCGGTAAAACGACCGCTCGCTCTTTCATCAGGTCGATGACTTTCAGTAGATAGTCGTCTGACACTTCATAGCTTTTTTCCTGTAGTAAAGGACGCAATTGGGTCGCCAAATGTTTCGTATCGCTATGGATAATGTATTGCTGATTGAACCATTTTCCTTTGTCGATGTCGAATCGCGCACCAGATTTCCCAATCTGCTCGATAGAAAAAGCATTGACCAACTCATCTAGGGTGAATATTTCCTGCTCTGTGCCAGGATTCCAACCGAGAAAAGCCAAGAAATTGACGAGCGCAGTCGGCAGTACACCATATTCTTTGAAGCCTTGAAACGAATCGGCTTCTGTCGCTCCTTCCCAACTCAATGGAAAGACCGGAAACCCAAATTTCGCGCCGTCTCGCTTGCTCAATTTCCCTTTGCCATTTGGCTTCAAAATCAATGGTAGATGGGCAAATTGCGGCATCGTATCTTCCCAATTAAAAGCACGATACAACAGTACGTGATGGGCGGTACTCGGCAGCCACTCTTCCCCTCGGATGACGTGGGATATTTTCATCAAATGATCGTCCACCACATTCGCTAGATGGTAAGTCGGCATACCATCTGCCTTCATCAGAATTTTATCGTCCAGTTCTACTGTATCAAAAGTCACTGTGCCACGCACTCGGTCTTCAATGACGATCTGCTCATCTTCAGGTACTTTTAGTCGCACTGTATAAGGTGTACCGTCATCCAAACGAGACTGTACGTCCGCTGCCGAAAGTGTCAGACTATTGTTGAGCGTATCTCTGTTAGCGATGCCGTATTTGAAAGTTTGTTTATTGGTTTCTGCTGCCTTCCGCTGCGTTGCTAAGTCTTCTGCCGTATCGAAAGCATAGTATGCCCGTCCACTATCAACTAGCTGCTGCACATATTTCTGGTAGATGTCCTTTCGCTCTGACTGTCTATATGGCCCGTAGTTGCCGCCCTTTTTAGGACTCTCATCGACCTCTATGCCACACCATTCTAGCGCAGTAGTAATGTAGTCTTCTGCCCCTTCCACATAGCGACCTTGATCGGTATCTTCTATGCGGAGGATGAAAGTTCCGCCTTGTTGTTTGGCTAATAAATAATTGTATAAAGCAGTCCGGATACCGCCGATATGTAGTGCTCCTGTCGGGCTTGGCGCGAAGCGAACTCTCATTGAATTGCTCATGCTTGTATATTTCTGAATAGTTAGGGTTGACTAGAAAAGCGGCGAAAATAATGACTTTTCACCTGTGTAACAGAAAAGCTAACGGGCGAATCGCAAGAAAGGTTTGCTTTGTAGGAAAGACAGTAGGATATAGATGGCTTGCTCTATTATTTTAGAGATGAATAGTCGACTTTTACAGTGATTGATAGCTAAGAAGGGAAATGCTACAACTTTTGAATACGCCAAATAAATAGTGCCCATCCAATGATGAAAAACGTCCCTCCAATCGGGGTAATCGGTCCTATCCAGCTCCAAGAAGCAATACCTAGTAGATCGCGACAAGCCAACAAGTAAATAGAGCCAGAAAATAACACAATCCCAATTGCAAAACACCAACCGACCCATTTTAGCGCAAGTTGTTGATTGATTTGCAATAAAACACCACAAATCAGCAATCCAAAGGCATGATAAAACTGATAGCGCACACCGACATTGAAAGTATCTATCTGATCTACACTTAGTTTTTCTTCTAGTCCATGCGCACCAAATGCACCTAACAAGACTGCAATCAACAAAAATACGCCACCGAGTGTCAGGAATGTTCTGGACATTGTTGTAATAGAATAATGAGTGGACAAATTACGGGAAAAGTACAATAGGAAAACTCGGGTTATTGTAAGGAATTGACCTGAATATAGTAGAAAATCACACTCTAGGTGACAAAACATTTAGAAAAGGGAAGAAGCGAAAAAAAGTGCTTAATGTTGTATGAAACCAAGCATTAAGCACCAATGATATACGTAGTAATAAAGATAGGTAAAATATTGACCTGTCAGTTGGGCGGGC
>JBCDHX010000008.1:0-73539 GCA_038749535.1 Bacteroidota bacterium
ATTAATAAATTGATTTTATTGATTTCATAACTAATTGATTATCAATCAAAATCATGAATATGAAAGTTGTCTTTCTATAGTTCTATCTCAATATTCACGTTATTTCAAGAACTCAAGAAAAGGGCAATCTTCCGATCTGACGCCTCCTGCCTTGAAATTGACTTCTACGTTTAGCTGCCCTAAACTCAGTAGAAAATCTACGCATTTGCACACCCAACCCTTTTTTGCGTTATTTGTAGAAAAAGCGATTGCATTGATCGAATAAGCACAACTAAACCCATTTCAGTTCACTTATCTTTAAGTCACTGAGAAGATGTAGTACGTATAATGTGAAGCTAAGTAGTCTCACATCTCACGTCTCACTATCTCACATCTCATACTATATGTCCGTACTCAAAAATTTAAAATCACTATTTATCATCGAGGAAGAAGAGCAAAGCACCTCCTCTCCTACTCGCACGTCTCAGCGAAAATCTACACCCAAAGTTCAGCAAACGCCGATCATAGCAGAAAGTAAAGCGGGCGAAAAAGGCAAAGTCTCTGACAAGTTTATGGATGTGCTGCTGAAAGCGATGGAAAAGAACAATCTGGAGGGCTTCGATTATTTGGAGTACAAAAAATCCTTGCAATCCCTCTCCAAAATGCCCATGGATGAAGCAACGCGATACAAGTCGGCTTTCGCGATGGCACAAACGATGGGCGTCAAACCTGATATGCTCATCAAAACGGCAGAGCACTACGTCACGGCTCTGAGCAGAGAAGAAAAGCAATTCGAGCAAGCCCTAGCGGTACAAAAGGAAAAGCAAATTCAAAGCAAACTCACTCAATTCAAAAAACTAGAAGCAACCGTCCAGCAAAAGGCCGAAAAGATCAAGCAGCTGACCCAAGAAATCGAAAAACATCAACAACAAATGGCAACGACCAAACAACAAGTGTCGGATGCTAGTGTCAAAATAGAAACCACCAAAAACAATTTTATCGCTTCCTACAACGCTTTGGTATCGAAGATCCAAGAGGATATTAACAAGATGAAACAGTATTTGTAACAGCTATGAGCAATTAGCTTTTAGCAATCAGTTAGATACATAAAAGTACTAGACTTTGTATTCTTTAATCAAGAGAACGATGGCAAAAAAAGCTCCGAAAAACATATAAACTAAGATTAAAAAAGTGCCGAAGTCAAGTTCTGCACAGACAAGCTAACGGCTAATAGCTCAAAGCTAATCGCTAAAATACATGACAAACAACTCAAAATCATTTTGGAGAAAACCGGAAGGAATCACAGGCATCATTTTCCTGATCGGTGCGCTCATCTCAGGTGGAATTATCCTAGTCAATGCGCTACCCATACTGACGCAAGGTATCATGCTACTGCTATCTGTACTGGTCATCTTTGCGATCATCTTTACCGTACTGGATCCCAAAGCGCGTGCGCTATTTGGTTATGGTTTCAAGAGTTTGATGCGCTACATCACTAGCTTTTTCGTCCAACTTGATCCCATCGCGATCATGCGAGGCTATGTCAAAGAACTGAGTGAGAATTTGCATCAGATGAAGAAGCAAATCGCACAACTACGCGGGCAAAAACATCGGTTGGAAGAGATCATTCACAACAACAAAAAGCAAATCCAAAGCAACTTGGCAGAAGCTAGTCAAGCGCGACGCGACGAACAGCAAAAGCAGATGATCTTGAAAAGTCGGAAAGCCGGACGCCTACGCGATTCCAATGTGCGACTAGAAGAACTGCACAAACGAATGCAAGTCCTCTATCGAGTGCTCACGAAGATGTACGAAAACTCCGAAATTCTCAAAGAAGACATCGAAGATCAGGTCGAGATCAAAGAGCAGGAGCGCAAAGCCATCCATGCGACCAACTCTGCTATGAAGTCCGCCATGAGTGTCATTTCCGGCGATCCCGATCAGCGCGCCATGTTCGACCGAGCAATGGAAGCGATGACCGATGACATCAGCAACAAAGTGGGCGAAATGGAACGTTTCATGCAGCTCTCCGCCAATTTCATGAACTCCATTGATCTCCAAAATGGCGTCTTTGAAGAAGAAGGGATGAAGATGCTAGAACAGTGGGAGCAAGAAGGCACTTCCCTCATTTTAGGGGATGCCAAAGACCATCTACTGCTCCTCGATGAAGAGGAACAGAATGGCACACTCGATCTCAACGCCCCGCGCCAAGAACCACAAAGAGAAGACCGACCGAATAACCAATATGATAGTTTTTTTGACTAATTTCTTTTTGAGACGCTAGACATTAGATTTTAGACGCTAGACTAGTAGGTCGTCTAAAAGCGAAGCGGTCTATCGTCTAACATCTAAAGTCTCATTAAATGGCTAAACGACGATTAACATTTTTCTCTCGACTCCTTATCGCCTTGGCGATCACCGCCGGTGTCTTTTTCGGTGTCAAATGGCTGCTCGACAATACAGAGGCAGGTGATATCTTAGACAATGTCCGACAAGAAACCTCAGATGATGACGCAAGCGACGACCGTGTGTCAGACAATAAAAGCGATAGAGGCGGCAAAAAGAGCGATGCCATCCGTGTTGGTGTGGTCGACTGGGTCGGCTATGCTGGTGGACAGTACTTCAATAATGGATTCGAAGCCTCCAAAGACTCTCGCTTTTATGAAAATTACGGCTTTGAAGTCGATTTTCAGGTCATCAATGATCCTGAGGCGTCTCTAGCAGCTTGGAAGCGAGGCGATTTGGACTTGCATTGGTTTACCCTGGACGCTTTCCCAACAATTTATGAAGGTATTAAAGACTATGATCCGGTTATTTTGTTTCAAGCCGATTGGTCGCGTGGTGGAGATGCCATAGTCGCCCGCCGAGGCATCAATAATGTAGCGGACTTGAAAGGGAAAACGGTGGCTGTTGCAGAACGGACACCTTCTCATTCTTTCTTGCTTTGGTTGTTGGATGCAGGTGGATTATCGCAAGAGGACATTGAAATCGTGCCAACGGCAGATGCAATTCAAGCAGGCGACTTTTTCAAAAGTAATCGTGTGGATGCAGCTGTAACTTGGAGTCCGACAGATGAAGAATGTGTACGTGTCGTACCTGGAGCACGTATCCTAGAAAGTACACGATCTGCTTCCAATATCATCGCTGATATTTTCTTCGCGAAGCGTGAATATGTGGAAGCCAACAAAGAAAAATTGCAGCAGCTCTACGAAGGCTGGATGATCGGTGCGGCAGAAATCCAGACGCAGTCTGCTGCCAAAAATAAAGCGATCAATATCCTAGCAGAAGGCTTGGGCTATCCACCTCAGGATATTTTGATCGACAATGCCTATCACACCACTCACGGTGACAATTTGAATTTCTTCGGGTTGAATGCTGACTTTAAAGGTGTGACAGCCAATAGTTTGTATCAACGAATGGCAGAGAAGTACGCTAGCTTAGGCTATGCAGAACAGCGTCTACCTTCTTGGCGGGCAGTCGCTTATCCCAATATTGTGCAGCGCACCAATCTAGAAGGCAAAGAATTTGCAGGGGAGAGTCGTAAAGAGTTCGCGCCTGTCTCTGAGGAAGAAGGCAGTGAGAGAGAAGCTATCGCCACCAAGCGTGTCAGCATCAACTTTCGCACAGGCGAATACGAACTAGATGAAAATGCCAAATACATCATCGACCGTGAGTTTGTAGAAATTGCTAAAGCCTTCGGTAATGCGCGTATCCGAATTGAAGGGAATACAGACAATGTCGGTAATCGCGCCAGCAATGTTGATCTATCTGAAAGACGAGCCAAGTCCGTTCGTGACTATCTGGTCAGTGAACATGATATGGATGCAGATCGCTTCATTGTGATCGGAAATGGCCCTGACAATCCGGTGGCGAGTAATGATACGGCTGATGGGAAGGCACAAAATAGACGCACAGATTTTGAGCTGGTAAGAGAGTAGCTGCCAAATTCATTTGGCTGACTCAAAATAGAAAAAAGCGATGCTTGAGTACTCAGGCATCGCTTCTATTTTTATAAGGTATGTGATCTTTTTTTCTTCTATTGGTAGAATTGGCGTTTCAATCAATTCTATCAATTTCACCAAATTTATCTTGTCAGCACAAATCGTTGCGTCAGTCGCTCCTGCGCCGTTTGAATTGTCAAAAAGTAGATGCCGTCAGGTAATTGTGTTCGATGAATACTTAGCTGGTTCCATCCTGCTGTCAGCGCATTGGTCGGTACTTCTTGAACACGCTTCCCATTCAAGTCAGATAGCCAAATATAAGCAGGTGACTGTTGAGGTAAAAAAGCAGTCATCTGTATCCAATCTTGAGCCGGATTGGGCGCAATTTGCAGCTGTAACGCTTGTCCTTCCTCTTCCACGCTTTCCGTTCGCTGCTCTACTTCGTCGTTTTCATCTTGACCATTTGGAGTACAGTTGACAATGAACGCATGAACATCGCTACCAGCTTGGGCATGAAAACCTGGTTTCAGCGTAATGGATACGCCAGATGTCAGTACCAAATTGCTACCACTCACCACTAGCACTTCACTTTCCGTACTGATGTTTTGACAAGCAGAGACAGTACCATCAATCGCGCCATCCTCGATGCGAATGTCGTTACAAGGATCATTTTCAGGATCGTCCAAACAGATGACATCTGCTGCTATGTATTCGGAGCAAGTGATGGACAAATCAAATAAGCCTGGATTTTCCAAATCATCAATCGCGCCGATATAAATGTAGTAAGTCACGCCTATTTCTATCTGATATTCCGAGAGACTTTCTGTTGTACCGATAGAACCAATATTGACTGTCGTATCGCAGACCAAATTATTACAATCTGCGCCCGTCCACACTTGAATCGCCACATCCCAATCCTGTGGCGCAATGCTCAAATCAATATAGTCATCTGTCCCCATCATTTTGTACCAAACGCCTCTACCTAAAGCATCTTCACTACCGCAAGTAATAACGTCCGTATTGGTAGCATAAGTCACATCTACACCAGAGAAGCTTTCGCCTACTGGACAAGATAATTCAGTCGCATTGGCGCAAAGATCATTGGCGGGTGCAGGTGGCAGCACATAAGCACATAGATCGAAAGGCAAAGAGTCAGCAGTGCCATAGACTTGTATCAAATAGATTTCATTTTGCATCAAATCGACGATGGGCACACCACTTCCAAAACAGTCTTCATCCAATGCTGTCAATCCATTGATACAATCACCTGAATAAATCGCAATGTCTAGATTGCCTGTCGAATCGACAAGATCAAAGACATATTGATCGGTAGCGGTCGGTGTGAAACTGTACCACATATCTGGCACGCCGCCAGAGCAGAGTGTTGTATTTTCATCGTCTACGCCAGAGGCAGCGATGAAAAGGCTGCTGATTTGGTTGTTGCAAGTTTCATTCAAAGAAGCCGTGATGGCAATGGCATTGGCACACTCATCATTAGTAGGTGGGCAGACATCAATTAGGACAGGTAACAATTCTACATCGCAAGTTGGGTCGTTAGGATTTTCTAAGGTCAAGATGACTTCTCCAAAGTTGAACGGACCAATGGTGACAGTGCCTAACGCACTTACCGTTTGGACGTTCATGTTTTGATCGTTGGAGATGTTGATGGTGCCGCTGCCGAGTCCTGTGACGTCTAGTTCAATAGAAAACTGATCGTTTACATCATCGCAGATGGTATTTTCAACGCTGGCAGTTGCTGGTGTACAACTCGCACAAGAAGCCGTGAACTCCATCAAACTCTGCTGTCCATCTCTGCAATCGTTGGTCGCATCGGGAATCAATTGGATAAACAAACTGCCTGTGGAAGAAATGTAGCTCAAGCCCGCAAAGTCACCATTGACACCAAAAATATCGCCCTCGTTGAGCAAGATGCCTGTATCGTCCGTACCATCATAGACATATAGTTCATCTTGCCCGACTTCGACTGTGCCGCTGGTGAAAGCAATCTCTACCTGACTCCCATTGTTGCTGCTGATGGTGAAGGCTTCTATTTCGCTTTCGCCATAGCACATAAAGTTTTGGACTGGTGTCGCCATGCCTGCACAATCTAATACGATATTCGGATCTGCTTCTGTTGTAAAACTAAAATCGGTACAGTCGCCAGTATTGGCGTCGCCTACTCCATTGGTGGGTAAAATGGTGACGTAGTAAGTCGTGGAATAAGCAAAAGGTGATTGTGGAGTGTATGTGGTACCCGAAAGCAACTCATCAGCAAATCCCAACACTTCATCGCCACCCAAAGTCGTCCCGATGCGCAGCTTGTAGCTGGTCGGGTCGCCAGTCGCGGGTGACCAAGCCAAAGCAGTATTGATAGAAACTTCTATCGCGCCAGAGGAAGGTTGTGTCAGTGTGGCATCGCAATTGGGGACAGTGAGGATGGGCGTTTCGTCTGGTCCGCTTATATCATCGAGGAAGAAACTATCGCCTCGGCTATTTTCTAGCACAAAAGCGACATAGATATTTTGCCCAATGTAATCACTCAAATCGACCGTAAATTCCTGATAAACATCTGCTGTCATGTCTTCTTCTGAGTATGTAGCAATGATCTCAAAAGTAGAGCGATCCGACTGACTTTCGGTGGAAACTTGTATGGTGTACAAACTGCCATAGTCTGCTGCAAAATCGTCCATCGCATAGAAAGAAATGCTATTGTTCATAGCTGTAGGCGAAAGTGCAGGTGTGACCAACCAGTCTTCGCAAGCTTCGTTGCTGACATTGCTGAATTTGGCGAAAGCATAGCCGTCGCCGTTGTAGGCTCTGGGATTAAGAGTGGCTTTGACTTGCTGCCAGCTTTGGAAGCTACAAACGCCATTGTCGAAAGCTGCCCAGCCTGTCGGTGGGAAGGTCATGCCTTCAAAGCCTTCACTGAGTTGAGCGAAAGCAGTAGATGCGCTACCTAGAAGTAGCAAGCCAATCAATAAGTTTTTATATAGTGAAAAGTGCATTTTCTTTTTATTTAGATTCCTAGAAATGAGAAGGTAGAAAAGTGTCGCCCTCATCCGATGCAATCAATCGAATCAGGACGACTACATCAAGGCTTATTTTACGATCACCAATTGTTTGGTCAGTATCTGATCGGCGAGTTGTAGACTTACCGTGTAGATGCCTGCTGAGAAAGAGCGCTCTTGCAGCGATACATCCACTTGTGTCTCTCCTTCTCCCAAATCCATCGACCAAACCACTCGACCTAGCTGATCGCGCACCATCAGATGACGCATGGGCGAGTCCATTGGATTGACAGCGATGGTGACTTGTGACTCGGCTGGGTTCGGGTAGACTGCGATGTCGGCTTGCATCTCGTCTAGCTGAATGACTGGTTCTGTTATTTCTATTTCGGAAATATCTTCAGTCGCAAAAGCAGAACTGGCACAATCCTCATTCTTATCATCGTCAGAAATGTCCCACTGAGCAGTATTGATGAGGTAGTTTCTAGCGTCCTCACCATTGCAATATTCTAACCTAGAAGCACCTATTCTAGCACTAAAATCCGGATTTTGTAGCCGCCACCCGATGAGCGTATTGTCATAAGTACTGACATCTAGACCACTATAATCTAGCATATCATCCCCACTCCTCGGTCTAATCCTAAACCTACGACTACCATCAGAATCGTAAAGTGTGAAACTCCTTGTAGTCAAGCTGTTGAGCTCCCAATTGCCTAAATCTTGATTGAATGCACTCGCACGTCTGAATAGGTCATCCATACTTTGCACATTGGAGACGCTCCATCTTCCGATATCGCTATTGAATGTAGAAGCGTACTCGAACGCCTCATCCATCAGCCTCACTTTGGAGACATCCCATTGACTTAGATCAGCATTGAAATTACGAGCCTGATAGGCAAATTCCGACATATTGATCACTTGGCTCATATCAGGCAGATCTAGTGCGTTTACAATGACACCATCAGTATAAGCAAAAGTACCGACCATGCTTCTCCACGCTTGACTACCCCACTGTTCTATACTTTTGAGTTGTTTTGCGTTATTTCTACCAGTATCGCCAAATATAAATCTAGTATAGCTTCCTCTTCTTCGATCTCGGTAATAGCCCCCAGCCGCAGAAAAGTGAGGAAATAAGCCTGTGATGGATACGGTATGCAGCGGCTGCCCATCTGTGTAAGTATGTGATCTACTACTAGTCACATTCTCTTCTACCGTCCCATCTCCCCAGTCGATAGTGTAATTGTATTGATAATTAGGATCTGTGTAAATAGTGATTGTATTATCCTCGGGGCTAGTCTCCCAAGTGGTCACAAAAGGCGTGTTTCCTACATTGCAAGCAACCACATCTATCTCATCGCCATAGAAACGCCATTCTTTGTCTCGGATCAAGGAAGCTCGTTCTGTCTTTGCCGTACAATACTTCAAATTATTAGCTCCTAGTCGTATACCAGAACGCACATCCTGAGCTGCCCAGCCGATTAATGTGGCGTCATAGTTGTCTGTACTCATACCACAATAGCTGAGCGCATAAAAAAGTGAGCTAGTACTTGTGAGTCCTGTAATGTTCCAGCTGCCTAAAGACTGGTTGAAAGCAGTTGCTTCATAGAGTATACTACGCATTCTCTCCACATTAGAAACATCCCAGTTGCTCAAATCCTGATTGAATCTAGTCGCATTCTGGAACATAGATGAAATATCTGTGATCGTACTCATCGTCCAGTTTCCTATGGCTCCATTGAAAGCGCTGCAACCGTAGAACATTCTTCTCATGCTTGTCACATTACTGAGGTCAGGTACATCCGTAGCATCATAAGTCAAGTTGGTACAACCTTCAAAAGCATATTCAAAGCTTGTCCATTCTATGTCTCCCCACTGCTTGATAGATTGAATTTTTCTACGACTAGATGAACGTCCATCGAAGTAAATTCTAGGAAAATCGCCTTCTATACTTACTGTATACAAACCTGCGGCAGCGTAAACATGACTCGCTATTCCAGTCTGTCCGCTATCGCTGCTGCCATCGCCCCAATCGACGGTATAGTTGTAGCCGCTGCCTCTAGTTGGAATCTCGATGGATTCATTTGGGGAGGTCGTGCGGAAAGTGACGATGAAGCCTGTGCTACCACAAGACTGTATGGTCGGTGTAGACGTAATGACCGTCGTACAGCCCTTGGTGTCTGTCAGAAGGATACTGACGACATCTCCGCTAGTCAGTGTCGAAGTAGTGAAGCTATTGTCTTTTCCACTTTGTAGGCTTTCGCCGTTGTCAACCATGCCGTTCATATTGGCATCTAGGAAGAAGGTATAGTCTAGCGCACCTTCTGAGACGGTGAGCGTCACTTCCTCGCCTGCACAAACTGGGCTGTTGTCTACGACACTCAAGTCGGTGACTTCGATAGGGGCAGCGGAGATCGTCCAGTTGGAGTTGTCGCCTGCTGTCAGCCCGAAGTTGATGAGTGTGGCATTTGTGGCGTTGGTGCTTTTATCCAAAAGTACCGTGTTGCCAGCATTGTTGCCGTTAGGGATGTTTTGGTTGAAATCGTAATAGACGATCAAGCCAGCTTCATTGCCCGTCAGTGCGGTTTCTTTCTGCGCTCTGATTTCTGCTTCTGTACGTGCATAGTTCCAGATGCGTACTTCATCCATTTTACCACCGAAGTTGTTGCTGTTTTGGTAAGCACCGAGCAGAACGCCGTTGCCATTAACGTAAGCAGCAACACCTGTCCTTTCGCTCACTAGATTACCATTGCGATAGAGCTTCATGGTCATCGTAGGTCCGTCGTAAGTGACCGCATAATGCTGCCAGCCTGTAGCAATCGGGTTCGGATCGCGGACGTCATACCATCTACCATTGTGACCGGCACTGACTCGATAGCCTGTGCCTTGAGGTACCCAAAAGGCATGCTGACCAGTTGTGTTACTACCTGAAATCAGATTGTTATTTTTTCTATTGTTCAAGTCGATATTCACCCAAACTTCTTTGGTGTAAGAAGGGGTGAGAATATTGCCGACATTGACGTAGTCGTTTCCGCCATCAAAGTCCAAAGCATTGCCGCCCGACTGTAAGGCGAAGCCACTGATCGCTACGGTAGATGTGAGTACAGCTGTACAGCCATCTTGATCTGTCGCTAGGACACTCATGATGTCGCCGTCGTTGAGTCCACTGCTACTATAGGTATTGGAAGTGCCATTTTGTAGGCTTTCTCCACCATCTACTACTCCGTTTTCGTTAGCATCTAAGAAGAACTCATAATTGCTCGCGCCCTCCGTCGCCGTAAAGGTGATGGCTGCACCTGGACAGATTGGTCCGTTGTTTGCCAAGCCTACATTGTTGATCGGTTGCTCTGATCGGGAGGTGGTGAAGTTAGAGGTTGTCCCGATGAGTGTCATGTTGGTCAATGCCCCATCGAAGTTGTTGGCAGTCGCATCCGTCAAAGTCGTGATAGTAGAGTTGTCGCCATTCGGTACGCCTTGATCGAAGTTGTAGTAAACGAGCAATCCAGCTTCGCTACCTGTCAGTGCCACGTCTTTACTAGCATTGATTTGTGCGGAAGTACGCGCATAATTCCAAATGCGCACTTCGTCGACGAGTCCATTGTAGAACTCTCCGTTACTCGGTTTAGAAACCTGCCCGATGCGGAGATCATTACCGATTGTATTGGGTTGTCCATTGATGTTGACATCTATTTGATCTTCTACACCATCGACGAAAAGTTTCCAGTTCGTGCCATCATAAGTAATGACGACATGATGCCACTCGCCATCGTTGATGGTTTTCTTTCCTTTGAAATCATAGAACTGACCGATGAAGGCAAGTTTACCGTTGCGGACTGCCATGCCGTTGCGCTGTCTATTGGCGCGTGTTCCCCAGCTGATGATGTTTCCGATGTTCGTTTGGGTTGTTTTGACCCAAGCTTCCATGGTTCTCGCTTCGTCGCCTTGCGGCAAGCTTATCGCGCTACTCACTTCTACATAGTCATTGCTACCGTCTAGGTGGAGGGCATTGTCGAGTACTGTCAAATCAAACGACTCTATACTGACCGTAGAAGTGCCTACTGTGGTACAGCCTGCCGCATTGGTGACGAGTACACTGATTATGTCGCCATCCAAGAGATTATTGGCAACAAAAGTATTCGCATTGTTGGACTGTAAGCTTTCGCCTGCATCTACTTCGCCGTCCATGTCTGTATCTATGAAGAACTCGTAGTTGATCGCACCAGAAGTATTTACAGTGAACAGGATGTCTTGTCCTGCGCAAGCTGGTCCGTCATTAGAATAGTTGATGATAAAAGGGTCTTCTGCTATGCTAACCGTCGAAGTTAATACCGCTGTACAGCCAGCCGCATTAGAAACCAGTACGCTGATGATATCGCCATTATTGAGTGTGCTACTCATGTAGGTACTTGATGCTCCATTTTGTAGACTTTCGCCGCTATCGACTTCGCCATCCATGTCTGCATCTGCAAAAAACTCGTAGTTGGTCGCTCCATTGGCAGCAGCCGTGAAGGTGATCGCGTTGCCTGCACAGACAGGTCCGTCATTGGAGAATGCTACGCCACTATTGATGATACTACCGTCCATCCAGTTGGAAGTGGTGCCTGTGAGTGCAAAGTCGATGAGCGTACCATTGTTAGCATTGGTAGTGGCATCTAACAAGGTGGTCAGACCTGTGTTGTCGCCTTCAGCTGTACCTTGATTGAAGTTGTAATAAGAAACTAATCCTGTTTCTGAACCGCTGAGTTCTGTATCTTTAGCAGCCACAATCTCTGAAGCCGATCTGGCTACATTCCATAGGCGAATTTCGTCCATTTGTCCATCGAAATAACGTGGACTGGTTGAAGCATTAACACCTAAAACAACTTCATGAATATTCGCGCCATAGTCACCGATAGATGCGGAATTACTACCTTCCAGTACCCCGTCAATATAGAGATATAATCTATCGTCGTCACCTTTCACCGCAGCGAAATGATGCCAATTGCCATCGAATACATTGGTCGTCCCTACTCGGAAAGCACCTCCAGAAGCAGCAGGTGGATTACGGACTCCAAAACTTAGAGAGTTGCCTGATTGCTGTATAGATATGCCTGAATTGTTGCCCTGTCGTACATGGAAAACCATTGCGCCACCGCTATTATCAGTCGAGTTGATCCAACCTTCTATGGTAAAGCTATTTTGGTAAAAACTAAAGTTGCCTAGATCGACATAGTCATTTGTACCATCGAAATCAAGCACATTAGAAGCCATCCCGATTGCGCTGACAACAACTGTGCTAGTGGCAGTGGCTGTACAGCCATTGCTATCTGTCCCAAGTACAGTGATGACATCGCCATCATTCAAATTGCTGCTGGTGTATACATTGGAAGTACCACTCTGTAAACTTTCGCCGTTGTCGATTTCGCCATTCATATTGGCGTCTATGAAAAAGTCGTAGCTGGCTAGACCTGTGGTCGCGGTCAATGTAAGCGCAGCCCCGTTACAAGCAGGACCGTCATTGGTCAGAGTCAATGTGCCGCCACCTGTTCCGATTGGGCTAGGTGCCGTGAAGTTAGAAGTCGTGCCTGTTAGGGCGAAGTTGGTCAATGTACCGTCGAATCCATTGGCAGTACCATCTGTGACAGTTGTGATGGCGGAATTGTCGCCATCTGGGATGCCTTGATTAAAATTGTGGTAGACCAGCAGACCAGCTTCATTGCCAGAGAATTCTACGTCTTTGGTCGCTTGAATCTGTGCCGCTGTCCGTACATTATCCCAGATGCGGACTTCGTCTAAAAGTCCATTGTAGTATTCATCATTTCTATTGAGGACATTCTTTCCAATAAAGAGATTTTGACCGTCTGTATTGACGTTACTGACTGACCAAGTATCATCCAATACGCCATCGACATAAAATAGCATTGTACTACCATCGTAAGTAATGGCTATATGTCTCCAAGTGTTGTCATTGATGGTCGTCACTGCTTTTCGATCCAAGCCTTGTCCGATGTAAGCGAGTTTACCATCTCTGACTGCCATAGAGTTACGTCGACCTGGCGAGTTAGACCCCCAACTGATGATGTTACCAATGGTAGTTTGATTCGTCTTCACCCAACATTCTATGGTGCGTGCTGCATTGCCTTGTGGCAAACCTGTCGCTGAACTCACGATATAGTCTTGAGGTGAAGCGTTAGAAAAGCTAAGGACATTGGATGCAAAAGATAGCGTGTTGACACTGGCTACAGAAAAGTCTACTGCCTTGCAGTTGGCTGAGAAAGTAGCAAGCACTTTTATGACATCACCATCGCTGAGTGTATTTGTGACGTAGGTATTAGCACTACTACTTTGCAGACTTTCACCAGCATCCACTTCGTCGTTGGAATTGGTATCGGCAAAAAACTCATAGTTGGTCGCGCCTGTCGAAGCGGTGAAAGTGATGTCTTCTCCTGTACAGCTTGTCCCATCGTTGGTGAGCGTCACGCTTGCACTTCCAGAAATCGGTGAAGGTGCTGTGAAGTTAGAAGTTGCACCGTTATTAAGAGCAAAGTTGACGAATGAACCGTTGTTGGCGTTGGTAGTGCGGTCTGTCAAACTAGTTTCTCCTGTATTGTCACCGTCGGCTACGCCTTGATTGAAGTCGTAGTAAGCGATGAGACCTGTTTCTGAACCTGTTAGCTCTACGTCCTTATTATTTTGAATTTCGGTTCCTGTTCTTGCAATATTCCAAAGCCGAATTTCGTCGAGCTGCCCATCGTAGTAGCGTGGACTAGTCGGTGCGTTATAACCCAATATGACATCGTACACATTTGTACCAAAATCACCAATTGGATTGCTATTGCCTTGCAAGACACCATCTATATAGAGATAGATTCTATTATCGCTACTTTTGACCATGGCAAAGTGGTGCCAATTGCCGTCGAACGGAGTGTCAATACCGATGATGGATGCACCTCCTGAATTACTTGGTGGATTGCGAATGAACGCTCCCAATGAATTTCCTGTACGTTGAATGCCTATGGCTGTACCTGTACCGTTCGTGACATGAAATAAAAATGCACCGCCACTATTGTCGGTCGAATTCATCCAACCTTCTATGGTAAACTCATCCTGATAGAAACTGAAACTACCTAATTCTACTCGGTCATTTACTCCATCAAAATCAAGTACATTGTTGACGCCTCCACAAGCAACATTACAAGCTTCAATATCCACCATAAAGCTTTCGACATCGAAGCAGCCAGTCGTTGTATTGGCGATCATGACAAAAACCGTTTGGTCAGCAGTGATTGTTGTAGATGCCAATTGATTGCTCATATCGGTCGCGCTACTCGGTGCAGCACTGTGGAAGGTAGTGGTTGTGCCTGAGACGCTATTGTTGTCTACGATATTTAGACTCGTCAATTCGACAGTTTCATCGGGACAACTATTCATTTGTGTCCCAATGCTGGCGATGTCAGGTATATCGTTGACGGTCACGTTGACTGCTGCGGATGCTGAACAGCCATTAGCCGTCAATTCGATATAGTATATACCTGCGCTCACTGCACTTGGTGTGCTTACCGCATTCGTCAAACCTATATCTGTGAAGTACGCCAATGTACCTGCGTCGCTGCCTGCTGTTACTGCTGCTGCTGTTAAGTCAACTGTATTTGGAGAACAAACGGCTGCCGGATCGGTGATGACTAGGTTTGGTGTGGCGTTGACGGTCACGGTCACTGCTGCGGAGGTGGAACAACCATTTGCGGTTAATTCGATATAATATGTTCCTGCGCCCACTGTACTTGGTGTACTTACCGCATTCGTCAAACCTGCATCGGTAAAGTATGCCAATGTACCTGCGTCGCTGCCTGCTGTTACTGCTGCTGATGTCAAGTCGACGGTGTTTGGCGCGCAAACGGCTGCGGGGTCGGTGATGACGAGATTGGGGATCGCATTAATTGTTACCGGAGAAGTCGCTACCGAGCAGCCATTGACGAGTACGCTGATGACATCGCCGTCGCTCAAACTACTGCTGCTGTAGGTCTCACCACTACCTGACTGCAAACTTTCGCCTCCATCGACTTGACCATTCATATTGGCATCGTTGAAGAACTCGTAGCTGGTTTCGCCTGATGGTAGTGCAGTGAAGGTGATGGTTTCGCCTGTGCAAACTGGGCTATCGTTGCTCAAGGTAGCAGAAACGGTGCAACCACCGCAACCTGTTTGAGTTGGATTGCCGACCCAGTTGCTGGTTGTCCCAGTCAAAGCGAAGTTGCTCATCGTGCCGTTGTGGTTGCCTGTGCGGTCGGTGACAATGGTTTGTCCAGTGTTTGTGCCAGCTGCTGTGGCGTTGTCGTTATTGAAGTCGTAGTAGGCGTCGAGTCCTGTTTGTGGGACTGGAAGAGAAGCATTTTTATAGGTATCGATTTCGGTGGCTGTTCTGGCGATGCTCCAGATGCGCACTTCGTCTATTTCGCCTTCAAAATGATTGGTACAAGCATTTCCACTTATTTTTAGTTCTGCTGAATTGTTGATATTTGTGGTGAGCGTTCTGCTAGCCTCAAAATTTCCATCCACATATATTCTAAGGATTCCTGCTTCTCTACTTACTGTTATGTGATGCCATACTCCATCAGCAATATCGGTGATACCTTCTAATGTACCTCTATTGCCACCACTAACATCTTCAATCATTTCCATATTTACATATCCGTCATTACTAATTCGGATATTCCAAAAATTAGCGAAACCACAGACATCTCTTTTGGAAAGAATATACCCACTCTTCTGCGTCGTTTTGATTCTAGCTTCTAAAGTGAAATCACCCGTCCCGAAATTACCTAATGTGTTTCCAAAGCTTACCTCATCATCATTGCCATCTAAATTAAGTGCCAAAGTATTTTCATCAGTGACGCCATTACAGTTGTCATCCATATTGTTACCACAGATTTCGCTGGCGAGTGGATTGATGTTGACGTCGTTGTCGTTACAGTCGTCGCTGTTAGTGACGTAGTTGGCAGTAGAGCCACAGGTCCAAAGCGCACCGCCGAAGCCATCTTGGTCGATGTCTTCGTAGAGCGAAATATCCAGACCACTTGTAAAGTTGGAAGCAGTACCATTTAGAGAGAAGTTGCTAAGTGTTGCGACACTAGCATTTGTACTATAATCGGTCGTCGTCGTCAATGTCGTATTATCTGCATTGGCTATCCCATCTTCAAATGGAAGATAAAGCTCTAGATCGCTGTTGATACAGTCGATTGGGCAGTATAGATTGGCTTGAATTTCTGCTTGGGAACGTGCGACGCTCCAGATTCTAATCTCGTCGAGTGTGCCGTCAAAGTATCCACCAAAGTGGTTAGCAATTCTAAATGTACCGTCAATATTAATGGTATTCTCTGTTCGATCACTTGCGACTAGGATACCATCGCGATAAATAAAACGATTGTCATTTGGACTAGCAATAGAAGGATCATGCACAAATGCCCAATGATGCCAATTTTGTTCCGTATAAGACGCTGTTGTCACTAGCTCATTGCCTTCATCTCGGATACTTACTTTACTCCCACTCACAAAACCAATCAACAGACCTGTACTAGAGCTTCCTTCGCTTAATAGATATTGAAAACTGTTACTGTTACCTCTTTTGACCCAAAGTTCGGCGGTAAAGCCTGAGTTAGCGATTCCTATTTTTCCACTTGGGTAAGTTAATCCATCATCTGTGCCATCAAAGTCTAGACTATTTCCTCCCAAAAATTGACTTGGTGTCTCTGGTGTGATGGAGGTCACTATTTTTTCCAATCGCACTGTTCCACAACCCAATGTTGCTTCTGCGATGATTAGTCCACCGTTTGCGCCTGCTGTTGCTGTAACAGTCTCGCTGGTCGAACTGCCTGTCCAGCCACTCGGCAGTGTCCAAGTAACAGTCGGTGTTCCAGGCAGATCAATGCTAAAGTCTAGTTGCTCTCCTGCACTACAGAAGAAGTCATTCCCGCTGATTGAGCTGCTCTTGGTGGCATCCACAATATTGGATGCTATGCCTGTTTTAGATAGCTCATTAATAGTGGCATCTGGATAAGCAGAAGCGGCATTTGTGAGGGTAGTGATAGCTGAATTGTCACCGTTTGGCTGACCTTGATCGAAGCTGTAATATGCCAGTAAGTTGGTTTCTGTACCCACTGGTTGGCAATATTGATCTTCTAGGATTTGAGTCGTGGTACGTTCTTCGCTCCAGATTTTAATTTCGTCTAGACTTCCTTTGAAGTGCGTAATCAAAGCATTGGGTCCTGCACCAAAAGTGAGCGGATAGTCTTCGTTATTTCTGGGTGTACTTGGGAAAGCGGTTCCCCACTGTATTGTTTCAAGCAAACTACCATCAATATAAAGATGTATCTCACGTTCGGAAACATCACGAGTAATACTTACGTGACGCCATTGATTAGTGCTTAGCGAGATATTTGCGAAAGTAATATCCACCGCATCATCATAACTACTACCATAGCGCGTGTGCCGATAGACTAGCTGTCCTTCATCCATCAGTATCTCAAACTCCGTACCGTTGAAAATGAGTGTTTGGAAACCCTCGATTCGATCTGGTTTGACCCAAAACGAAACGGTCATATCTGCATTTAGATACTGCCCATTTTGAGCCGTTGTGATGTAGTCGTCTATCCCATCAAAGTTAATGGCAGCTTGACAAGTATTTGGATTAGCAGCTACTTCCAAAGAGACGGTATTGCTTGAACCACAACTATTGATAGCACTGACGCTCAAAGTCCCAGTTGTGCCGTTAGCAGTCACGTTGATCGAGTTGGTCGTCGAAGTACCAGACCATCCACTCGGCAATGTCCAGATGTAGCTCGTTGCGCCAGGAACAGGAGCGATTTGATAGGTCAGCATTGCATTTCCACAGATCGTATTTGTGCCGATGATGCTGCCTGTGATAGTTGGTGCAGAAGTAGCACAATTGACCGTTAAGGTAGCGACCGCAGAAGTATCTGTAAGGCATCCATTTTCTATGATACATCTGTATTTACTATCATCTAAGTCCAGTGTAGCGGAAGCAATGTTGTAAGTAGCTGCACTGACGCCTGATACGTTACTATAATTCAATCCATCATCTACACTTTGCTGCCAAGTGTAAGTCGTCGTGCCACCACCTGCGCTCACTCCTACAGTTAGATTGACGGCAGCACCTTCTGTGATGGTCTGCGAGCTAGGCTGAGTAGTGATTTCTACCAAGACGGGATTGACAGCAAATGTTTCTGTATCTATAGTACCGCAGTAGTCTGTTGCAGTAACACTTAAATTACCACTGCCACTACCGACTTTCACGAAAACCATGTTGTCGAAAAGCGTCAATTCCCAATCGCTAGGTGCTGACCAAGACCAGGTTTCTACATCTACATTTGGTGTGACATAATAAGTATAGTAGTTATTTTGGCAAGGAGTGGTTTCTCCTGTGATGGTGCTTAGGTTTAGTGAGCTGCAATTAATCGTTAATGTCGCAGCAGTAGAAGTCTGGATATCACATCCATTGACTAATACGCAGCGATATTGATTGCCGTTTTGTGAATTACTGGCAGTAAAGGTATATGTACTCGCATCAGCCTCTGGGATTCGAGCAAAAGTTACGCCGCCATCCATACTGACTTCCCATTGATAAGAGACATTATTACCAGTTGCCGCTACACTAAAAGAAGCATTTACCTCATTAGCTACACTTGTACTAGAAGGTTGGCTATTGATCGTAATATTACCGTTCGTACAACTTGGGCATTCTTCTATGTCAATCGTCGAAGGAACAATCGTTGTTTCATTTTGAGGCGTGGCGTGATAGTTATTGGAAGTAGCATCTAATACTCCGGATATTCCACATCCTCCACAGTTGGTAATCATCAGTGGGTAATACAACTGAAGCCCTGTCTCTGTACCATTCAAACGGCAAAGCTTGTTGTCGTTGATCTCTAAATTACTTCTAGCAATATTCCAAATTCTAAAATCCGTGATTTCTCCTTGGAAAGTAATTTCACAAACATTGCTAGCTAATGTGATGGCTGCATTACTATTAAGATTAGAGGTCAGAGTTCTACTGGCATCTTCTTGTCCATCAATCCATATTTTTAAGATACCACTTTCCCTTGTCACAGCAATATGATGGGTGTTTCCGTCCGCTATATTCGTACTCCCTGTCAATGAGCCATTTGTTCCTCCTGTGCCTTCAAGAAGTTCCACATTAACAAATCCATTTGATGTTATACGGATGTTCCAAAAACTTAGATCACCATTGCATTCCTCTCTTTTTGAAGCTATGTAGCCGCCTGCGAAACTTGTTTTTACTTGCGCTTCTATGGTAAAATCACCTGTACCAAAGTTGCCGACAGTGTTGTCGTTTACTATCAATCCATCATCTACACCATCGAAAGCTAAAGCAGAAGGCGTTTCAATGGTTGAGCCATCGTCGATACTGAAATTTTGATCGTTAATATCAAAAAAGATATTTCCTACTGCTTCTACCTTTATCCTAGCTTGATCTGTACAAATATTGCTTGGTAGCATAACTGACTCGCTGCCATCATTTGCTGTATTATTAGCTAGTGTGTAGTCCCAGGTATATCCTCCATCTACGGAAAGTAAGATATTGACTTGTTGAACATTGACATTAGTATTATTTGTATTGGCAACATTCCATGTAATCGTCTGACTGTTACCTGCCATTACAGTAGAACAAGTGTTCTGTGAGGTGACCACAAAAGGTCCTGCTGTACCATCGACATTGATATTCAGTTCTTTAGCAATAGTCCCACCTGCACCAGGTTGGTTATCTCTGGCATAAAGTTGATAAGTTAACTGCCTAGTGTAAGCTGGTAGGCGCTCATAATTGGAAGATGTGTTACTTAAGAGTAGTGGAAATTCAGGAATGATACGCTCAGGACTGGTTGTTGGGTTGAAATGCCGCTGAATAGGTACATCACCATCCGATGCCACTGGGTCGATGGTTGGATCTATGCCAGGAGCTGCAGGATCGTTTTGCTCCCAGGAGTAAGTCACGATGCTGTTGTTGGGATCGCTGCCAGAGCCTGAAAGGATGTAAGGTGTTTTTTTTGGAATATAAAATCCGCTAGTAGGCACTGTAATGGATGGAGCTGTATTCCCTGTTGGTAACGTAGTACCGCAAGTAACAACTTGGTCGATATGATCTAGTATTTGATCTCTGGTACGAGCAGAAAAGTAGTTCAGTCCTCCTGGATTTGGGACATTAGTAGGTCCACAAATACCTATATAGGACATAATTGTTGTACCGCTGCCTACTTCATTTCCACCATCACTTCGACCATCGCAGTAGTAAAAAGTGTGTGCGGCACTAAATTGATGTCCAATTTCGTGACAAGTAATTCTCAAATCACGAAACCTATTCATGGAACGCTCTCGGGCATCTGTACATACACGCCCTTGCGCACCACAACAACCTCCCAACACAAATATGAAGCCCAAGTCATAGTTCTCTAATCCAATGTACTGTCGCTGAATTACTTGGTTTTCGGTAAGGGATAAGTTACCTCCATTAGTCGTAAACGGATCGGTAGCATCATCTAAAAAAATGATTTCATCCGAATTGTCGGGCATCACAAATCGTATGGAAAGATCACGCTCATAGACGGCATTGATTTCACTCAAAAAAGAAACAATCCCTGCTAAAGCTTCTGCTTTAGTTGTGTAATTATTAGCTTCAGAAGTAGCACCGGGGAAAGTGATGGCTAGTCGAAACAGACGGAGTTGATCACCTGTGGTTAAGGTGGTCGTCTTTTGCAAATTTTCACCTTGAGGACGCTTCCCGAAGTGTGCAGTTTCTTCTTCCACATAACCACAAGACCAGTCCTCATCTACAGGCGCATCTTTCCCCAAATAACTCACATAAGTGTTCGATTGACCTTTATACACTTTGCGCACAAATACCTCTCGTCCGGCGTGGAAAGAAGCAAAATAGGCACTGAACTCATAGGGACTCACCATGATGCGCCCCGAAGCATGACGATCATCGATACCTTGAATCAGATAGGTTCTGATTTCGGAATATTTCTCTTGCAGTCCTTTTTCCATCAAGCTACTTTCCCAGACTTTGAACGTCTGAAAAGCGCCATCGGGAAGTGGGAGATCGATAGTCGTTGTCGTGGCAGTCGCCCCTTCGCTTTTGGCGAGTGCGGTCACCTCAATCATTTTATCAACGGAGAGCTTGAAAAGTCGTTGGTCGTCTATTTCTGGCAACTGTGGCATAAGGTCAGTTGCTTGTTTTTCGAGATTTGGTGTAGTGGCTTGCCATAATTTGGACTGAGCAGATACACCAACAGCAAATAAAAGTGAAAACAATAAGCATAATGTACTCACTGTCGAGGTAAGGCGATGCCGATAAAATAGATTGTTCATAGCGTTTGTAATTTTCCCAAAAGAGT
The DNA here is from genome assembly GCA_038749535.1 of Bacteroidota bacterium. Classification (GTDB taxonomy): domain Bacteria; phylum Bacteroidota; class Bacteroidia; order Chitinophagales; family Saprospiraceae; genus JAAUTG01. Next base: position 21,328 of record JBCDHX010000008.1, read on the forward strand.
AATCAGTGGTTTTGCGGGCTAAGATTGACAATTGGAGTATTTCTACCTAAAAATGAGCTCAAAATGTTCTGAACGGTCGCTTTTTTGTTCTGAACGGTCATTTTTGTACATTATGTATATAAATTCAATCCTAAGTATCATCTCTCATCGCCAGCCATTTTCACGGAGTAGCTGCAAAGGTGTTTTGCCAAATAGTGAGACGAATTGCTTTTTAAAATAAGTGGTGTTGACGTAACCCACAGCAAAGCAGGCTTCTCTTTCTGTCCGAAAAGTGCCTGTCTCTAGAAATGACTTTGCTTTTTTCAGTCGATAAGTGCGGATGTAGTGATTAGGGGTTTGCTGCGTGGCTGCTTTGACTTTTCTGTAGAATTGGCGTTCGCTGATGTTCATTAGATCGGCAAGGCGTTCATTGTCCAAATCTGTTTCAGCAAGGTGTTCGTCTAGAATGTTATTCAGTCTTTTCAACCATTTGTGATTTGCTTCTACCGGCATAGTATTTTTTGCAGTGTGACTCATATTTATTTGAAATAGATGTACTACAAAGGTGGCAGGTTTGACTATGCTGTATCGTTCAAATGCTGTGCTGTTTCTTTCAAAAAGGGTGGGATGGTATTGAAAATCAGTTGTTTGCGAGCTGAATTCAAGTGGGTAAGATAGGATGGAAACGCACCTGTTCCGAATGTCGGGGGATTGAACGGAGTCCCCATAAGTGCGGCAGACACAAAACTATTCTTATTACATACTTTGAGTTCTCACTTCAATTCTTGATTACTTTTTCCTGAGCTTGAGTTCGCCTCAAGCCGGCTAGGCTCTCACTTTTTTGCATTGCCAAAAAAAGTGAGCAAAAAACGCTAGTTTGTACAAATCGCTCCGCGTGTACAAACGCCCACCCGCCCAAAGCGACATAAGAAGCACTATGAGCTTAATAGTATACTGTTTCTCTACAACAAATGAAATCCTCAAATCCCAAGGATGATGATAGTTTTAGCCAATATTCTATGTGCCCTATGTATCTGTGTGTTTCAAACATCTATCACCCCATCACCCCACTCGGCGACTTCCCAAATCGCTTCTTAAATGCTCGCGCAAAAGCACTATGATCCGCATAACCAACTTCATACGCGACTTTTGAGACCGAATTATAGGTTTGAGTTTCAAGCAGGTGCAAGGCTTTGTTGAGTCGCACTTCTTTGATGTATTGTAGTGGGGAGAGTCCTGTGAGTCGTTTGGTTTGGCGAAATAGTGTGGGTTCGCTCATCGCAAATTCGTCCGCTAATAGCGAGACAGACAGTAGGTCAGAAGAGAGCTGTTGCTGTACATAAGTCTCAAAACGAAGTAGCCAGTCTTGATCTTCTTGGGAGATGTCAGCAACTGCTTTTTTGTCTTCGGTTTGAAGTTCCTTTTTGATGGTTTGGCGTTCCAATAAATTTTGGATGCGTACGAGTAGTTCTTCTTCTTCAAACGGTTTAGTCAAATAGTCATCGACACCGATGCGCAAAGCTTTTAGTTTATCTCTCAATTCTGCCCGAGCGGTCAACATCACGACTGGAATGTGACGTGTTGCATTATGCGATTTTAGTTTCTCTGATAACTGATAGCCATCCATCACTGGCATCATCAAGTCTGAAAGGATCAAATCACATTTGGAAGCAGGTGATTCGTTTTCATTGGTGAATAAATACTCCCAAGCGGCTTGCCCGTTTTCGACTAGAGTCACTTGATAATGATCGGATAGCACCATTTTGAGGTATTTTCCTAAATCGGGATGATCTTCTACGATTAAGATGTGTGTTTGGTGATTGCTTTTTTTAGTGGCGATCGATGTGTTTTTTACTAAAGGAGTTGTTATTTCATTGGGGACAAAAACGGCTGTCTCTTTTATTTCGATAGGAAATTTGGCACTGAATGTGCTTCCTTGATTGAGCGCACTTTTCACTTCCATTTTGCCATCAAATAGTTCCACATATTCTTTACACAAAGCGAGTCCTATGCCTGTGCCGCCCTCGATGGGCTTTTCAGGTCGATTGGTCTGAAAATAGCGATTAAAAACATGAGGTAGATCATCTCTGTGAATACCTTCACCTGTATCGGACACTTCAAATTTTAGGTGCCCATTTTGCAAAGCAACATGACAACGAATTTGTCCTCCGCTAGGTGTAAATTTGAAAGCATTGGAGAGGAGATTGTAGATCAGTTGTCGACATTTTTCTTGATCTATTTGCCCTATGACCTTTCTATCTATCTGTACATCAATGATATATTCAATCCCCTTGCTATCCGCTAAAGAGGTAAATTGAGCGCAGTGGGTACTGAAAAAGTCATACAGCAAAGTTGGGTGAGCGGTTACCTCTAAATTGCCGAGTTCCAGTTTGCGTAAGTTCAAAATTTCGGTAGTGAGTTGCTGCAACTGTTTGCCATTGCGGGCAGCGATATTGAGCATTTGATGCTGTTTTGGCGTCAAGTGATCGTCTTGTAGCAGCTTTTTGATTGGTGCGAGCATCAAGGTGAGGGGCGTGCGAAGTTCATGACTGGCGTTGGCGAAGAAGCGAGACTTCATTTGGTCGAGTTGGGCGAGTTGTTGGGCTTGAGCGGCGAGCTGTTGGTTGGTTTGTTTTTGCTTTTGATAGTTCCTGACAATTAAAATGAGTAGGACGACTGCCAAAAAGATGACGCTAAAGAGCAAAATTTGAATGGCACGATCAGTCTTGATTTGTTGCTCTTGCTCTTGTAGCAATAGCGATTGCTGTTGATTGGTAGATTGAACATCTAATTCTCTGAATCGAAATCGTTCTTGGTCTCGCGTGTAACGTAACCGTTCTCCATTTCCTTTTTCGACATAATATAGCGCTGAATCTGGCTGACCTAGATTTTTATATATGGTTCTTCTCTGGGAGTTGACACTAACAAAAACATGACTACTATTTAGCTGTCCCTTTGCGATGGCACGATAAGCCGCCACCATAGCAGAATCACTGCAAACCAATGACTGATCGTCCTGATTGAAGATGCCATATTCTCTAGACATTAAGTGGTATAAAAGCATTAAGCCTTCATTATCATTCATTGGACGTATCAGGTCGACAGCAGTTTGGAAATACTGAATGGTTTGATTCAAGTCTTGTCTGGAGGACAACAATCCTTTGATCATGTAGTACTCAGCCTGAATGTTGGGTCTACTATTTGTTAAGTCAAGTGTGTGGCTCACTAAATCAATATAGTAGGTTGTTGAGTCAGCTGAACCCACCTCTTCATGCCAATGAGCATTTAAAATAATCCACTCAAGGACATACTGATCTAGCTCGAAGCGATCAATGATAACTTTAGAAGTTTCCAACTGTTGTTTTGACAAGTTGAACCGCTGCATTTTGTGGTAGAGTCTGGCAAGTGTAAGCGCACTTTCTGTATAAATTGTCCACAACTTTTGCTTTCTAGTTTCTTCGATCAGTTCTTTAAGTTCGAGGAGGGCAGTGACGTTATGGTTATTTTGTTCGTTGGCTTTGGCTATCATCAGCCTGACTTTCAGATTTTGGGTAGCATTTTGTAACTCTACTTTTTGGGCTGCTATTACAAGAGGCGAGAGGTAGGCGAGTACAGAGTCATTTTGATTGATATTTAAAAATTGTTCCGCTTTGATGAGGTAATCTTGTACCTCTTTTTCGTTAGCAGATGACAAGTCTATATGCTCACTGGTACAAGCCACCACAACTGTCAAGCAGTATAGAAGAAGATTCCGAAAGCACTTGGCAAGATAGTTGTTCAAAATATAGACGTTCGTTGTGAAAACTAAAGCTACTTATCTTTTGAGTAAACTGACCAAAATTTATCAACATATTTATGAGAGAGTATCCTCTTCACTTTTGCTAAATGTTAAGTGGATTACGCTTTGCTTCTTTACTCTTTTCCTGTTTAGTCTACATTCATGTCGCCAAAGTGAGAAAAAAAGTACCATATTTACTACCATTGCTTCACCACAAGATAGCATCAAAGATAGTCAAGCTAACACATATCCCATTATACAAATCGGTACACAAACTTGGATGGCAGAAAATTTGAAGTTGACCGAATTTGAGTGTTCGGACTCTATAATGGTGCAATTTACAAATGGACTAGAACGAGGGCAGACTGTACAATTCTACGATAATCAAGCTCGATACGCTTATTATAACAACAATAGTAAGCTGGACTTTGGCACTCTCTATAGTTATCAGACGATCATGAACTGCAACATTTGTCCGACAGGATTTCGTATTCCGACTAAAACAGATTGGGAACAATTGGTCAACTACTTGGGTGGGAAAGGTGTGGCAGGCAGTCGATTACTTCAAGATGGTGATAGCGGATTCAACGCAAAGATGGGTGGACGTATTGATGCTTATGGTTCGGTTTTAGGAGGGCGACTTAGCTTTTGGTGGAGTCAAGATACGCTGAAAGGTTCGGGCGGAGAATTGGTGTACATATTTGAAGCTGATCGGGAAGGTGTTTTGAAGCTCATAGGACAAGATAAAAGAACAGGGAATTATGTGCGCTGTGTGAAAGCTATGCGCTAAAAATTGAGCAAAGCAATAGAGTCAGTTGTACATTAGCCCTATTGCTCTCTTGCCATTAAAATCATTGTTTGACAAATCGCCAAACGCCTATCTCTGTTACTAAAAAGTAAGCACCGTTAGTTAAATGACTCACCTCAACTTGATTGTCTTGCAATCGCCCTTTCTCTACTGTCTTCCCCAATAAATCAATGATGAAATAAATGGTGTTTTCAGCCATTTGTCCATTAAATTGCAGCATGTCGGTAGTTGGATTTGGATAAATGCTTAATTGAGTCGCCCAAGTAGGCTGCCTCCGATTTTCTATCAATCCGAAATCGTCTGCTGCTGATATGATCGCTTCATCATCCTCATTGACTGTACAACAACTACCATTGCCGGGCGTCGAATCCAAGTCTTCTTGATCGGCAGCCGTTACTTGCGCGTAGGCTATATAGTTTTCTACCAATGGAAAATATTGCACTTCTAAAGTTGCTGTCATGCCAGGCATCAGTTCTTCGATTTGCCAAAGATTGGAGACAGGTCTGAACATACCTACGGATGCTATCGGGTCAAATTCGCCGACTAAGACGGCTTGTGTTTTATCGGATAGATCGAGGGCGACTTCTATATTGTTGGCAGCTATATTACCGTTGTTGGTTAAGGCTAAAATGACGGTATTCGGCTCGAATTGAGTAAATGGGAAAGTGGATGTTTCCATTTTTAATGCAAGATCAATGGCATCTCTTCTTTCGAAAAAAATGCTTTTCTGATTATTAGTAGGATTTGGATCTTCCACAAAACTATTCTCGCTTAGAAAAATATCTGTTGTGAAGTCATCAATATCGAAAAAGTCCTCTGAAACAAAGACCGTAGCAGTCATGATAGCCGTATCGCCTGAAGATAAATCCACAAGATTCCAATAGGCTGCTCGATCAAAGATGATAGTTCGTTCTTCGGAAAAACTACTTCCTGAAAAGTCGCTTTGCCCCGAATAGGTGATGATAGGACTACGAACATCCCCTGCATATTGATTGACACCATAAGTAATCTGGACGAACTCGGCGGTTTCGTTACCTAAATTAGTGACCATTACTTTGAAACTTGCGGTATTGTCTGCACCAATGATACCGCTACTTTCGACTAAGATTTCAATGTCTGTTTGATTATTGTAAGCGCAATACTCAATAGCTCTTGAATCTTCGATCTCCGATAACGAAAAGGGCGTTCGACCGACTGCAAAAAGCGAGACCACATCGCTCTGCGTCAATCCGATATCTAAGCCTTCCAAAGTCGCAAATTCAGAAGGTTCTACACAATCTCCAAAGTCTGCTGTGAATACAATCGTGTTATTGGCAGGGATGCTAGGCAGTGTCAGGGTAGGTCCTGATTGAGCATAGAAAGGTGCACCATCCGGCAAAAAGGCACGGAGGAATAAGTTCAAGGATGCAGAAGCGACATCAGCCGTATTAGCGACGGTGACATTATACTTGGCGCCGCAAGCAGTAGGTTGTGTTGGGAAACAATCAACCGCTACAAAATTGACATCAAAACGCTCTGTCGGGTAGATGACTTCATCCGCACTTTTGGAGCAGCCTTCATAAAATTCTGTGTAGTCGCCCGTGCCACTTCTAAAGCCACTACAACGTCTAGCCAGTAACTCACCACTACTATTAATATCGCTGATGACTTCTACGATAAAAAAAGTGTAACCAGTGCTGCTTAATTCCAACTGCAGCTTATCACTCGCGCCAGCTGCCAAAGTTGGGATGTCCCAGCTATCTGTGTAAGTACCATTGGTGGCTGTCGTACTGCCTTCGACAAGCTCTGCGTCGTCCAGTTCAGTAAAGGCAACCGTAACATCACTGATGTCTGTCGCAGAGGTATTTTCTAGAATAAAGGTAAAGGTTGCCGTTTCGCCTTCTAGCAAAGTTGGTTGACTCGCTACGAGTGAAAGGTTGAGGTCTGACTGAGCAGAAAGCAAACATAAGCTACTCAAAAATAGGAGGTTGGTAAGGATAGATGTCTTTTTCATAGTTGGTCAATTTAAAATTTTTCTAATATGTTTTAAAATCGTTTCCTATGCCGTATAGTTTCCTTGCGTCCTCTAAACGTTCTGAATGATCGCCTTTTTGTTCTGAGTGGTCAAATAGTGAATACCTAGAAAGGAAAATAGAAGAGACGATTCATCAACTAAAGCTTATGAATCGTCTCCAAATATTCTAATTACGTGAAGGGAAAAAACCTTGCAGTGCAATAATATAGTTAACACCTAATCGTGGACCGACAGTAGAAATCGTCGACTGCCCATTATTCACATTGAGCGTAACGTTTGTGACGATATTATCAGAACTACCAGACCCTCTTCTCCCGCTGAATGGGATCGTGCTGACATTGGGCTGAACAGTAAACTGAGCCGATTCACTACCGTATCTTCGTCCAAGCTGTATGGTCGGTAGACCAGGACCTGTACCAGCATGTACGGGCGCGCGTCCTCTCAAGTCAGGCAAAGCAAATGTAGTTCTGCCATCGCCACCATAGGTAGTCCCTAATAGGGAAAATAGAGCTTGATTCGAATTTATTGCTAAAAGTTGCCCTTCACAAAATGCCCATCCACGTGGTGCAAAGTTGCCTCCAAACATAATAATCTGACCAATAAACGGGTCAAGCGTTGAGTTGGCAGGACTTTCTTCCTGTAAGGATTGAATTTCAGTCTGCATGGCTTCTACATCGGCTGTCAATTTGCTAATGAGGTGCTGCTGCGCTTCTTCTGTAGAAGAGGACGACGTGAAAAGAACAGATAAACCAAATATGGCTAGTACGATGGCTGTAGCACTAGCGATGGTGAGTGTTTTTGATGTATTCATTTTTAGATGTATTTTTTATGATATTGAGTAATTTATTGTTTAACCACTTTTGCTGTATAGACAGCATCATCCTTTTTGATGGTCAATAGATACAATCCATTCGGCAGATCAGAAATATCGTAGGTTTGATCTGGTATAGAGAAGGTTTTGACTCGACGACCGATGTGATCGAATACTTCTACTTCATCCGCTAGGATATTGTCTATTTGCAATAGTCCGTTAGTTGGATTAGGATAGACAGCAATGTCAGTAGTGCGAATATCAGTGACGCTACTTGGCATCAGTTTGGTCACTTCTAGACAAAATTCACCATCGCCTTCAGAAAGACTAGATCGTACACCATCTATGACGAGAGTATAAACAGTGCCTACTTCTGTACCAATCGTCAAAGCGGCATTGTATAGTTCTGCATCAAAGTTTTCATCGTCATTGCAAGCAATCTCTGTAAGCGAATCGCACGCACCTGTGTAGAGTGCCATTGAGGCATCGTTATCTACTATTGGATCAGTCGCACTGCATGAAGTAGTTCTGATGGTGTAGCGTTCGCCATCGCCTATGAAGGTGTACCAAATCGTACGTTCTAGACTTTCATCGAAAAAGCAGTCAGGTACAGCAATAATATCACTATCGCCTAGATTGGTATAGTTGGTATTGTCGTAGATACTGGAAGTTTGTGCTTCTTCAAATGCACCACCAAATAAGCTGTCAATAGCGATGGCATCTACGCAGATGTCGCCTGTGAGCTGGTCAGGTTCTTCTAGTATTACTTCTACACTAGCTGTTATTGAACAATCATTGGCGTCTGTGACTGTAAGGACATACGTTCCTGCTGCTAGTCCATTCAGGTTTGCTTCTTCACTTGCATTATTCCATGAGTAATTGTAAGGTGGCGTTCCTCCGCTCACAGTAGTCTGAATGCTTCCGTCAGGATTAGTTTCGCTAGTCGTCGGTGTAGCAGTAAGACTAAGCATTAAGCTATCAGGTGCGGTGATCATGACTTCGAGCGTATCAGAACAACCGCCAGTATCGCTTATCGTGACTTGATACATTCCGGCTCCCAAACCACTCGCTGTAGCAGTAGAAGCACCATTGCTCCAAGAATAGGTGTAACTGCCAGTACCCATGTCCACTTGTACAGTAGCTGAACCATCCATATCGCCGGCACAACTCACATTAGATACTTCGCTGATAGAAGCGACCACATCATTAACCATCAAAGTAGCCGTTGCCGTCGTTCCATTTGCACCTGTGTAAGTGATCGTCTGTTCTCCTGTTCCTGTGATGCTTGGATCAAATGTAAAGGTCTCTCCGTTTCCGTCATCTGTGACACCAGTACCACTGTAGACGCCTCCTTGAGGTGTAGCACCGCCTAAGACCACAGCCGTATCGCTTAGGCAAACACTACCTAAATCATCAAAGACGACATTGATACTGGTGAGCTTTCTGACTTTTCCTGTACCAGATTCTGCAAAATAGAGGTCGCCCTTGTAGAAATCAGCTAATCTAGGTGCGTTTAAGTTGCGGACTAGTACTTCAGCAGAAGAAGAAGATTGATCTAGATTAAATCTTTGTATGTTATTAAGAGTAGTTAGATATAGATAGGTCCCTTCCACGATGACCCCTACTGGATCAAATGCACCAAATAAAAAATCTTCTACCCTAGCATCAGATTGATTTAGACTTACTGTAGAGATTTGACCACTCAAAAACTCAGCCACATACAGCACATCATCCTCTATATCTATACCTGTAGGTGCAGACAATCCACTATCTGCTAGCGTATCGATAGCTGGATTAGCTTGACTAATATCAAATCGGATAATCTGGTCACTCTCTTCCAAAGAAGCATAGAGACTGTCATTATAAAATACCAAATCATTTGCACCATCATTCAAATCTTCAATGACGATAGTTGGACTGAGTGGTGTTTGTGTCAAATCAACTTTCCGAATTTGAAAACCTGTCGTGAAATACAATTCATTGCCTACTACTTCCATACCGCGCGGCTGAATAAGCTCTGTCAAAATGGGTGTGGCGGTCGGTGTGGCAGCAGTCAAATCCACTTGATAAATGATACCAGTAGCATCGTCGGAGATATACATGATATCGCCTTCAATCTCGACGCCATAAGGGAAAGAAAGTCCGCTGATGACATCGACTACTTCAGTCTGTGCACCCATCGGCAATACATTTAAAGTTGTAGTTGCCATGCCGTCACAGCCATTGTCATCATTGAAAGAATAGGTAACTTCCACTACACCCACTCCTGCTATCGATGGATCGAAAGTAAAGGTAGTTCCATTACCGTCGTCAGTGACACCTGTACCACTATAAACACCACCTATAGGCGTACCTCCGCTCAAAGTGGTCTGTACACCGGCATCGATTCGTACATCTTCAAGAGTAGTAAAGTCTACGTTGGGAGGGGTAACTACTTCTAGCATTGTAGTGGTGCTTTGTTCGCCAAGGGTATAAGTGATTTCGTAAGTACCGACACCTCCTGCAGTAGCAGGGTCAAAAGTGAAGGTTTCGCCATCGCCGTTGTCAGTTACGCCTGTACCGCTATAGACACCACCAGTGGGAGAAGCACCACCTCGTTGGGCACTTGCGTTAGCACCGCATACAGGCGGTATCCGAGCTAAAGTAGGAGCTCCTACTGTGAATCTTACCACTTTCCCTGCGTCTCCATCAGGGATGTAAATATCTATTCCATCAAATTTACTTAACCAAGGTCGTCTTAGACCTGTTACTACGTCTTCAATGGTAGGATTTTCCTGGTTGATATCTATACGAACCAGTTTACCTGATTGAGCAATGTATAAGAAGTTGCCGTTGAAAGTAAGTCCTGCTGGGTTTCTGACTCCTGAAACCACTACACTTGGTGTAGGATTAGACTCAGTGATATCAAACTTAACTATTCTATTACTGCTAAATTCTGATACATATAGGTCATTCCCTTTAATTGCTAAACCAAAGGGAACTCTTGCAGAAGCTTTTGCTTCTAATTGCGGATCATTATCGTTAATATTGAATTTAAATATTCTATCATTATTCCAAGAAGCTACATAAATAGAATCCCCTACACGTAGGAGTGGGGCATAAGTACGACTTCTTGATATGATCGTCGTGGGAGATACAGGAGGTGTATCTGATGCACCAAACTTACGAATAGCATCAACACCACCTACAAAAAAATCATCACCTACTTTTATAATATCAGTTGCCTGACCTGAATATACTTGTGTCGGAGTGGTGGGCAATGCGTTTGTGAGATTTGCCCTCAAAACTCCCCCATCATCATCTGCTATGTATAATTGATCTCCACATATCTCGATACCTAATGGTGTGGACAAACCTGTATTTACTATATCTACCAACTCCTGTGCAGAGACTTTAGATGTAGGTAGGAGGAGAAAAGGTAGAAAAGCTAAAATGGTAAATATTTTTTTCATAGTATAAAAATTTATGAGGGCGTAGTTTTCTCAAAGTTTACTCGACCCTACTGTTACTAAATACAAGATTGCATCTTTTAGCGCATAGAGGAAACTGCTACCTACAGTTCCTCTAGCTGAATTAGTTGAAGCATTACTGTCTTTGGATGCTCATAATCTCTGTTTTGAATAGAATATTTAGGTTTTCCTTTTCGACAATTTGCGTCCATAGATCGCCCCATCCTTCCGACCACGAAGTGACAATTGGAATGGGTTTAGGCAAATCTTTATTGATGGTATGAATGATTGATTCCAATAGGTGCTTGAGTTCTTCATTGTGCAAATGTGAGGAGAGTTCATGTAGTAAATGCTCAATGGGTACTCCAGTGTCATTTATGATCTCGATAAAGCTATTCTTGATGATCGCTTCAATGATCGGAGGATTAATCCATACTAATCCATAGTAGGCAGGTATTTTGTCTAGTACGCCATACCCTTGTACTTCATATCCATATTGTAAGGTGCCGATCATTCCTTTCAACCCGTAGTGAGATAAAAACTCAGAAAAGGTCTTAGATGCATGCTCATCTAGCAATATTTTGGGGGCAATAGATGGCATAGGGAAGGCTTGTCCGAAAAATTCACGGTGTAGAATGATATACTTCAATAGTTCCTCAAAGATCAATGCCTTTGCACGGATACTACTGAGCTTTCCATCTCCTAAACCTAATTCTGCCTCTGCTTTTCTCAACACATATTCTGTATTGTCTATTACCCCATGAATCTTGAAACTAGAAGGTAGCTGACCATGCGTATCAATTCCTCTATTTACTTTATTCCCAAAAGGAATTTGCTCATTGCCCACTAAGTACGCTTGTAAATCCTTTATCATATGGTCATAGGCAGGAGACATGTAGCAAGTCCCTAACTCACAGTAGGTCGGTTGATCAGAACCCGAAGGGTATGGACCATCTTTTTTGATCGTATGTGTTTTACCTCCACATCGATCAGACTTTTCTAAAATATCAATATTGGTATAGCCTAGACGCTTTAGTTTCACAGAAAATAATAACCCACTTACTCCAGCTCCGATGATAGCAATAGGTGCTGTCTTATCGTCAGGCAATGCACTAGCACGTTCTTCTAATAACATATTTTCGTACCCCCAACAATCTAAAGCAGACTCAAAGCAAGTGGAAGCATGCACATAAAGCGTACGATGGTCTCCTTGCTTATCCAGCCAAAGCCAAGGTAACCCGTCTTTTAGATCAGTCTGTGAAAAATGATCGAAGTAAGGTGTAGTTACAGATTCTTCTATAGTGTAATTTGTACCGTATTTCCACCAATCAAGTGTTTCCAAGTCTTCTTTTAGAATTTCCTCGAAGTGTTCTGGACTATATGGTTGTTCCTCTGGTCCAAGTAGTTGATAGATGGTGACCAGATTTTCAGACATCGCATTAGCAGCTTTCAGACCAAACGTTTTTGCTGATTCGTTTCGGAATCCATATACCCTGCCTGACATCTTTTCGAGCTGAAAAGGAGAGAAAATGACACCATGCGCAGGTATGGGGTTAGATTTTTGCTTTTGCTTTTGCGTGGATTTAGGTACTGGAACCCTGACTAAAGTAGTATGGAAAGTAAAGTTTTTAAGTTGGCTAAAAATCTTTAATTCTATGTCGTCATAATCGCATACTTTAGTTAGATTTCTAGGATCACAAGCAACGACTAGCAGCTCATAATTTTTCTCATATCCTGCGCCTACATCATTCTGATACGCAATCGTGATAGAACCACTATTAGGTGTATTTGATTTTACAGCAGTTGCAGTATCGGACTGCAACTTCAGTGCTCTTATTTTTTGACTGCTTGTCTCCATTTCATCTGCCAAATCACTTAAACTACATTCGGTAAGATGAGCAGCAGGAGCGTAACTTTCTAAAGGTACATGATGATAGCCTCTTACAGGACCATTATAGACCTGATTTGGATGATGCATCACTTGTAAGAGTACTTGAAAGTAGTTATAGATGCTATGTCTTACCGTAAAGTGAGGCAAAATTGCATCACGTTCTTTGAAACTACACAAGAAGTAATCAGGACCGTGCTTATAGTCCATGATAGTGAAAGGCACACATGGTATAATATCTTTATCATTGACAATTCTTATGGTCGCTTGTACTTTTGAACTGCTTTGAGTAAGCTCGTTGTAAAGATGAGCAAATCCAGCAGTACCAACCCTCGGACAGGCAAAGTTGTAATGTTGAACGGTGAAGTCTAGATTTGGAAAGGAAATCAACAGATCTAAAGTGAACAACTCTGCTAGTGCAGAACCCAAGCTATGTCCCGTGATCATTAGTCGTTTTGGCTTGTATTGATCCAACAACCCGAAGAGCTGTTTCTGCATAGAGTCATGTCCACCCGAAGTTGTATCTGTACTGTAGATGCTATTGAATCCATCTGCTACTTCTACTTGGTTCTGTTTACTGGAATTTCGGTAAGCAATAAAGGGGGTATAATCAGCAAATATATCTTCGTAAGCATCCCAAAAAGTTGCTGTTCCTTTGAATGTAAATATGTAATTACCAATGGTGGCAGGAATGTTCCCCTTGAAAACCAATCCGTAAGTCTCTACGTCACCACCAAATATACTAGGATTTCGACCTGTCCAATGAGTAACATATTCATATCCTGGAGGTACACTTTTTGGGGGATAGTAATAAGCTTCATTCGCGCAATACGCTAACAATAAGGTTAGCTCTGCATCTACATGCATAATTCTGTTAGGCATAATATTGGGTTCTGATAAATTGAAAATAACTAATCATAATAATTTGCAATTATAAACTGAATGGGTACTCAAATGTAAGCCAAGCTAAGCTCGCAAAACGGACAATAACCTCGGCGAAACGGACAAGAATATTAGCAAAACGGACATTTTGAGAAAATATACTATAGAGTGATTTACTTACCTATGTCATCGTTGACAGAACGTCCAAGTAGGTTGAAATAATGATTCTTGAAAGAAGGCACATCCCTATACCCTACTGCATATGCCACTTGGCTGATAGTCTTAAATCTTCTGCGACTTAGATAGATGCTGGCTCTTTGTATGCGTACTCTTCTAAAGAGTTGATTAGGTGTACAACCTAATAATTCTTTGCATTTTCGCCTGAGCTGTCTTTCACTGATAGATAGGTCGTAAGCAAGCTGAAATATCTTATAAGTATTATTAGAAATATTAGAATTTAGTAGTTCTTCAAGGTCATTCACCCAAATTTGGTCTTCTTCAAATAAATCAGAAGAATTGATCATGAGTGCTGGCGATAGATTGTTTGCAGTAATTTTATTAGAGAAGAGGTAATCATTATGACCTGATATGAATTGTTGCATGTTATTTCTTTGTGATCTAGTAATTGGATGTTAAGATATGGTCAGAGGTGCTGTTTCTCCAAATTTTCAGTCATCAATGTTCTGAATGACCATTTTTATATACATAACTATAAATCAGTATGTAGTTTGTCCTCATTTTCAATTAAGCTTGATGGATAAAAAGCCTTGGATTAGGGCATAAGTATGGCTGTATTGCTTAAGGGCAATTATTCGCTTTTTTCATTACGTATACATGGAGATATATAAGTTGACTTGCGGAGTAGTTTGTATTAATCGTTTATGGAACGACAAGCGGCAAGTAGGATTGATTTTTTTTCATGATTGTGATTTCAGTAATTTATCTTAAAGGTAAATAGGTAATTTTCAAGATGCAAGAATATTTACCCAAATGTTCTGAATGGTCGGTTTTTTGTTCTGAATGGTTATTAGACTATACATAAAAAATACAAGCTTCAAATATTGACTCAGTTATGAGATAGGGATTAGTCCGATCATCTCCTAATGCCTCACATTTCAAAAACAATTATATAAATTTGTGATGCTCAAAAAACTTAGCGATTTCCTCCCGATCCATTTCCGAACATACAGATCACCCTTTCTAATACTTTGCGACAACAACTTACACATCTCTAAAACAACTGCTTTGCCTACTAAACAGACACTAGTTATAGCGAGCCAAGACATTGAAACCATCATTCATCATCTCGGTATTGATCGCGTCATGGATGAATTGATCGAACGGACACATCACGCCTTCTTGACTTTCAATCCCGAACAGACACAGATTCCCACCCGCTCCGGCTTTCACTATACCACTCCGCATACGGGTCTGGTGGAGTGGATGCCGCTCTACAAAAAAGAGGAAGAGGTCGTTATCAAAGTAGTCGGCTATCATCCTCAGAATCCTGACATCTATCAGTTGCCAACTATTTTGTCTACCATTTCCGCTTACGATACAGCATCCGGTCATCTGATTGGGCTGATGGATGGTGTGCTACCTACAGCATTGCGGACGGGCGCAGCTTCGGCAGTGGCGAGTCGATCGATGGCACATCCCGACAGTAAAGTGCTAGGGCTGATTGGGTGTGGTGCGCAATCAGTGACACAGTTGCACGCGCTGTCGAGAGTGTTTGAATTAGAGAAAGTACTGATCTATGATAGTGATCGTGCTGCTGTTGAGTCTTTTCAGATACGTGTTGCGCCTTTGAACATAGATGTGGAGATTCTAAGTTCAAGCATCACCGACATTGTAGCGCAATCGGATATTGTCTGTACGGCTACTTCCATAGATGTAGGAGAAGGTCCACTTTTTGATCAAATAACACCTAAGGAAACGGTTCATTTCAATGCAGTAGGCGCAGATTTTCCCGGCAAAATTGAGTTGCCCAAATCGCTTTTGTTGCAAAGCTTTGTCTGTCCTGATTTCAAAGGGCAAGCCGTGGTGGAAGGCGAATGTCAGCAATTAGAAGAAAAAGACATTGCTGTCAACTTGGATCAAGTCATCAAGCAATCCGCTGACTATCAGTATCTAAAATCGCAACAGACCGTTTTTGATTCTACCGGATTTGCCTTAGAAGATCAGATCGTGATGGACTTCTTTTTGCAGCAGGCACTCACTTTGGGTATTGGTCAGGAGATTGAGGTTGAAAGTAGTCCGACAGATGCAAAGAATCCTTACACTTTTCTTCAATCATCACCGACTGCCGACGCGCTCCTTTTGACACAAGCACAATTCGCCTAACAACCAACTTTAAGTATGATTAAGCGAATCGGTCATGTGCTGACACAAAAGGAAAAAAAGTATGCCATTGGTTTGGCAATAGCTATATTATTGGCGGCATTGCTGGAAGTGGCTGGAGTGGCTTCTATTTTGCCATTTATGGAGTTGATCGCTGCACCCAAAGCGATTGGAGACAATGCTTTTTTGAGCTATATCTATGAGTCATTCCATTTTGAGAATCATAGAAGTATGCTCATTGCCTCCGGCATTTTCGTGATCGCACTTCTGACTATCGCCAATTTATTTAGCATCGTCACCATCTGGTTTCAGCATCGTTTCACTTGGTATGTGGCACATCATATGTGTATGCGATTGTTGGATACTTACATCCGCAAGCCGTATACTTTTTTCCTGAATCAAAACACTTCTGAGCTCAAATCGTATCTCATTTTTGAAGTCAATGGCTTTACGAGTGGTGTCATACAGCCCTTGATTGAGTTGATTTCTCGCTCAGTCGTCAGCTTTGTGATTTTTGTTTTTTTGGTACTCGTCAATCCCAAAGTCGCTCTCGTAGCTTTTGTCGTATTGGGTGGTGCTTATGGAGCGATTTTTTTGCTACGCCAACGCTATATCAAGCAATTGGGAGAAGACAGAATGTCGACCAATGTCAATCGGTATCGCTACATGGAAGAGCTGCTTTCTGGCATCAAAACAGTCAAAGCCTACAACGCTCAACCTTACTTTCATGGACGCTATGAAACAGCCTCCGAGCATTACTCGTCCATCGCGCCTAAATTTAGCGTCATCACGGCTGCCCCAAAGTATTTACTAGAAATTATCGCCTTTGGTGGCATCTTGTCGGTCACACTTTACATTTACACCATCTATGGCAACTTGAATGCAGCATTGCCCATTTTGAGTTTATATGCCGTGGCTGGCTATAAGTTGCTTCCAGCATTGCAGAAAGCATTCGGTGCGGCGAGTAAAGTGCGACATAATTTGCCCATTTTGGATAAGTTGTATGATGATTTGGTCATCAGCATTGAACGACAACGACAGCGCGAAACCGATCAGCCAAATATTGACTTTCAAGATGTCTTAACCCTCGAAAACATACATTTTCGCTACGACGGTATGGCTCAAGATTTGCTGAGCGATTTTACCATTCATATTCCCAAAGGGCAAGCGGTGGCTTTTGTCGGCTCGACGGGTTCTGGAAAAACGACGATTATTGATTTGATTGTCGGTCTATTGGAAGCGCAATCCGGTCAAATCAAATTGGACAAAACAGTGCTGACCCGAAAAAATCTGGCAGCCTGGCAACGCCATATTGCTTATGTGCCGCAGGATGTCTTCTTGTACGACGATACGATCACGAATAACATTATTTTTGGTGCAGACCATGGAAAAGTAGATGCCAAAAAACTCCGCGCTGCTATCGAAATGGCAGATATTGCAGAATTTATTGATACGGAATTGCCCGAAGGTTTGGAGACGACGATCGGAGAAAGAGGTGTCCGACTCAGCGGCGGTCAACGGCAACGAATCGGGCTGGCGCGTGCACTCTATCGTGAGCCGAGTGTTCTGATTTTGGATGAAGCGACGAGCGCGCTAGACAATGTGACGGAGAAAAGCATCATTGATGCACTGAATGCATTGCCCAAAGAGCTGACTTTGATTATCATTGCGCATCGGTTGACGACGGTGCAATATGCTGATTGCATTTATATTTTGGATAAAGGACAGATTGTCGATTCCGGAAACTACGATCAATTGATGAAAACGAGCACGCATTTTAGGGAATTGGCGTTACTCGATAATTTTTGAATGAGAAAAAGCAAAAGGGGTGTCCACGAATTATCGGGACAAGCACAAAGCGACCCTTGTGCAGGAATAAACAAACGCATGAAACGACTATTTATACTGACGCTAATAGCGATCTTTGCACTACTACTACCACAACAAAGCCAAGCGCACTCGCCTGATCAAAGTTACATCTATATCAATGTTTATAAGTCGGCGATGGATGGTCGGTTTGAGGTGACGGTCAGGGATTTGAATAAGGCTCTGGGACTCAATTTACCTGAACCTGCGACACTGGCGGACATAGAACCGTACAAAGCACAGATTCAAAATTACTTGAAGCAGCATACAACCTTCTCTGCCGATGGACAGACGTTTGAGATTGTATTCAAAGATTTGGAGATTTTGGCAGTGGATGATATGGAGCAAGATTTTTTATTGTTTCATTATGATATAGAAGATGTCGATGCCATTCCTTCAGCTCTGGATGTGCGTTATGATGGCTTTTTTGAGACCGATGACAAGCATCGCGGGATGTTTCTGGTGGGCTACAACTGGAAAGCTGGTGTCATCAATAACGAAGCGATGATTTCCCTTATTTTTAGTCCCAATAATACACAGCAGCAGTTGTCACTAGATGAAATGTCCCTTTGGCAAGGCTTTGTGGCTTTGGTGAAGTTGGGCATTTGGCATATTTGGATTGGGCTGGATCATATTTTGTTCATTATTGCTTTGATACTGCCTGCGGTGGTGAGACGTCGAGAAACATTGAGCGATTTCAGTACAGTCGATCAAAATGTCTCTGCGAACTATTCCAATAGCTGGCTACCTGTCGCCAAGTTCAAACCTGCCTTTTTGTACATTTTGAAGATCGTTACTTTCTTTACTTTGGCGCATTCCATTACGCTGGCATTGGCAGCTTTAGGTGTTGTCAATCTATCTTCTCGGGTCGTCGAATCCATTATTGCTTTCTCCATTGCTTTAGCCGCTTTACACAACATCACGCCTATTTTTAAAGGCAAAGAGTGGCTGATTGCCTTCGTTTTTGGTTTGTTTCATGGCTTTGGATTTGCGAGTGTGCTGGGTGAAAAAGGACTGGAAGGTGACTTTATGATTCTATCACTTTTGGGTTTCAATATCGGTGTCGAGATCGGGCAAGTATTGATTATTTGTTTGGCATTTCCAGTGTTGTTTTTGATTCGGAAGTTATTCATTTATCCTAGAGTCATCACGTATGGTTCGGTCTTGTTGATTTTGATTGCCTTGTATTGGGTGGTCGAAAGAGCGTTTGATATTGAATTGGCTTGGGGGCGTTATTTGGGGTTGTGATTTTTTCAATTGAAGAAAAGCGATGAAAGTATCTTTAGGGAGAGCAAAAAGAGCGCTGACTAAACAAGTTTATCAAGCTTATGATAGTTTGTTCGAGACCGATCACTACTGGAATTATAGATTTCAGAACAGTGGTTTTCATCAGCCTAATTATACATTTGACAGCAATAAAATTGCCTTTATTCATTTACCCAAAACGGGCGGTACGACTATTTCCAAACTATTGCAGCAAGACACTAAACAGCGCTTCGTCAACTTAGATATTCATCGTCCGATTTCTTCGCTTTGTCCACCCAATTCATTTAGCTATGTCACCATCATTAGACATCCCATTGATCGAGTTTGGTCGCAGTATCAAATGGTGCTGCGTAGTCCATCAGATTATCCTTATCATCGAGAAGCGAATAAAGGGCTTGCTTATCTTTTGAAACACTGCTGGTCGGTGCGCAATATGGCTTGTCGCTATTATACTGCTCGAGTAAGACATGAGCCTCATGGCGAAAGTATACAATTGGCATATGCTAACTTAAAAAAATTCAAAGCAGTACTAGATTTTGCTCATTTTTCAACTGAAGTACCAGCTTTTTTGGCGAACTACGATTTAGATCATTTAGTCATTCCGCACGAACGAAAATCTAAGTATCCATCACCTAGTGTAGAAGAGCAAGCTTTAATCGCAAAGTACAATCAATATGATATTGACTTGTACGAAAAGTGGAAAACGCATGGCAGAACCAACTAAAAAATCGACTCTCAGCAAATGGCTGAAACTCAAACAGCAAAAGGCATCGGCGACTACATCAACGGGCATTGAAAAGAAGCCTTTAAATATAGATGTACCTCTTTCTTTTGGGCAGGAGCGACTTTGGCTATTGCAAGAGTTATACACGGATAATCCATTTTACAATTATGCACATCAGTACACTTTCGAGGGAGCAATTGATCTGGAAAAATTGTTGGCGGCTTTTCGAGCAGTTGTCGCTCGACATGAAGTTTTAAATAGCAACTTTCAGATCAAGAATGGTCAGCCGATTCAAGTGCTTCGGGATGAGCCGAGTTTCGTTCAAGTCTTTGATTGCTCAAATATTAAAAATGTAGAAACCCGCCTTTCCGAAATCATTGAAAGCGAAACACAAGTCCGATTTGATCTGACTAAAGATGCGCTTTTACGACTGACTACAATCAAAATCAGTGAGGAAAAGCATATTGTTCTTTTGGTGATGCACCACATTATCGGAGATCGAGAGTCATTGGTAATCTTGAATCAAGAATGGGTAAAAAATTATAAACAACTCGTTGATAATCAAATAATTGCTTCAAAAGAGAATCAACTCCAATATACCGATTTCGCCCATTGGCAGCGGCAACAATCACCTAAAAAAGAAGACCTCAACTACTGGAAAAATCAACTTTCGGGTGAACTGCCAACCCTCGCTCTACCTCACGATCAGCTTCGCCCCAATCAAGCAACTTTTCGTGGCAAAAGTGTAAGCCGAACGCTTTCTACAACTTCTCACCAAGGTCTGCAAGCGATTTGTACTGAATATCAAACGACGCCTTTTGCGGTCACTTTAGCTGCTTTTCAAGCTTTACTCTATCGCTACACTGCACAGCAAGATATACTCATCGGAGTCCCTTTTTCCAATCGTGACAAAGTAGAACTGGAGCGATTGATTGGGTTTTTCAACGAGACGCTGGTGATGCGTGCTGAGATTAATGAGACAACCACTTTCGCTCAATTGATCGCGCAGGTCAAACAAACCACCATTGATGCTTTTGCTCACAAAAGTGTACCGTTCAGTCAATTAGTTAATGAGCTAAATCCCCAACGACAAGGCAGTGCCAATCCGATTTTTCAGGCGATGTTTGTGTATAATGCGGCAGCTGGAGATTTGGATTTTGGAGAGGGAATTGTGGTGACGGAAGAAATGCTGGACTTGGGTGTCTCGAAGTTTGATTTGACCTTGTTTGTGAGTGATTTGAACAACCAACTTCGAGTGACTTTTGAGTACTCGACAGACTTGTTTGAGGTAGAGGCGATGGAGCGGATGCTAAGGCATTTGGAAGTGCTTTGGACGAGTATGCTGAAGCAGCCGAGCGATGCGATTGCTGAATTGCCATTGCTGACGGCTAAAGAAAATTTGCTGATTACTAAAACTTGGAACGAGCAAAATGTACCTGCGCCAGAAGTCAAAACGATTCTAAACCTTTTCCGAAAATGGGCAACAGAGAAACCGAATATAGCCGCTCTTTCCTTCCAAAATAAATCCCTGACTTACGGCGAATTAGATCACAAATCGAATCAAGTTGCTCACTTTTTAAAGCAGCAAAATCAAGGCAAGGCAAATACCTTAGTTGGAATCTTGACCGCGCCTTCGTTCGATCAAATCATCGGCATTCTCGGCATCCTAAAAACTGGAGCTGCCTATCTCCCACTCGACCCTGACTATCCTAAAGATCGCTTGCAGTATATGCTGGAAGATGCAAATGCTCAAGTCATTTTGACGCAAGATGAACTGGAACATCTGCTGCCAGAAAATGAGGCGAAAGCGACGAGTATTCAGCAGATATTGAATATTGTAGATGCTAAAAATTATGTACAAGAAGAGATAACTACATCTCAGTTGGCATATATGATTTATACATCGGGTAGTACGGGAAAACCAAAAGGAGTTCCCATCACTCATCACAATTTGCTCTACTCCACAGTTGCTCGTTTTCATTTTTATCCACAGTCGCCTGGTGCGTTTTTGTTGCTGTCTTCCTTCTCTTTTGATAGTTCGGTAGCTGGTATTTTTTGGACACTTTGTAGTGGTGGAAAATTGGTTTTGACACCTAAAAGAATCGAACAAGACATTTTACAGCTTGGACAACTCATTGATGAAGAACAAGTTACGCATACATTGATGCTGCCGTCGCTCTATCAAACAATATTGGAGTTTATTCCTGTAGAGCAATTAAAAAGTTTACAAATCGTGATGGTCGCTGGAGAAGCTTGTGCGCCAACTGTCGTCAACGATCATTTCAAAAAGCTAACGCAAGTCCGTTTGTACAATGAATACGGACCAACAGAAGGCACCGTCTGGAGTACCGCTCATACGATGACCATTCAGGATGCAAATGCGCAAGTGCCCATCGGTCGCCCGATTCCATATATGAAAAATTACATCTTGGATCAGCAGTTGAAAGTGGTTCCGATAGGTGTGATTGGGGAGTTGTATATCGGTGGTGAGGGAGTCGCTTCTGGCTATTGGAATCGACCAAAATTGACGGCGGAGAAGTTTGTAGATTCGCCTTTTGGACAAGAAAAATTGTATCGAACTGGCGATCTGGCAAAGTACAGAATGGATGGCACAATTGAATTCT
Organism: Bacteroidota bacterium; assembly: GCA_038749535.1. GTDB lineage: Bacteria > Bacteroidota > Bacteroidia > Chitinophagales > Saprospiraceae > JAAUTG01. The sequence goes on from JBCDHX010000008.1 coordinate 43,757, forward strand.
TGGGGCGTGCCGATCATCAAGTCAAAATCAGAGGGCATCGTATTGAGTTAGAAGAAATCAAAAACCGACTATTGCAGCTAACAGAAGTGGAAGACGCTTTGGTTTTGGTTCAAAATACAGCAACTAACCCAACTTTATTTGCTTATCTCCAATCTTCACAAACTACTGATAATCAAATGATTCGTCATTACTTACAAGCGCAGTTGCCAGCTTACATGGTACCTTCTGCTTTCGTGACTTTGGAGCAGTTTCCGCAACTTCCCAATGGAAAAGTCGATCTTAAAGACCTCCCCCGACCTGAATTTTCTATTGACGAAACCACTTTCCAAGCTCCAGAAACAACATTAGAAAAACAGTTAATAGAAATTTGGCAGCAAGTCTTGAATCTAGAAAACGTAAGCGTCACCGACAGCTTTTTTGACATCGGCGGCGACTCTATCAAAAGCATTCAAGTCATCGGGAAAGCTGGTCAGCAAGGTATAGAAATCGCTCCAAATTTACTGTTTGAATATTCAAGCGTTCGAGCACTGGCAGCTTATCTGGAGCAAGCACAAACGACGGATTGGTCAAGCATTGCTAAGTTGAGCGAGGGTGGAACTCAGACGCCACTGTTCTGCATACATTCCGGTGCGGCTCATGTCTTTTTCTATCGAAGTCTCGCCAACTATCTAGGCGACGATCAGCCGCTTTACGCGCTACAACCAAAAGGTTTGGATGGCAAAACGCCACAGCATAATAGCATCCGTGAGATGGCGACTTATTACATCCAAGAAATCAAGCGCATCCAACCGGAAGGTCCTTATGCGCTGTTGGGAACTTGTTTTAGCAATGCCGTCGGGCTGGAAATGGCACATCAGTTGAAGGCAAATGAAGATGAAATCGAGTCTTTGATATTCGTGGATTCTGGACCTGTGTATTTACAAAGTTTGTCAGAAAGAGGTGGCACAAAAACCATGAGCCGCTTTTTTGACATGCTGAGTTCAGGCAATTGGAAGGGCATTCAAAAGAAGCTCCGCAATCGTGGCATTCGTTTGCAAAGAAAGGCACAGCAGCCGTTTTTGGAACAACCTGAACAACATCTACAATCGACAATCACCAATCTCAATGATTTGTACGATCAGTACAGTTGGCGTCCCATCAATCAGCCGATTTTATTTATCCGAAGCACTGAGTTTGCCAATCGATCGGATAAGGATTATCAGGTGGAGCAGTGGCAGCAGTTGTCGAATAATCAGTTGGACATTCAAGTGGTGAAAGGGCATCATTTGACCTTGTTTGAAGAGCCGGAGGTGGAAGGTTTGGCGAAAGTGTTGGCAGCTTATTTGGAGAAGGTTGTGGTCTAGGTAGGATGGGAACGCGGATTAGACGAAATTTGACGGATGTGGACGGATTTTTGTTTTACTAAACATACGTATTGGGAGCATATTATATTTTGACCTATACTGAATAGGCTTCTTAAACAACCTTTCAGCATTTCACAATATTATATACTATCAGTACACCTTGAAACGATATACTTCAAAAAAATACGCTATGAAAAATATATCGCTGAAGTTGCAGGAGCAGATTTTTGAAGAAGTAGAATTGCTTTTGCAGGAAATCCCTGTCAGTAGGAACGGCTACTTTAACGAAGCCATTGCATTTTACAATAAACACAAGAAGAGAATACTTTTGGAAGAACAATTCAAGAGAGAGTCTGAAATTGTAAGGAAAGACTCCTTGGAAGTATTAGAGGAATTCGAACAATTAGAAGATGAGCTATAATCAATATGATGTTTGGATCGCTGATCTCAATCCAAGAAAAGGTACAGAACCTGAAAAAACAAGACCTGTCGTCACTGTTCAGAGCGATTTATTCAAAAAATAGGAGAACTACCAACTGATATCATCCCAAAGGTGGAGGAAAATATTCGTTTGGTTCTAGATATGAAGAAATAATCTACCCCCCACCTTCGAGCCCTTTCTGGAAGGTTTGTTGTCCGATTTCCCTACCTATATTCAACACTTTTCCCTTTTCGACATTCTGAGGAAGAACAAACAAACTCAAATCTTGAAGTTACTCCTGCAACTTGTTCGACAATCTCCCCTTTTGGGTGTTTTGTTGTTGAGTATTTTTTACATCATCGGTATTTTGGGTATCGTCGTTTTTAGAGTGGACGATTTTCTACTGCTCACGCCTTTCAATTTACTGGTTTCTCTCGCCATCATTCTATGGTTTCATCCAAAATGGACACGACAAACCTATATTTTCTTGCTTATCACCTTTTTGGTCGGCTACCTTGTGGAGGTAGCTGGTGTAAATACTGGCGTTATTTTTGGCGAATATGCGTATGGTCCTGTTTTGGGCTGGAAAGTATGGAATACGCCCCTGATGATCGGTGTCAACTGGGTGATGCTTATTTATGCGAGCGGTATGACCGTCAATCTTTTCTTTCCCAAAATCGCAAAAATGCTGCGCCCATTCATTGGTGCAACCATTATGGTTGTGCTAGATGTGCTTATTGAACCTGTGGCGATTTACTATGACTTTTGGACGTGGACAGCTCCTGAAGTCCCCTTTCGCAACTACCTGGCTTGGTATGTCATTAGCTTGTTTTTGCTCTATTTATTCCATCGAATTCACGAAAATCAGACAAACAAAGTGGCGAGCGGTCTGTTAGCGTTGCAGTTTTTATTTTTTGCTGTCTTATTTTTGAGTTTTTAAGCTGTGAGCCAAGAGACTTACGTGCTTTCACCTCTCACTTCTTGTTTATGGAAAATATACTCCTCTATATCGGTATCACCCTACTCACCATTGCGAGCATGGAATTTGTCGCTTGGTTTGCGCATAAGTACATCATGCATGGCTGGTTGTGGGACTGGCATGAAGATCACCACAAGCCACACTTTGAGAAAGAAGGTTTCTTTGAGAAAAATGATTTGTTCTTCCTTGTTTTTGCCATTCCGAGTGCGTTGTCTTACATTATTGGGTCGTCGACTAGTCACTTCTGGTTGTTTTTTGTAGGCATTGGGATTTCTATTTATGGCTTGATTTACTTTTTGATTCATGATGTCTACATTCATCAGCGATTCAAGTGGTTTCGTCAATTGGACAGCCGCTACTCACGTGGTATTTTGAGAGCACATGGGGCACATCATTCCAAACACACCAAAGAAGATTGTGAGTCATTCGGGCTACTCGTCGTCGATAAGAAATTTTTTGGTAGACGAAAGAGAAAGTCTACTCCCGCAGCGGAATGATAATGGTCTGAGTTCAATGAAAAATTCCCACTCTACATGTTGGGAACTAGATGAAAAGTCACCATCTAACTATACGCTCTCTTTTCATCTAGTTCTCAACAGTGGCAATTTATTTATTTCACATTACTTGCTATTTTTGCGAGCCATTTGATTTGCAAAATCTACCAGATTTTGTAAATCTCTATGTAATATCGAGAACTTTTAGATCATGAATCGCATCTCCGAACTATTCCAAACTGACAAACCCAACCTCCTCAACATCTACTTCACAGCGGGCTTTCCTGAGCTGGATAGTACCCTCACCGTCATCCGTGCGCTAGACAAAGCTGGCGTCGATTTGATAGAAATCGGGATGCCGTATTCTGATCCTTTGGCAGATGGACCGACCATACAAAAAAGTGGACAACGCGCCATCAAAAATGGCATGACACTCGATCTTTTATTCGAGCAAATAAAAACGGTGCGGTCAGAAGTGGATACACCTCTGGTACTCATGGGGTACTTCAATCAAGTGATGCAGTATGGCGAATCTCGTTTCTTTCAAGCTTGTGCAGCGGCAGGTGTCGATGGCTTGATTTTGCCCGATCTGCCTGTCTATGAGTACGAAAATCTGTACCGCAAACAAGTAGAAGCAGCAGGACTGACGATGAGTTTTCTGATCACGCCACAGACGAGTGAGGCACGTATTCGAGAAATAGATAACCTCAGTAATGGCTTTATTTATATGGTATCCAATGCGTCGATTACAGGTGCGAAAAGGGACATTTCATCGGCTCAGATTGATTATTTTCAGCGCATCGAAGATATGAATTTGAAAAGTCCACGCATGATTGGGTTTGGTATTTCTAGTCACGAGACTTTTGCGACGGCTTGTACACATGCACGCGGCGCAATTATCGGGAGTGCGTTTATCAATATGCTAGAAAACGCGGATGATGTGGAAAAAGGAGTTGAAGCATTTGTGAGTGAGATTCGGGGCGTAAAGGCGATGGCGGTTTGATGTAAATAAGAATAAAATTAGGGCTTCACTGACAGTAAGTAATGTGAAATAAATAAATTTACATTGTTGAGAAATAGTCGAAGAGGAAACGTATTCTAAATAGTAGCCTTTCAGCTATTTCTCAACACTTAGAATGTAAATTTTTTATTGAACTCAGACTAAAGCCCTAATGATAGCATTAATTTCGGTTGGTTAATTTTGATTTTTGCTTTTTCAAATTCCGCTCTAACGTATCAGCAGCACTAGCGACAGCAGCCTCAAATGTCTTATCATCTGCTTTGGCAATAACTATATCTCCGGGCACTTGCAAGTGAACTTCAACGACTTTATCTTTGATTTTAGAAGAGTTGTTTTCTAGTTTCAATACCACTTTAGCGTCTAAAATCTGGTCGTGAAATCTCGTTAACTTATTGATCTTTTCATCGATAAAATCAAGCAATTTCTGATCTGCATCAAAGTGCAATGCTTCTGTTCGTACTCTCATATTTTCGTTTTTATGTGAATGAGAAATAGACTCTTTCTATTACGAGTCTATTTGTTTGTTATCATCAGTCTCCTGAGGTGTCGGAATAAGCTTTTCCGCTTTAGGATGAGCTTGTTTGTAGGCTTTTTTGAGTTGCTCAATGGAGTTATGGGTATATACCTGCGTCGATGCAAGGCTGCTGTGTCCCAGAAGTTCTTTCACGGCATTCAATTCTGCTCCGTTGTTACTCAGATGCGTCGCAAAACTGTGGCGTAGCGTGTGCGGACTTCGCCTTTCGGTAGTCGTCACTTTTGATAAGTAGCGATTGACGATGTTGTAGACCAACTTTGGATAGAGCGGCTTTCCTTTGTCCGTATAAAACAATTCTTTGTACTCCGCATCAGGAAAAGTCGATCTTTTTACCGTCAAAAAGGCTTGTATTCGATCTGTCATATCGCCCACGAGTGGCACAAGTCGCTGCTTTTTCCCTTTTCCACTGATGCGCATCATGCCGTTGCTATAATCAATATCGCGCTCCGTCAATTGTATCAGTTCTGACCGCCGCAGTCCAGTCATGTACATCAACTCAATCATCAAATAATCGCGCTGTCCGCTATACGTATCCGGAAACTCAATATCTTCCAGCAGTATCTCCATTTTCGGCTCTTCTACATAGCTCGGCAACCGCTTTCCCACTTTTGGAGCGATCACTTTCAGCATCGGATCGGTCTCTAATCCTTTCCGCTCTCGCAGATACTTATAAAAAGCTTTTAAAGTCGCCAACTTCCGATGTGTGGTGCGCGGCGTCTTGCCATTTTCTAGCATATAGACTATCCACTGCCTGATCTGCTTGCCGTGAACACTTACGAGATCGGTCTGTTCGTAACGCAGTTCCATGAAGTCTACAAACTGCTGTAAATCAGTCGTATACGCTGTCAAGGTATGTGGAGATACTCGCCTTTCATTTTTAAGATATTTCAGAAAATCCGGTATGGGCATATTGTCGTCTTGATGTATGTAGTTGGGATAGTGATGTTTGATATGGCTGAATATTTGACAAATATCACACTCCATCTACACCCAATCATGAGCTTAAAAATAGCTTTTCTACTCATGATCTCATTCGATTTGTCAAACTGATTATTCGTTCAAATTACTTCCTTTCTCTCATATTTGCAAGTCGCCGGATTGTTAATCTCAAAAGGGCAATATTGCAGGGGCAAAACGCAATGGATAATTCCTACTTGTACTGTCGGATAGCATCTTCATAGTAGCCTTCTTTGATCGGTTTTGTCCCCAATGGCACAAAAAATATAATAGGCACAAACAAGAAGTCTTGAGAAGGCTCAGAAAAATTCCGCAGTGACTCTTGCACGTAATAGAGTGCCAAACCCAGACCGACACCCAAAGATATTTGATCGACGGTTCTCCATTGTCTCGCTTTATTCATGAACGCTAGGCTTTCTTTTTGGTCGAGTACAGCCTCTCGAATGTACTTATATTTATAGGGCAGTAGGCTCTCTTGATCTTTCAAAATATACTTGGTGATGGTTTTGTAGCTGTCTTTTATGGGATAAGGTTCGAGTCGCTCATCTGTGGCCGCATAAATATCTATGCGCGGATAGTCGGTGAGGCGTTGTGCCGTTTCTAATTTGCCGCTTTTGCTCACGCCTAGTATGGCAAAGCGATTTGTTCCTTTCTCGAAGTAGGCAATATCGGTAAAATTGACCCTGCGCGTACCATCAAATAGAAAGTAGCGATGGAGGCGTAGCGGATAGTTAGTATTTACAGTTTGGGGGCGGATGGTTTCACCAAAATGGAGCGTGTAACTTGAATTGGTCTGCGCTTGTGTGCCGATTGTTTGTAAAATTAGTAGGAGAAATAAAAAGTAGTTTTTCATGTTTTTGTGTTGGTTTGAGTGCGTCAAATTCACCTAGCTAACAGTCTTTGCCTTAACAAAAGGAAAAGTAAGCATAAATTGAGTAGAATACTTAGTTGTAGTAAGGGAATTTTATCTTTTGACGGTGAGATGGAAAAGATGATCTACATTGATAACGGTAACCTCCAAAACAACAGCTAGCAAAAAAATCAAACTCAAAATTCTAACCATCCTAGTCATACCTTTTTCTTTATACAACTGTTATTTCAGAAAAAGTAACAACTCATGTCCACCTTCATCAGCAACTATCTATCCAGTATCCATAAGCAATTCGAGTTTTATAAGGTACTCGGCGATGGCGCATTGGGGCAGCTCACCGAAGCGGAACTCTTTTGGCAGCCAGACGCAAAAAGTAACTCTATCGCAATGATTGCCAAGCACTTGCATGGAAATATGCTATCGCGATGGACAAATTTTCTGGAAGCTGACGGTGAAAAAGAATGGCGCAATAGAGACGCAGAATTTGATAATGATCTAGTCGATCGAGAAGATATATTAGCAAAATGGGAAGCCGGATGGACTTGCGTATTTGAAGCCATCGACAGTGTAAATGAAGACAATTTTGACCAGCTCGTTTACATCCGAAATATGGGACACACGATCACGGAAGCCATCAATCGACAAATGACGCACTACGCCTACCACGTAGGACAAATTGTTTTTTTGGCGAAGCTAAAAAAGGGAAAAAATTGGGAGACGCTATCCATCGCGAAAGGACAATCCCAAAACTACAATGTCGATAAATTCGCACAAGAAAAGCGACGTGCTCACTTTACGGAAGAGTTTTTGCCGAAGAAAAATGACTAATCTTCCGCCTGATCTCGCAACATCCGAAAGCGCACCGAATCTATGAGCAGACACAGTCCAGCATTGAAGACGATAAGGGAAACGGTGCCTGCCAATAGCCATTCTAGCAATAATATACCTTCATACTTTAGCAAAGCAGACTCTATTGTCATACAGAGTCCGGCGCTGACCAAAAGCAGTCCGGCAACGGATTGCCTCAACCAGCGTTTGTGGTATTTTTCTCGGCTCATATTAGTTCTTCGACTTTCGATTTTAGGACTTGAATGGGTTGCGCACCTGCTGCTCGCCACTTCAATTCACCTTTCTGAAAGATCATAGTCGTCGGTATGCTGCGTACTTGCAACTGACCAGACAGCTGTTCGTTTTTATCGACATTGATTTTGACGACTCTCACTTGGTCGCCCACTTCATGTTTGAAATTTTCGATGGTCAAGGCATAACTTTTGCAAGGTCCACACCAGTCGGCATAAAAGTCGATGAGTACCGGTTTTTCACTTTGAATCAGATCTTGGAAGCTGGTGGTTTGTTTTTTCTTTTGCATGATTTCTATTGTTCATTTAGCTCTAAAACACTAAAAAAGAGAAAGAAGTTAGATCATCAACGGAAGAAATCCGCCTAAACGCTCAAACTCTCCTCACTCTCGAAGTTCTCAAAACTCTCTTCGCTCTCGAAACTCTCGAAACTCTCTTCGCTCTCAAAACTCTCGAAGCTTTCTCACTCTCCCACCGTCCGCCACCCAAAAATAGCGATCACGATAAAACAGACAATTGGCATCGAGTAAGACAACTGTACGCCCACACTGTCTAGCAGTAGTCCTTGCAAAGGCGGCATGAAAGAGCCTCCAGCAATCGCCATCACCAGCCCTGCTGCTCCCAATTTAGCATCTTCGCCAATTCCTTTCAGCGCGATTCCATAAATCGTTGGAAACATCAAAGACATGCAACCGGAAATCCCAACCAATGCATACAGTCCAAAGCGACCACCCACAAAAACGACCGGAATTAATAATAAAATCGCACCTACTGCTAGATACATCAACAATGCGCCAGGTTTTACGTATTTCAATAAAAAAGTGCAGACAAAACGACTAACACCAAAAAGAATCATCGCGTAAAAATTATAATTGACGGCTTGGGTCGCTGCATCCGCCTCTATCATACCTTCGCTCATCAAAACCTCTGTTCCGTAATATACAGTATAAGTCCAGACTGTAATTTGCGCGCCTACATAAAAAGCTTGTGCGATGACACCTTCTCGGTAGCGTAGATTGTTGAAAAGTCGCTTGAATGTGCCACCTATGTCTAGTCGTCCACCGCCATCGCTGTTTTTGGGCATTTTGGTAAATAGAATGAGCAAAAATACAATCAACAAGACCACCCCAATCGCGACATAAGGCGTCCGCACCACTGCTAGATCTGCCAACTTCACTGCTTCAAACTGCTCCGTAGGTAATGCTGCTCGCTCAGCAGTGCTGAGTTTGTTGAGTTTAGCGAGAATGAAGTCTTTAGCGATCAAAATACCGATGATGGAGCCGACCGGATTGAAAGACTGTGCTAGATTGAGGCGTTGTGTAGCGGTAGACGCATCGCCCATGGAAAGAATGTAGGGATTGGCACTTGTCTCTAGGAAACTCAGGCCACAAGTCATGATGAAAAAAGCAGCACAAAAAGGCCAAAAGATGCCAACTAAACTCGCCGGAATGAAGAGCGCGCCACCTACGGCATACAATGCCAAGCCGACTAAGATGCCCGACTTATAGGAGTATCTCTTGATGAAAATAGCTGCCGGAATTGCCATGAAACAATAGCCGCCGTAAAAAGCAAATTGGACGAAAGAACTAATGAAAGCACTCTGATTGAAGATCGTCCCAAATGCTTTGACCAATGGATTGGTGATGTCATTGGCGAAGCCCCAAAGCGCGAAACAAAAAGTGACTAAAATAAAGGGTAGCACAAGTGATCTGGGCACAACTGATGATGGAGCTGTTGCTGTTGCTATAGTTGTTGTTTGTTTGTTCATTTTTTGGTTTGTTTTATTGTCTTGATACTATTTCAGTTGATTTTTAGACTTTCCAAATGCGCCTCAAAGTCACCTAGATAGTCAATCAGCAATTCACCCAGACCTTCTATTTCATTCATATTCATCCCCCAAATGGGTTCGTTCTTGAGCAAATGAGGAACTAATAAATCAAGTTGTTCGCTATGTCGCTGCCAAGTCGATTGAAAAAACTCAATATGCGCCGGATCATCTTTTAAGTCTACTGTCTTCCCTTTCCATTTTCCTTTATACATTCGGAAAAGAGCGGCTAGAGCAAATACAATTCGCTTGGGTAGTTGTCCAAATTGCTCTTGATAGCGGAGCAAACTCGGCAGCAATCGGGTCACAAATTTGGTGGTTGAGTTCAGCGCAATCGCCATTAATTGATGCTGCAAACTCGGATTGCAAAAGCGGTCGATGACATCATTGGCGAAAGCTTGTAGTTCTGCTGCCGGAGCGTCCATAGTAGGGATGATTTCTTCTTGCAATTCTGCTTCGATAAAGGCTTTGAGCGGTACATCAGTCATGCCATCGACCACCGTTTTGTTGCCTCGCAGATACCCAATTGGGACGAGAGATGTATGCGCGCCATTGAGCAGCCGCACTTTGATGGTTCGGTAGAGATTGAGATCATCGACAAACTTAACATTAAGTCCAGTTCTCGAAAATGGCAGTTCTTTAGCGACTTGCTCCGGTGCTTCGATCACCCAACTATGATAATACTCTCCGGCGACCAATAAGTCGTCTTTCACACCTAATTTTTCTTCTATCTCCTTGGCTTTTTCTTCGGGATAACCCGACACGATTCGGTCGACTAGGCTGTCGCAGAAAATTTGTGATTCTATGAACTGAATGAAGTTGCTTTCTAGCTCCCAATGTTTGGCATAGTCGAGCATACATTGTTTGAGCTGTTGACCATTTTCCGGTATCAGCTCTAACGGTAAGAAAATGCAACTTTTAGTGGCGTCTCCTTTAAAATGCTGAAAGCGATGATGTAGCCAGACGACCAGTTTTGCTGGAAATTCTTTGGGTGGCTGATCGTCTTTTTGATCCTCAGGACTGAATTTAATGCCGGCTTCTGTCGTATTGGAGACTACAAATCGAATATTTGGGTCTTCTGCTAGTTTCAAATACTCATCCCACTGCGTATACGGCTGAATCACTTTTTGGACACATTTGACTAGTCGATGCTCTTCAACTAACTCCCCATTTTGAATGCCATTGAGCAATACATAAAACAGTCCGTCTTGCGCTTTCAATACTTCATAATCGCCTCGCTGTGTGGGCTTTACGATGGCTACGCCTGCATTGAAGTCGGTCTGCTCATTCGATATATCGACCATCCAATCGACAAAAGCACGAATGAAATTGCCGCCGCCAAATTGTAAGATGCGGATGGGGTGCTGTGAGCGGTGCTGTATCTGTTTGTTTGATAGTTGTTGCATGAGTGCGTCTTCGTCATTGATGGATGAGATTTGCCAAGTTTCAAAAACTTCACAAATCGTAGTTATAGCGAAACACCTCGTTTCCAAGGAATAAAATCATGTTGTCCCAGGCGAACTGCAGCTGGCGTTTTTTCTCCACTTGCCACTTCAATAATATAATCTAGGAGTGCCGCTCCTCTCGTTTCGATGGTCTCTTCTCCACTGATAATACTGCCCGTGTCAAAGTCGATAATGTCGCTCATTCGTTCTGCTAAAATGCTATTGGAAGCGACTTTAATGACTGGCGTGATAGGATTTCCAGTGGGCGTACCTAGTCCGGTCGTGAATAAAATAATATTCGCGCCTGAGCCTGCCAGTCCAGTGGTACTTTCGACATCATTGCCGGGTGTACAAAGTAAATTGAGTCCTTTTCGGTAAGCGATTTCTGTATAATCCAATACATCACGTATAGGCGAAGTACCACCTTTTTTAGCTGCACCTGCCGACTTCATGGCATCTGTAATCAAGCCATCCTTGATATTGCCGGGCGAAGGATTCATGTCAAAACCAGAACCGACGGCTTTTGCTCGCTGTGCATAAGTTTGCATCAAATCATTGAACTTCACTGCCAACGCTTCCGTCTCACATCTACCGATGATTTCTTGCTCTACACCATTGAGTTCAGGAAATTCTGATAAAATAGTCGTGCCACCCAAACCGACGACCAGATCAGATACTTGCCCCAAAGTCGGATTGGCAGAGATGCCGGAAAAACCATCCGAGCCACCACACTCCAGCCCAATCGTCAAATGTTCCAACCCGGCAGGCTGACGTTCTATTTTATTGGCGGCTATGAGTCCGATGAAAGTCTGTTTGACGGCTTCGGCGATGAACTCACGTTCGGAAGCAGATTGCTGCTGTTCTAAGATGTAAAGTGGCTTCTCCAGATCAGGCGCAATCTCATCGAGCACATCGGTCAATAGTTTTATTTGTGCATTCTGACAGCCCAAACTCAATACGGTCGCTCCGGCTACATTGGGATGAGCGATATAGCTGGCTAGCAGTCGGCAAAGGGTTTCACTATCTTGTCGGATGCCACCACAACCTCCATCATGCGTCAAAAATTGTATACCATCGACATTGGGGAACAGGCGACTTTTGGTGATATCGCTACTCGTTTTAAGTATATTGGCTTGCTGCAAATCTGCTACGGATGCCCCGTTTTTATACAAATCAATTAAGGCATTCGTATCCACCACAAAATCTTGTTGAGCCGCATAGCCCAACTGCTCCAACATGGATGCTTTGATAATCTCAATATTCCGATTTTCACAAAAAACAAGCGGAATGACCAGCCATTGATTCATGGTTCCTACTCGTCCGTCAGCGCGATGATAGCCATCGAAAGTACGAGAAACAGATGCTGAAGTATCCGGTGCTGTCCAAACTTCATTTTTTAATTTCAGCTCTGCTTCATGAGTGCTGTGGACGACATTTTTGGTATGTATGCGGCTACCTTTCGGGATGAATATGGTAGCTTTACCGACAAGCACGCCATACATGAATACGTCATCACCGACTTGAAAGTCTCGGGCAGCAAATTTATGCTTCAAAGGAACGCTATCTTGTATCAGGTAGGTCTGTCCGTCAAGTTGTACTTGGTCACCGGTCTTAAAATCCTCCAAAGCGACGATCAGGTTATCGTCCGGATGGACTTTGAGTACTTTATTTTGCATTTTTCGATGTATTGAAAGTGGCGTTTTGTGAATTGATGTTTTCGAATGGAAGTTAGAAAAAAAGAATGATTCATCTTAGTTCGACCCCGATCACTTCATACCCTAAAGTCAGAGGCAAAATCTAGTTTTGGTCATATCCACTGAACTGAATAATTTTGACCAGATGTACTTGAATCAGAGAATTGTGACAATATCAAACATCTATGATTATAGACGCTCATCAGCACTTTTGGCAGTACAACGCTCAGAAACATGCTTGGATTAATGATGAAATGAAAGTACTCAAAAGAGACTTTTTACCAGCCGATTTACAATCTATTTATCGAGAAAATGGCATAGATGGCTGTGTGGCAGTTCAAGCCGATCAGTCGGAGGCGGAGACTGATTTTTTGCTCGGTTTAGCAGAAAAATATGAGTTTATTAAAGGGGTCGTTGGTTGGGTTGATTTGCGCTCTCCGAATGTAGAGAGTCGTTTGGCGTACTATGCGCAATTTTCCAAATTGAAAGGATTTCGGCATATTGTACAAAATGAACCTGATCCCAATTTCATGCTAGGCGATGCTTTTCAAAGAGGACTGAGTCTGTCAGCTGAGTACAATTTCACTTACGACATCCTCATCTTCCCGACTCAACTGAGTGCAGCTATCGAAACGGTCAGTCGCTTCCCGAATCAAGCATTTATCCTGAATCATATCGCTAAGCCTAACATCAAAAATAGAGTTCCTGACCAACAATGGAAACAGCAAATTGAGCAGCTAGCAACTCACCCCAATGTCTATTGCAAATTTTCGGGCATGGTGACAGAAGCGCACTGGCAGCAGTGGAAGTACGATGATTTTGTGCCGTATTTAGATGTTATTTTTGCTGCTTTTGGAGAAAATCGCTTGCTATTTGGTTCGGACTGGCCGGTTTGTTTGTTGGCTGCTGACTATGCTGAAACGAAGCAAATCGTAGCGCAATATCTTTCCACTAAAACGAAATCTGCTCATGCCAAGGTATTTGGGCAGAATGCAGTGCAGTTTTATAGCCTTTAGAAAGAGGTCACTTAAACTCATTCGATAAACGGTCAACCATATTTATACCAAATTCAATAATGAAGTACGTAAATAAAAACTAGGTTATTTCGAGGCTGACTAAGGCGAAAAGCGCAGACGTAGCCGTAGTTACAGCGAGCATTTTCAACAAAGGGCAGACTTGAAAGAATCCGTTTTTATACGTAATTGGTTTTTGAAATTGGTATTAGATAACGTCAACCTCTCACCTCTACTGTGTCAACAAAGCCCGATCCAAATGCACATAACCACCATCTACAAAAATGAATTGCCCAGTCGTGTGAGACGAGCGATCAGAAATAGTGAAGAGCGCGATATTGGCGATCTCTTGCGGTGTAGTCATTCTGCTTTCCAGTGGAATTTTTTCGATGATGGATTTGAGTTTGGCTTCTCCATCGTCCAGAGTATCGATCCAGTTTTGATAAGCCGGCGTCCAACTTTCCGCAATAATCAAGGCATTAACACGGATGCTGTCATTGATGAGATCAACTGCCCACTCCCGCGTCAGTCCTAGCACACCACCTTTGGAAGCGGCATAACCAGATGTGCCGCCTTGTCCGGTTAATGCAACTTTAGACCCAACGTTTAGGATATTGCCTTTACTGGCTTTCAAGGCGGGCAAAGCATATTTGACAACTGCAAAGAAGCTGACTAGATTGAGCTGTAGGGACTCCATGAATTCTTCTACAGACGCATCCAATCCTTTTCCGTCATTGACACCGACGTTATTGATAATACAGTCAATGCGTCCATATTTCTCCAAAACAGCTTTGATGGCAGCTTCGATTTGGTCAGGTTTGGATAAGTCTGTTTTGATGAAAGTAGCATTTACACCTTGTTCGCGTAGCTCTTTTTCATAGCCGATGCCTCTATCATTTCGCCCGATGAGGACAGGAATCGCGCCTTCTTTGGCAAGTTCGTAGACCATGGTCTGCCCAATGCTACCATGTATGCCTGCTGCTCCGGTGACGATGACGATTTTGTTGTTTAAGCGTAGGTTCATCGTATATATTGTAAAGTTTAAGTCAGCCTCAGATCAGCTGATCGTTCTATTAGAGAAAAACATATTTTGAGTAAAATTATTCAAAAATCACTTCAACAATCGCTTTCGCCATTAATTCATGTCCCTTTGCATTCGGATGGATGGGATCATCGTCATACGCCACCGCTCTGTTTTGATCCAACACAGCATAAATATCTACGATCTTCGCCACTGCCGGATGCCGGACAGCTAAAATATAGTCCCGAAACGGCTGCATGACTGCTTCGTCGTAGTCATAGTAAGGATGCTTGTAAGAATAACTTTCGGGCTGCTTCGCTTTTAACGCTTCTTTTTGTTGGTCATTGACTGCGAAAGGTGGAGGCGTCAACAAAATGACTTTAATGTTTTGACACTCCATTTCATCTAAAAATTGAGTAATACCATCTTTGTATGCTTGTAATCGCGCCTCGGAAAAAGGATGATAAATGCCATCATTGATGCCGTATAGAAAGAATGCGCAATCAGGCTGATGCGTCTCCAAAATACTATCCAGTCGGTCAAATAAATGAGGACGTACCGGATTATGTATCGGCTCGCTCAGTCCCGAAACTGTTTCACTACTGATGCCTGCATTGGCGATAGATAAGTTTAAATCTGCTTTTTCTTGTGCCAAATAATTCTTGACTCTCTCGACATAGCCACCTTGGAAAGTAATGCTATCGCCGATGAAAAGAAGGCGATCGTTTTGTTGAAACACGCCATTGGACTGACAGCTCAATAAGACAAACCCACTGTAAAGAATGACAAAGAAGATAGGTGTTTTCATGATCTATTTACTGATAAAATTGTAAAGTGTTATAAATGAGAAAGGTACACGAAAGTATTTCTTTTACAGTCGATGACAACATACTTCTCATCCCATCTGACCACTGTCATAATCAATGTATATCATACAAAATGACCATATATCCGATGTAGCCTTGTTATATTTGGCGCTCTTGCAATTTATACACTAACTATGAAGATTCAATCTCTACTATTTGCATTGCTCGGTATGAGTTTCTTAGGCATTGCATTTTTTACTTTTACTTCCTCTTCAGAAACCAAGATCACACCTACCAAATCAGCTACCAAAGCACAGCGCATAGAAGACGCCTGGCGATATGATTTTGAAATCACAAAAGATCCGAAATTGGGCTATCCCCCGCGCGAACGTCTGCTCACTGCCATCGAAGAGACACAACAACTGCAACAAGAATTTGCCATTCGTAAAAATGCATTTCAAAATGCGCGTTTTCGCGAACGCGGTCCCAATAACATAGCCGGACGTACGCGTGCTTTGTTGATTGATGTAACTGACCCTGAAAGAAAGACTTTTTGGGCAGGCAGTGTATCTGGTGGACTTTGGAAGACAGATGACATCACTGCTGCGCAGCCCAATTGGCGAAAGATCAACGACTACATGGAAAACTTAGCCGTTGGTGCCATTGTACAAGACCCAAATCGCCCCAATCTCATGTTGATGGGCACAGGAGAAGGTTTCCCAAATGGAGACGCCGTCGATGGCATTGGTATTTTTAGGTCACTGGACAATGGAGAAACATGGGATTTGCTGCCTTCTACGACTGGTGGTAATTTTGATAATACCCGTCAGATGATCGTCCATCCTTCCGGTATGATTTATGCAGCGACGACGAGTGGCTTGTATCGCACCGCAGATGCCGGAGACAGTTGGGAGAAAGTGCTAGGTAGAGAGTTTAATGCCGTCAATAGTGCATTTGATGTAGAATATAACGAACGCGGCGACTATCTGTATGCAGCTACGCCTGGCGACTTTTATCGCTCTCGCACTGGTGCACCCGGCACTTGGGAAAATCTATCCAATCCAGATTTGGGCTATCCACAGAACTTTACACGTACCGAATTTACAGTCAGCATCTCCAATCCCAACATCATCTATCTAGTTGGAAATGATCGTGGTATAGGCAGTAATATTTATCGTTCTGAGGACGGCGGCATCAATTGGGAAGATCGTGGTCCTGTCAATCCTGATACAGATTTCACGCGTGGGCAAGTTTGGTATGATTTGGATATAGCCGTCGATCCATCTGATGAAGATCATGTATTTGTCGGTGGTATCGACATTTATGAAACAAAGAATGGTGCAGCATCTTGGTCTCGAATTAGCGATTGGAGAGGATTTGGTCGTCAGTTCATTCATGCCGATCAGCATCGCATTATTTTTGATCCTGAAATTCCTAATCGCGTCTTCATCGGCAACGACGGTGGTGTTTTCTACAGCGACGATAAAGGTAGAACCTTCACAGAGCGCAATACCGGCTATAACGTCACTCAATTTTATGCAGGTGCTATTCACCCTGATGCTTATTCTGACTACATTCTCGGTGGCACACAAGACAACAATTCCTTGCAAATGAATGCCGTAGGTGTCACCGGTGCGCGTCCGGTCTTGGGTGGCGATGGTATGATTTGTCATATCGACCAAGCTAATCCTGAAAATCAGATTGTTTCCTACCAGTTTGGCAATTATTTTTTATCGAAAGACGGTGGTAATACCTTCGAGGAAGGTGCGTCCGTAGGCGGTAGTTTTGTCAATCCATCAGACTTCGATGAAGACACCAAAACATTATATACCCAAACTTTTGATGGCGACTATGCCTTTTGGCGCATCGCTAACAAGACGCCCATTTCTATTGATGTACGGAATGTGGATTTGCAAGTCACTCTGGTACAGGTCGATCCATTCGTCAGAAATCGCGTCTATTTGGGTACAAGAAATACAGGTGTCGTACGCATCGACAATGCGACCAGCCGCTTTCAGGCGCGTGCCACAGTACTCGGTGCACCCGGCGTTGGTTCTGTTTCTAGTATTGCCATCGATCCTAATGATGCTAATCATTTAGTTGTCACCTATTCCAACTATGGCATCAACCATAGCGTACTGGAAAGTAAGGATGCCGGAAAGACTTTTGCTAACATTGAAGGCAATCTACCGGATATGCCTGTCCGCTTTTCCATCATCAATCCAGACCAGCCGGAGCAAGCTGTCATCGCGACGGAAGCAGGTGTTTGGTTTACCGAAAAAATGCAAGGTGACAGCACGGTTTGGATTCCACCGGCTCAGGGTATGGGTTCGCCCATCGTTCGTACGGATATGCTGAAATATCGTGCTTCTGATAAACAAATCTTAGCTGCTACTCATGGTCGTGGTATGTTTGTCAGTGATGTCTTTTCTGACCCTGCGGCGCTGATGGATTTCTTCCCAATTTCGTATCAGGATGCCAATGTCCAGTTTTCGGCAGAACCTTCTTTGAAAGCAGAAGCGTTCGATTGGATGCTAGGAGATGGAGCAACTGCTGAATCAGAAATCACCAACAACGTTTACGAAGAGTCAGGTGATTATACTATCGAATTGACGACCAATGAAGAGCTAACAATTGATTCTAATTTACGGGTACTACCGATCTTAGATTTGCCTTATGTGCAGTCGTTCGAGGAAGATGATTTATCGTATGGTGTTGTTTCTTTGAATGGTACAGCCTTCAACATTGGCACTTCTACTTTTCCTGGCAAATCAGGGTCTAGAAGTGGAAGCAATGCGGTTGTTTTGGGCACGACAGATAGCCTTTATGCTGCCAATACGACGAGTTTGTTATATCTGCCAGAATTTGATTTTTCGGAGGAAGGTATCTATGAGTTTAGCTTTTTTGCGAAAGCAGATATTCGAGATAGCTTAGATGGTTATCGCGTAGAATATTCTTTGAATCAGGGCGTAGATTGGGAAGTACTAGGCGACATCGGCGACAATTGGTATGACATGACGGATGATTTTGATTTCCGTCGCAACAATAGTTTTGAAGTCGGAACACCATACTTTGGCACGTCTAGCAATGGTTTTGAAGAGCATTTTTTGAATATCTCTGAGCTTTCAGGTGAGGAGAAAGTCGCTTTCCGCATCATTTTCCGTTCTCATCGCGCACCGAATACAACGGCAAGCGGTATCGCTATAGACGATGTCAAAATCAGTAAATTCGATGGTGATTTGCAGACAGAAATTATCAGTTTAGACGCCAATGCCATTGGTAGAAAAGCTAGAGTCGAATGGCAAACAACACCTGAGTTCCGAGCGGATCGTTTCATCATCGAGCGGTCTTATAATGGACGCGACTTTCAGGAAGTAGCAGAGGTAGATGCGATAGGAAAAACGACGCTACGTCCACAGTTATATGACTTATCGGTAGACTTCAATCGCAATGTGGCATTTTATCGCATTCGGTCTATCAATGAAGAAGTATCAGAGGAATATTATTACGAGTTCACGACTCCTGTAGTCATCGTCAGAAAAGATGGCGTATCAGATTTGGAATTGGCATTCCCTAACCCATTCAACGACTTCCTCAACTTGACTTTCAATAATTTGATCGAGCAAGAAGTCAACCTACGACTATACGACGCTGCCGGACGCTTGATGTATGAGTACAATCAAGTACCGGATGCTTTCTTTTTGAGCATCCCGACTTCGCAGCTAGCACAAGGTGTTTATTTCTTGCAGTATCGTGTGGGCGAGCAGCAAAGTGAGGTGGTGCGCTTGGTGAAAAATGAATGATAGCAATATCCATCCCACCAAATGGTTTGACAGATTTGTAGATTGCAGGTGAGGACTTCCGAAGCGTCCCCGATAGTCCTCACCTTCAATTAAAAAACTCATCACCTTAACGACGATCTTTCGACCATTAAATTTCCCCTATCTTCGTCTCCATGCAGCCACTACAACTCAGCACGGATTTTAAATATGCACTCGACCTCATCGAAAAGACGACGGCAAGTGTATTCATCACCGGACGAGCGGGGACAGGAAAATCTACGCTCTTGCAGTTGTTTCGGAATACGACGCGCAAAAAAACAGTGGTACTCGCGCCGACTGGTGTGGCGGCACTGAATGTAGGTGGGCAAACGATTCATTCTTTCTTTCGCTTTCCGGCAAAGTTGATTTCGGAAAAAGACATCAAAAAACATCGCTACCGTTCTTTGTATCAAAAGCTAGACGTGCTCGTCATTGACGAGATCTCCATGGTACGTGCAGATATGCTCGATCACATTGATCGTTTTTTGCGCCTCAATCGGGACAGTCATTTGCCATTTGGTGGTGTGCAAATGGTGTTCTTTGGTGACTTGTTTCAGTTGCCACCCATCGTCGCCAATGATGCAGAGGCTTATCTTTTCACGCATCAGTACGACAGTCCTTATTTTTTCTCCGCCCACGTTTTCGAGACTTTTGAGATGGAGCGTATTGAATTAAATAAAGTCTATCGGCAGGAAGCACGTTATTTTGTCAGGCTACTTGATGCAGTGCGCACCAATCGGGTCGATGAAGACGACCTGCAAGACCTCAACGAACGTTACAAACCTCACTTCAAAGGCAAAGATTTCTACATCACTTTGTCTGCGCGCAATGCTACCGTAGACCGCATCAATCGGCAAGAACTGGAACGTATCCCGATGCCAACTCACTTTTATCAAGCTGAGATCGAAGGCAAATTTGATGCGCGCCTTTACCCTACCGAACCCATTCTGCAGCTCAAACTAAACGCCCAAGTCATGTTTGTGCGCAATGATCCTGATCGGCAGTTTGTCAATGGTACGATTGGGAAAGTTATCAAATTGGAGAAGGACAATATTACAGTCTTGATAGAAACGCGCGACCAACGAAAACAATACATCGAAGTCGAACAAATCGATTGGGACATCACGAAGTACAAACTCAACGATGAAGGTAAAATCGAGGCAGAAACTGTTGGTACATTCACGCAATATCCGCTCAAACTTGCTTGGGCGATCACCATCCATAAATCACAGGGTAAAACTTTTGATCGTGTCATCATCGACTTGGGTAAAGGGGCATTCGAGCATGGTCAAACTTATGTTGCTCTGAGTCGCTGTCGGACGCTGGAAGGCATTGTGTTGCGACAACCTTTGAAGTGGACAGACATTCGGACAGACGAGCGTGTGGTGGATTATTATGAGCAGTATTTTTAATGGGTGATGTGTGATCTGCGAAAAGTGAACGGGTGACATTTCTTCGTCTTGATTTCGTAATATCTGATCTGACCACTTATCGCTTCTATTGAACTTTCCTATTTTACGCTTTGTCTTCCTCAAAAAGAATAAACAAAACAACCTTACCGTATGTGGATTATCATCACCTTTTTTCTAGTACACTGGTATCTCTCCATTTTCGTCCAAACCTTTTTCCTACATCGCTATGCCGCGCATCGTATGTTTGATATGAGCAAAGGCTGGGAGCGGTTTTTCTACATTTTCACCTTCATTTCGCAAGGAAGCAGCTACCTGAGTCCAAGTTCCTACGCCAAAATGCACCGTCTGCACCACGCACACGCCGATACAGAGCACGACCCACACTCGCCTAGCTATTCCAAGAATTTATTCGATATGATGTGGAAGACGCGGCGTATTTATTTAGATATCGACCGCGATAAAGTAGACGTGGACAATCGCTACACCAAGGACTTGCCGGAATGGGAATGGTTTGACCAATTTGCGCAGAGCATCTTTGTCCGCATCGCTTGGAGTTTATTGTATGTTTGGGTGTATGTGCAGTTTGCTCCCAATGCGTGGTGGTACTTACTGATTCCCATTCACATCACGATGGGACCGACACATGGCGTTATCATCAACTGGTTTTCGCATAAAATCGGCTACCGCAATTTCAAAAGCAAAGATACCTCTACCAACTACCTACCTTTTGACTTTTTGACCATCGGAGAAGGTTATCATAACAACCACCACCGCTATGGGCACAAAGCCAATTTCGGTAGCGTTCGCTGGCATGAAGTGGACATTACTTGGTTGATTATCAGAGCATTGAACAAGGCAGATATCATTCAGTTGAAGCCGGAGAAAGTGGTGGCAGCAGGATAGTTGAGGATAAGTAGTTGACCTCAAAGTAGCGATACAACTTCATACACAAAATCGCTACTTCCCGATGCTCTTACTGCATAATAGACGTGAAGCAAACGAAGTATGAATCACAAAGTATCCTTTCGGGAAAAAGCAACGCTAGCTATAATTAACCTATCCAAACAGAAGCCTGTCACTTATGAGGAAGCACTAGCACAAGTCAGGTGGTTGAAGGAAAATTCTAAAGCAAAGTACAAGAAAAGGCGAGAGCAATTTTTGCTTGAAGAAACTGAATAATAAATAGCTAGTAGGCTAAAACAAAAAACAACCGACCTCAACAGAAACCGATTGTTTTTAACTGGTATTCGTGAAAACTAGGTTGTCGTTTCCCACGACGACCTAGCAACAGATCTACTTATTCTGATCCCACCAAACGCTCGTACTATTCTTATCTCCACCATTCAGCTCAGAGAAACCTTGAGCTGCTTCCACAGCAGCGCGATTGTTGTTGAACTCACCATCTACGAATGTCATACGACGGAACGTCTCATCCGGTGCTAAATCTGGATTCTCAGAGAACAAGAGTGGATACAATTTAGGATAGCCTGTACGGCGCACTTCCGCGAATGCTTCCCAACCATCAGGATACAGAGCAATCCACTTCTGTGTGATGATTTGTTCCAACTGACGCTCTGTATCTCCACCTGCTTCAAAAGCAACTGGAATATCGGTCGTCGGTGGAGAATTTGGATCGGCAGCTACGGGTGTGTTGGTGCTAGCAATATACGCATCAATCGCATCATCTGGCGCACCGATTCGGTCTTGCATGGATAAGCGAATACCCATTTCATACAAGCTCTGTGCATCGCCGCCCATATTCCAACCTTCTAACGCACCTTCTGCCCGCAAGAAAGATACTTCCGCGGCTGTCATCACCAAAATAGCGGGGTTTGTTCCTCCTTTTGGTAGCGGCAACCAATCCATACCTACATCGGAGTTCGCGCCATTGATAGAAGCAACTTTGTCTACTTTTGCTTGACCATTTCGCAGACCTTCATACGGAGAACCGTCGCCGTCTGTATCACCATCAGCAGCAGGGCTGAAATATAGGCTCAAACGAGGATCTTCATAGCCTTCCAAAATACTCTCCATCAAGGCACTCATACGGAACTCACCCCAGTTGGTGATCGTAGAAAAAGGATTCAAAGAGTTAGCAGTGGTAAGCATATAAGCGTTATCGTCATTGGTTTCCATGACGCCACCTGCCACTGCTTTTTCTGCTTCTGTTTTCGCCAATGCGGCATCCGCGAAACGAACACGCATGGCTAGACGCAAGCGCAGGGAGTTAGCAAATTTGATCCATTTGCTGACATCGCCATTAAAAACCTGATCGTTGCTACCAAATACGTTGGAGCGAGAGCTGTTTTGCAAAACAGCTACAGCTTCATCCAGAGTAGGAAAGAAACTGCGATAAATTTCTTCTTGCGTGTCGTAGTTGACAGACGTTTCT
This sequence comes from Bacteroidota bacterium, assembly GCA_038749535.1. GTDB lineage: Bacteria > Bacteroidota > Bacteroidia > Chitinophagales > Saprospiraceae > JAAUTG01. The sequence continues at coordinate 66,886 of JBCDHX010000008.1, forward strand.
CCATTTCCGAACTCGGAATAGATCGCTGGTCCCCAATAGTCGGTCACGCGGTGGTAACCTTGTACGCGCCAGATTTTGGCAATGGCTTCCTCTTCGGCTAGCCCATTTTCGCGCGCAAAATCTTCTGTAAATTTGATATTTGGCGCAGCCTGACCATAGAAAGAGCCCCAAGCCAAATCAATCCATCGACCAACTTCTACATAGCGGTCAGAATCAAAGTTGGCAGCTGTAGTCGCAAAATATTGACTGTACAAATCGGAGAATAAGTTTTGCGAAATCTGGAATCGCCAATGCAATCCGTTCATCGTAAAGTATTGCGCTCTTGCGAATCCTTGCCCCAGCAAAGACACATCAACATCAGCTGCTGTCAGCGCATTCGGATCGGTATTCAATTCTTCAAAGTCTTCTGTACAAGAAGCAAAGAATCCTAACACCGAGAAGAAGAGTATATATCTCAAGTGTTTCATGATAATTTAGATTGTGAGATATGAGATGTGAGATTATGAGACACTCATCTAGCGTGTACCTAATCTACTTCTCAAATCTTAAAGCATTAAACAATAATTTGTTTTCGACCCTGTTGGTCAAAACATACTTAAATATATTGGTTTTTGAGGCTAAGTATGATTTATAAGTCGAGAAATGACTTTTGTATGGCGCAGTGTTTGTAGATATTGACTTTGCACTGAAATTAGAAAAACTTTTAGCCATTGTTGACTAACTGTTAGCTCATTCAGTACAGTGAGTTGAATCCAAGCTCTAAAGCACTGAACAGGCTAACAGCTAATAACTAGCAGCTAATGGCTAACTCAAAAATCCAATCCCAAACTCAACCCAAACGATCTTGTCGTAGGAGGACCAAAAGACTGAAAACCTTCACCAGCTTTTCCAGTTCCTACCAATACCTCAGGATCGAAGTCACCTGCTGCATTGGAAAAGAAGAATAAGTTACGTCCAACAACCGAGACTCTCAATGCTGAAACTGGACCACTCGCAAATGGGAAACGATAGCCGAGTACCAATTCACGCAAACGGACATTAGAGGCATCGCGAGCGAAAACTTCACCGACTGGTGCATTACGACCACCTACTTTACGCCAGAAAGCTTCCGAAGAAATTGGAATATCATTTGGAGAACCGTCTTCTTTGACTGCTTCGCCCCATTCGCTGAACTCGCCTTGACCAAAGATCGCATTACCCTCACGTCCGGCTAAAGTTTCTTCTGTCAAGCCATCACCATATAGAATCGCGTTCGTTAAAGATGCGACGCTACCACCTTGACGGATATCGATGAGGAAACTAAAGTTCAAACCCTTGTAGTTGAACTCGTTGCGAAATCCACCTAGCCAGTCTGGGTTGAAATTGGCGACCAAAGTAGTCAGACCGGAAGTAACCACCGGAAGTCCATCATCGCCAACCAAAATACGACCTTGTGCATCACGCTCAAATCCTCTAGAGAAAACTTCACCAAATGGACGACCTTCTTCGATACGATAAGCACGTAAGAAGTCAGAAGCAATTTGAATGCTTGGACGTTCGTCGTTGATCTCCAATACCGTACTTTCATTCTGTGTGAAGTTGAACAAAATATTCCAGCTAAAATCAGAGGTGCGTACCGGAGATAGCGTCAAAACAGCTTCTATCCCTTCATTTTGAATGTCTCCACCATTCGTAAAGAACTGAGAAGCACCTGAGCCCACAGGAAGTGCCACTGCAAATAACTGATCGCGAGAATTGGTTCTATAGTAAGCAATATCTAGTCCTAAACGACTATCAAAAAAGCGCAAATCTGCTCCCAAGTCAATAGAAACCGTCTCTTCAGGTAGCAAGTTTTCATTAGGAATAGTTGTACTAATTTGTAAGAATCCATTATTTCCACCGGCAGATACACTCGCATTACGAAGTGTGCGGAAGGGATCGGTATCGTTACCCACTTGTGCCCAGTTGGCTCTCAACTTAGCAAATGACCAGAAGTTAGGTAAGTCAACCAGATCACTGACTACTGCACTCAACCCGAAAGATGGGTAGAAGAATGACCAATTTTCTTTCGGTAAAGTAGAACTCCAGTCATTACGTGCGGTAATGTCTAAGGTGATGGCATTCAAGAATGTCAAAGATGCAGAACCATAAACGGAATTGACGTCGCGTGGTGCACCAAAATTACCAAAAGCTCTATTGTCTTGTGAGTTGGCGATAGCGAAGAAATTAGGTACAGTCAAGTTGTCACCAGTTGTACCTTGTAAGAAGCTACCACGTTCTTTGCGTGCATTCGCTCCGGCAATCACATTGATATAGAAGTTCTCGGAAAAATCTTTGCTATAATTCAGTAGTAAATCTGCATTGAACTCTGTCTCTTCTACTCTAGTGGCTGTGTAGCGACCATTATCTGCAATGATGTAAGAATCATTCCACCAACGGTTTTCCCACTGACGGTTGATTTTATCCAAAGTCGATCTTGCCATCAACGATAGCCCATCAGCAATCTGATACTTCAAGGAGATCAAACCAATGACACGATCTAAGTCGCGCTGATTGGTGTTGCGATTGATCGTCCAGTATGGATTCGCACCACCATTAGAACCGGGATTCCAGTAATGTTGGCGATTGTTACCTTCTGCATCTACAAACTCAAAGATTTCTGCATCCTCCGTTCTGATGTTCGGTGGCAGACGCAAAGCATGACGAATTGGGTTATCAAAGCTTTCCCCTTGTGACAATTCATTATCAATATCTTCGCGAATGTAGTTGACCTTGGCATCCAATGTCCAACGCGTTCCAAAGTTATTGGTAATACGCGCATTGATGTTGTGACGAGCCAGTTCATTATTTGGCACAATACCTGCTGCATCTGTGTACGTGTAAGAGAAATAAGTTTGCGCTCGCGAAGTACCTCCACTCAAAGCGATATTGGTAGCAGAGTTGAAGCCTGTCTGAAAGAAATCTTCGACATTATTACCTGCATTCAGTGCATAACTACTGGTCGGAAAATCTGGATTATTCGACCAGTGATCGGCAGACTGCCCACTTAAAGCAGGTCCCCAAGTTTGCTCAGAATTGGTCGCATACGCACCATTGTTTCCTTGTGCAAATTGGTTTTGATAATTCGTCAAAATAATCGGCTGATTTGCCATTAAAGTTGTACTTAGACTCACTTTGACATCTCCCGCTGTTCCTCTCTTTGTTTCTATAACAATCGCACCGTTGTTGGCACGGTTTCCATAGAGTGCCGCTGCGTTTGGTCCTTTCAAAACTGAAATAGAGGCAATGTCATCCGGGTTGATATCCGAAATATCTCCCAAAATTGGTACACCATCTACAATGTAAAGTGGCTGGCTACTTCCTGCGATGGAGCGATTGCCTCGAAGGATGACACGAGATGCAGAACCCACACCTGCCCCCGACTGACTGACTGTCAGACCGGCTACTTTACCAGCTAGGGAGTTGACGACGTTGAGTTCTCGCGCTTGTGAAAGCTCCTCCGTCGCTACATTCTGAGCAGCATAGGTGATGTTCTTCTTTTCTCTGGAAATACCGAGTGCTGTAACGACCACTTCATCCAAAGCTACCCCTTCTGATAGAGCGATATTGATGGTACTTTGATTGCCGATCTCGACACTAGTCGTCTCATATCCGGTATAACTGAACTGAAGAGAAGCACCATCTTGTACCGTGATTGAATAATTACCATTCAGGTCACTGACCGTCCCGTTGGAAGTACCGACTTCTACGACGCTCACACCGATGAGTGCGCTGCCGCCGGGGTCGGTTACTTGTCCAGAAACGGTTTGCTGTGCTACGAGCCAGCTCGTCAAGCTACAACACAGCAAGAGTAAGAGTATTTGTTTCATACTGTAAGAATGTTTAAGTTAATTTTTTACGTTTTGCAAATCAGCAAAGTCACCAAGATATATTTGGCTGACTAGACAAATCTAATAAATAATAGCGGACTGTGTTCGTACACAGCCATTATTTATTACTTTTATTTTTTTATTCTCAGTATGATAAAATGAGTCAGCGAGTTCGCATCAAAGACATTGCACTTCATGCGGGTGTGTCCAAAGGTACAGTGGATAGGGTCATTCATGGTAGAGGCAATGTCTCTGCGGAGGCGAAGCGGCGTGTATTGGCAGCTATGGAGGAGTTGCACTACGAGCCCAATCAAATGGCGAGTATCCTAGCATATAATAAGACCTGGACGATTGCAACTTTGATGCCTAATTTTGAGCAAGATCATTTTTGGGCGCAACCTCATCAAGGGATGGAGCAGGCTGCTACTATGGTACGCGATTATGGCGTGAAAGTGATACACTATTTCTTTGATGGTGAGCAACCGAATGATTTTAGTCGAGCTGCTCAGCAGATACTACAAACGGAATGCGATGCCGTACTAGTGGCACCCATTTTCCTTCAAGAAGCGCACGCTTTTTTTGATGCTTGCGAAGCCAAAAGTATATGGTATGGGCAAGTCAATACTTATATTGAGCGAAACTCTCCTTATGCTCTTTTTTATGTCGGACAAGACTCTTATCAAAGTGGCGTTCTAGCTGCCAAGTTGCTCAATTTCGGCTTAGCAGAACAGGAAACGGCGATGATTTTGCATCTGGAAAAGAGCGTGATTAATGCTGCTCATTTATTGGAAAAGGAAAAAGGATTTGAGGACTATTTCAGTCAGCATCAGACCAATGATATTCATACCAACAAAGCCAGTTTTACGGAAGTACAGGATGAGCGGCAGTTTCAAAAGTTCATTGAGTACACTTTGTCCAACCATACTTCACTGAGGGGCATTTTTGTTACCACTTCTCGGCTGTTTCATTTGGCACGTCAGTTGGAACGCATGAATGTGCGCCATTTGAAGTTGGTGGGTTTCGATTTGATTGCTGAGAATCTTCACTACCTACAAGCGGAGCAAATCGACTTTTTGATTAATCAAAATCCGCAGCGACAAGGCTACACTGGCATCTTGAATTTGATGAATCATCTGGTTTTCAAAAAACAGTCTAAAGCCATTCAGCACCTGCCTTTGGATGTGGTGATGCGAGAGAATGTCGCCCATTATCTGGAGGATGTGGTGGATTTGCAGATGAAGTTGTGAAAAGGCTTCTGACGCCTTGGTGGTCGTTTGAAGTCTCTTTATCCTACTTCCACTCCACATGAAAAATCCCTTCTCTATCCGTTCGCTCAAAAGTATGTGAGCCAAAATAATCTCGCTGAGCTTGGACCAAATTCAGTGGCAAGCGAGCAGTCCTATAAGCGTCAAAATACGCCAAAGCACTCGAAAAAGTCAGCAATGGAATGCCACTTTTGATGCCGGTAGTCAGCACTGCTCTCAGATGCGCATGACCATCGGACAAAGTAGCCTTGAAAGCATCGGCGACGAGTAGGTTTTTCAGTTTTGGGTCGGCAGCATAAGCTTTTCGCATTTCCTCCAGCAAGTCTGCTCGGATAATACAGCCACCTCTCCAAATTTTGGCGATTTCCTCCATATCCAAAGCATATTCATATTCTTCAGAAGCGGCAGCTAGCAGGCTCATACCTTGCGCATACGTGATGATGAATGCAAAGTACAGCGCTTCTTCCACTTGACTGATGAAAGCGGTTTTATCGACAGCAACTGTAGGTACATCTATTCCGAAAAAGTCCTCCGCCGCTACTCGTTCTACTTTCAAAGAAGATAATCCTCTCATGGAAACAGCAGCGTCAATCGTCGGTACAGGGATACCTAAATCCATTGCATTCTGAGAAGTCCATTTACCTGTTCCTTTTTGTTTGGCTTTGTCTAAAATACTATCAATAATATCTCCATCAATCAAATCGTCAGGCTGAGCGAAAATAGCGGCTGTGATTTCCACTAAAAATGAACGTAGTTTTCCCTCATTCCAGCGCTGATAGACTTTATGCAATTCATCATTGTCCAAACCACCTACTCTTTTCAGCAAGTCGTAAGATTCCGATAGCAGTTGCATCAAACCATATTCGATGCCATTGTGTACCATTTTGACGTACTGACCAGAGGAGTGTTTGCCAAGGTAAGCGACACAAGGTTCACCATTTACTTTGGCAGAGACCGCTTCTAGTATCGGGCGCACCAGCTCATAAGCTTTTTCTTCACCACCGGGCATGATACTAGGTCCTAGTCGCGCTCCTTTTGCACCACCCGAGACGCCTACGCCTAGAAAGTGGATGCCTTTTATTTTTAAGTACTTTTCTCTTCGATTGGTATCTTCATAGTAAGAGTTGCCACCGTCGATGACAAGATCGCCTTCTTCCAGATGAGGCAGCAAATCTTCGATCACAATATCGACTACCTTTCCGGCAGGCACGAGCATCATGATTTTTCTCGGCTTAGATAGGGAGTTGACAAATTCCTTCGTTTCGGTTGCGCCTTTGATTTGACGATCACCACTTTCTTCCTCCAGTAATCTAGCCTTTTCGTCGTCTTTATCTAACCCAACTGCCGAGAAACCATTGTCCGCGACATTGAGTAAAAAATTGCGTCCCATTGTACCGAGACCAATCATTCCAAAATCATACTGCATGGATAGTAAATTTTTTAGCCATCAGCTATTTAGCAGTTAGCTGATTTTTCTTTGGACTACTAAGCGTTTCGTCCAAATAGTGTCTAAGTGTTATTTATATTAAGAATGCTTGAAC
>JBCDHX010000009.1:0-69996 GCA_038749535.1 Bacteroidota bacterium
AACGACTACTATTTATCAATTTTAAACAAAAATTATGATTATTTCTAATCAAAGTAGTATCTATGAAGTGCAACAAGCATTTCAGCAGAAATTTCCGTATTTGAAACTTGAATTTTATGATACTGAGCACGCTATAGGCGAAGGCTCTGCTCCAAACCGACCCTATCGCGATAGCAGTCAGACCATAGGCAACATCCGCAGCAAATCCGGCACGGAATCTTTCACCATAAAAGAACAAGTGAGCGTCGCCACTTTGGAACGTACTTTTTTCCGCCAATACGGACTTAACATTCGTGTTTTCAGAAAAGCAGGACATTGCTGGCTAGAAACGGCTGCGACCGATCATTGGACACTGGAGCAGCAAAACACAAAAGGGCAAGGCTATGTGAAACGTGGTGCTTTGGCATAATAAGATATAGGTCATGAGTCATAAGCTAATGATTCATGACCTATCAATCATGATTCATATTTCACACCAAAATCAAATACCCTTGCATCTACGTTCATAGATTTTACACCTAAACTCTACAGATGCGCCTGTTCGAGCTATTGCTACTCCTGACCACTGCTGCTACTCCTTTCATTTACGGCTTCATTCCACAAAAAAAATGGCAGAACGCTTGGCTGATTGGTCTATATATATTGGTCGCTTCACATCTCGTCATCGAGCAGCCACGCTGGCAACTAACGCCACTTTATATCGCGGTTATTCTGACTCCTTTCTACGTACAGTGGACGCGTCGCGCACGCATCTGGATGACGATGTTGATTTTGTTGTTGTCTGTTTTTGCCGCTACTTTAGGTACGCTTTTGCCAGTGTTCAAATTGCCGACGCCAAATGGGGAATATCCCATTGGAAGTCAATTACTTTTTTTAGAGGACGAAAGTCGTTCAGAAGACATCACGCCGGAAGAAAGCGACAAAAGACGCTTGACAGTGAAAATATGGTATCCATCTGCTATCAGTAAAGGTAAACGAGAACGCTATCTCGACAATGGACTAGCACAGGCTTTTGGTAAAGACAAACACTTGCCGGGCTTCATCTTTTCGCACTTTCCACTCATCAAAACACATACCATTCCTAATGTATCAATGGCAGATGGCTCATTTCCAGTTATCTTGCTTTCGCATGGCTATCAGTGGAATGCCGAACTTTATACGTCCATCGTCGAGAGTCTGGTCAGCGAAGGCTTCATCATCGTCGGGCTGCAACATACGCATGAAGCACCGCTCACGATCTGGAAAGAGGAGCGACTGACGACCTACCAAAGCTACTTTGATGGCGTCAATGCCAAGTTTGACTTTCCAAAGTATCAGGAGCTGGAAGCCGAATTTAAGGCGAGTCAAGATGAGGAAGAGCAACTGCAACTGATGCGCGACATGATGGCAGTCATTCCGTATGGCGAAAGTGTAGATCGCTGGGCTGCAGATATTTCTTTTGTCATTGACCAATTGGAAGCTTTTCAAAAGGACAACCAACATTTCTTACATCAAAAACTAAATCTTGACCAAATCGGTATGCTTGGACACTCTTTCGGTGGTGCTGCCGCTGCTCAGGCTTGTGCCTTTGATAATCGTATCCGCGCCGGTGTCAATATGGACGGCTCGCAATCCGGTCGCCTAATCGACACGACCATCACTGCTCCTTTTCTCGCTCTCTATGCTGACCGCAACTACGAGGAATTTTTTACACCCAATTTTTTTATCTACGATCAAGTCATGAAAGGCAAGTTCTATGAAGGAATGATCCGACAAACTGGACACGCCAATTTTGGTGATCTGGGTTATTGGACGCCGATGCACGCGCTCACGGAGACCGGGACGATTTCTTCTGACAAAATACAGTCGATTTTGACCAATTTGCTATTGCAATTTTTACGCGATCATGTGACAGATGAGATCGATAATTGGGAGGAGCAGGAGTATGATGTGTTGGTGGATTTACGGCGGGTACAGTAGCTTAAAAATCGTTCAAAAAACGTAGCTTTAGCACTTTTCAATACCAGTCTTCACTATGCCTTTACCATTTGTACTCAACGAACAGCCTTCCATTGCCGATCACTATATCGCTCAACTTCGCGATAAAGACGTACAGCAAGATCGCTGGCGATTTCGTCAAAATATGGAGCGCTTGGGAAATCTGCTAGCTTATGAAATGAGCAAACAGTTGGCTTATGAATCATACGAAGTCGAAACTGTTTTAGGCAAAGCGGATTCGCGACGTGTGCAGTCAACCATGGTTTTGGGTACAATTCTGCGAGCCGGACTACCTTTTCATCAAGGTACGCTCTATGCTTTTGATGATGCTGAAAATGCCTTCATCTCTGCTTATCGAAAACATCATAAAAATGGCACTTTTGAGATAGAAATTGAATATGTCTCTTGCCCAAATCTGAAAGATAAAATTCTCGTCATCGCCGATCCTATGTTGGCGACTGGAGCTTCTATGGTCTTGGCAGTTAATGCGTTGAGGCGATTTGGAGTGCCTAGCGAAGTTCATGTTTTGGCGGCTATTGCCGCAGAAGCAGGTGTTGACTATGTTCGACAAGAATTGCCGTATGCCAAACTTTGGTTGGGCGCAGTGGATGCGGAACTGACAGCCCAGTCGTATATCGCACCTGGGCTGGGCGATGCAGGTGACTTGAGTTATGGAGAAAAAATACAGCGTTAAAATCAAGATAGAGATTAGCACAACTTTAACGCACATCTAGTGACTATCCGATGTTCTTAGACGTTTACAAAGAGTACCGCCTCTACATATGATTAAATGCAAAAGAACATGAGACTACTGCTTTTATTAAGTTTTATGACCCTATTGAGTATTAGCCTGACGGCTCAAAAAAATACATTATCCAGTGCTGCGGATTCTGATCCACAGGCGACTGCGTTGTTGAAAAAAGTGCAAGCCAAGTATGAGTCCTTCACTACCGTTGGCATGGATTTTTCTTTGATTATTCAGATACCGGAAGCACAAGAAGAAGTGCAAAAAGGGACGCTTTATCAGAAAGGAGAAAACTACAAGCTAGAGATGAAGGATCAATTAGTCTTCTTTGATGGCAAAACCATGTGGCTCTATCTGAAAGGTATGAATGAAGTCCAAATCATGGATGCGCAAGAAATGCCGGAAGGTATGTTGTCACCCAAGGATCTACTACGGATATATGAGCAAAAAGACTTTGTCTATGCCCTGACGACCCGTACAAAAATTGGTAATCGTCTGGTCGAGCAAATCGAGTTCAAGCCATTGAAAAAGAATGTCGATTACTCCAAAATGCGCGTTTCTGTCGAAAAAGGCACTCATGAAATTGTACAAATTGAAGCTTTCAGTAAAGATGGTTCTCGCTACATTTTGCGCGTCGATGACTTAAAACCGAATGTGGCATTGGCTGACGCAACTTTTAAGTTCAATAAGCAAGACTACCCGGATGTGTATGTGGAGGATTTGAGATATTAGCGATGATCCCGATAGCTATTGGAAGCGATGCGTGATACAGCTTGTCCCGAAATTTCGGGATGATAGCGTCTTGATCTTGGCATCAACTGATTCTTAGATAAAACAGTGCTTGTTCAATGACCGGTTGGACGAGCATTTTTTGTGAGAATAAATTCTTTTAGCTTTGCGTTCTCATTTAGCTATTGAACCTTCCTAGATTCCTCTTCCCTTTTTCTCGTTTTAGTAACCGAATTCTGACTAGTACGATAGAGACGTTGCTGTCTAAAATCTACTGTCTATCATCTAAGGTCTCAAAAATAAATCATGCGATATTACTTATACGTCCTCAGTATACTATGGCTAGGTCTAGGCTGCAATGATCTCGATACTTTGCAGAGCATCCCCGATCTAGACGTGAATGCAGAATATGCTCTACCACTACTCGACAGCCGTATCGAAATGCGTAGTTTGATTGACGATTTTGACGATCAGGCGACGATTTTAGTGGATGACGATGGTTTATTGCGCTTCTTCTATACAGGTGATACGACCATCCGCGACAGTCGAGAGATTTTTGATCAGATCAATGCGGTACTGCCACCCATCATTCCCATTTTTGACAATCCGAGTGGCTTTTCTGTCGCCAATTCTAGTTTAGATATTGACGAAGTACGCTTCAAAGCGGGACGTTTGGAGTACACTTTTTTCAATGCCAATTCCAATAGCGTAAACGTCACTGTCACTGTCCTAGGTATTGAGAAAAATGGCGAACCTTTGCAACAAACTCATCAGTTGGGTGCATTTGAAAATTTACCTTTGCAAGCTTTTGATATGACAGATGCGGTGCTCATTCCGCAAAACGATAGCTTTTTTGTTAGTTACGAAGCCATAACAGCAGCAGGTGATTTGGTTGGTTTGGAGCAATTCTTCATGCTGCCCAAAGAGTTTGACTACTCGTACGCTGAGGGTGCACTAGGCGCACAAGCTTTTGAGAGTCCGCAGGATACTTTGGAGATTGATTATTATAGCAGTTGGGTCGGTGGCAATGTCTTCTTTCAGAATCCAAAAGTGATTTTGAACATCGACAATTCTTTTGGCTTTCCGGCAGTGGCGATGGCAGAGCGATTTGAAATTCTAACAGTTGACGAGCAAGTGCTGCCATTGAGAAGTACCTTGATCGATCAAGGCTTTGCTTTTAATTATCCGACCTTTGGAGAAGTGGGCGCAGTCAAAGAGACACAGTTTGTCTTCGATACTGACAATTCCAATATCGCCCAAGTCATCGGTGCAGGACCGACAGCAGTTGTCTATGACTTGGATGTCGTGACCAATCCCAGCGCAAATTCTAAAGGCTTCCTGACCGATCAGAGTTATTTCGCATACAGCATAGATGCAGAATTTCCGCTGGAAGGCAACATTCGAGGATTTACGGTCAACGACACCAGCTCTGTTAATTTTAGCGACTTTGGCAGCGTAGAAAGCATAGAATTTAAAATCGTCACGGCGAGCACCATTCCGATGGAGACTAGCTTGCAGCTTTATTTTTTGGATGATAAAACACAATTATTGGATTCTTTGGGTACAGAGTCGGTGACCATCATTCCAGCTGCTGAGACGGATAATTTGGGAAATGTCATTGAAGAGAGCGAATCTACTGCCTTTGTCGAACTTGACACTGCGAAATTTGATCGCATCAGATCAGCGCGTTTTTTGGTGACGTCCACAGCTTTCTTTTCTCCAGCAAAAGGCAGACAATTGGCGCGTATTAAAAACGATCAAGGCGTGGATATTGGAATTGGAGTGAAGGTGAGGATTGGGAAGTAGTGAATGCAAAATGTAGAACTGAGAAATATTGAACATAAATCGGAGGGCTGGAAACGGAGCTACTCAGCTATTTCAGTAGCATTAGTAAGGAACAGTGAACCCATTTTTACATTTATCCCTTTATGTTTGGCATTTTACATTTCATGTAAAGATCAGATTTTTTCGTAGTCAGTACTAGACAAAAAAAGGAGGTAGTACTACCGCAGCACTACCTCAGCCCTAACCAAATAAAACCAAATTATTTTTCGTGGTTGATTGAGATGTTGTTGTTATCTAAACAAATCTAAATCAATTTGGCTGACAAATCAAAATCTCCAAATACTTGATGCTTTTTACGACAAACCACAAAATAAAAGTCGTATTAAGTGTTCTGTTGAGAAATTTTGAATATCGAAGCAAAACTCATTTTATATTGGTAAGAAAGAGATGAGGGCGAATTTTCTTCTATTTCGGCAAAAGAAGATTTTTTTTGATTTCAATACATTTTTTTTCTGCTGATTTGAAAATCTGCCCTTCGACAACCATGGCCTACCGATCGCCACCAAATTTAATTCCGAGTGTCAATAAAATACGGTTGTCTGTTGTTTCTGTCGAAATGTTTTGCGTCGGCGAAGGCGCAGCCACTGCATAAGGCGAGTAACTACCTTCCAAAATAGACGTTCGGAAAGCAGCATCCATGAAAAAGCGACCCGTCCGATACCCCAATCCGAGACTCCACAGACGATTGACATCCTCCACATTGACGTCCGGCGAAAAACCTAAACCTAATCCACCACGCACCCTAAAATCGCCCAGTGCGACTTCCCCACCCAATCGTAGATTCAGTGCATTTTCGTAAGCTTCTTCGATTTGTCCATTGAGTTCGCGCTCGTAGTCTGCATCTTCTGGTGCATTGCTGTCGCGTGTTAGATTGAAAGCGTTCGCACCATAATCCAGCCACTCTGCTTGTGCGGTGATAAAACCACCTTTCCCGACGATAAAGCCGCCATTTGCCAAATATCGCCAAGGCGTACGTAAGCTATAATTGAAATTGCCTTCGGGAGACAATGCCGTGCTTTGCTCGATGCCGCCATCGTTAAAAACATATGTAAAATCAGTAGTGAAGGCGTCTTCCAAATTCAAGCGCGTCGGCGTGTGTACCGCACCGCCTAATCGAATTGTACGCGTCGGCATAAAAATCAAGCCCAGTTTTGCATTGACGCCAGCACCTGTGGTCGTCAGTCGTTCGATGTATTCTAGACTTTGATAGAACTCGATTTCATCGGCGCGATCATTTTCGGTATAGGTTTTGGTTTCTTCATAGCGCAAAAATGGGACACCTATGCTTGCTCCGAAAAGCAACTTATCTTTGAAATTGCCACCAAAGGCGAAAAACAACTCCTGCGTGCTCCCTTCTCGCGCGACCACTTGCTCTTTTGGCAACAAAGCCGTAGGATTTAGTTCTACATCACTCTCAAAAAAACCATCACCTTCTAGATCGTACACTGCCTGCGCCTCCACTGCCAAATCTGATCCAAAGCGATCAAAAACACCGATATTGGCTTGATCTTGAAAGCGATTGACAATCGATCCTTGCGACTCTCCCTCAAATCGAAAATCTTGCTGAAAAGAATTCAACTGATTGACACCCATCGAAAAACTAAACGTCCGCCAGCTCGACGCGATCGGTCGCCCCACACTCACGAAACCCACATTGCTCAATAAAAACTTGGTGTCGTCTTCGATGATAGAAGCCGGACTCGGATCATTTTGCAGCACACTCGTCGACTGTATATTCGTAAAAGCGGGCGTCACCACCAGTTCTGAAAAATAGTATGCACCTATACCTGCCGGATTGGTGCTCATGGTCGAAAGATCAGCTCCCAATCCACTGATCGCGCCACCCACACCCATGTTGCGAGCCGTAGCGGTGACGTCTAAAGTGGAGAAGCGAAGGGCATCGGAAGCGATTTGTGCTTGGGCGAAGGATATAGCTAACAAAAGAGCGAAGAATAAACTGTATCGAGTCATAATTTCCGTGATTGTAAGTGATTCTATTACAACAAGACTTGAAAGAGGGAGTAGGTTTTATGGAAGGGAAGATTTTAGGAAAGTTTAAAGACTAGCTTCTCTCCAAGACTCAGGAAAATTCTCTCAATAGATCAATTGTCTTTGTCAATTTGGGTGAGTCAAATAATCGAAGATATTTTTCCATTCGTTCCCAAGATATGTCTTCATTTAGCACATCTTCATCAAGGCGCATTTCTTCCAAATAGCCATACTCCAAAATTTCAGGCGTCAAGTAGGCAAAATCTATTATAGCTTTTTCCAGATAAGCAAGTTTGAAGTAATTGCCGCGCCAAGCTTCCATTTTGTAGCCAAAGAAATACTTTGGTCGAATGCTTCTATAAGAATAAACAGCATCTTCGGTATTGAATCTTTTCGTTTTCCTAGTGCTTACGGAAGTAGATTTACTATTTCAGGAATCAAATTGTAATATCGAAAAGCACTAATCAACGAAATATAGGAAGGCGAATATATCCGATTGGCTATCGCAAAAAAGTCTAGCTGTCCCCTGATGTTGTAATCTTCATTGAGGTACAATCCATTCCTCAACTTCTTCACCTGCTCCTGCTCCTGCCAGCGCGACCACACATTGGGATCAAAATGACCATATCGTTTGCGTAGATCGACAGGTGTAATAAAGGTGCGATTCGGGACTTCGAGTGCCATTTCAGGTAAGTTTATCAGTGAACACCTGGAAAAAAAGAAATGATTTTCTGCAAAATCAATCTCAAATCTCTCGAACCTGCAAAATCCTTGATATTTTGCGAGTTTTTTTCCTCACAAAACCCTATCTTTGCACTCCTTTTGCAGAAAAGGAATCATAATTCAAAAGTAATTAACTATGTACGCAATTGTCACTATTGCCGGTCAGCAATTCAAAGTAGAGGAGGGTCAGGAGATCTTCGTCCACCGGCTAGCGGCGGAGGAAGGCGACGAAGTATCCTTCGACCAAGTTCATGCCATCGGGAATGGCGATGACTTACAAATTGGAACACCTAGTTTGAGCGGCGCATCTGTAGGTGCGACTGTCGTGGGTCATCAGAAAGGAGATAAAGTGATCGTCTTCAAAAAGAAACGTCGTAAAGGCTACAAAAAGAAGAACGGTCACCGTCAGCAATTCACGAAGATCAAAATTGGCAGCATCGCCAGCTAGACATCTTCTGACCTCATTTTTTAATTCGATAACACTCGTGAAGCGAGACATTTATCATTGAGCTAAAATTTAATCATAATGGCACATAAAAAAGGAGTTGGTAGTACGGATAATGGACGGGACAGTAAAAGTAAACGACTGGGCGTCAAAATATTCGGTGGCCAACAAGCAAAAGCAGGAAATATCATCATCCGTCAGCGCGGTACTAAATATCATGCTGGGGAGAATACTTATCTAGGCAAAGATTTTACATTGCACGCTGCTATCGACGGCAAAGTCGCTTTTTCCAGAAGACGCAACAACCGCGTCTTTGTGAGCATCCTACCGGAAGGCGAAGAAGTAAAGACTTTCACACCTGCCCCTAAGCTCGTGAAAGAGAAGAAAAATCCTACGCCTGCTCCAGTCAAAGAAGCTCCAGCAGAAGTAATGACTGCGCCTGCACCTGAAAAGAAGGCAGCACCTAAGAAGAAAGCCAAAGCAAGCGCGGACGGAGAAGACAAATTGACGAAGATCGAAGGTATCGGACCAAAAATTGAAGGACTCATCAAAGCGGAAGGCATCAAAACTTTCCAAGCTTTGTCTGAAACACCAGTAGAGAAACTACAAGAGATTTTGGACAATGCAGGTAGCCGCTACCGCATGCATAATCCTGGTTCTTGGCCAAAGCAAGCCGGTATGGCTGCTGCTGGTAGCTGGGATGAGTTGCAGAAGTTTCAGGATGAAGCAAAAGGAGGCGTAGAGTAATCTTCTCCTACTGAATCGAAAATATAAAAAGCCTTGTTTCTGTTGAAGCGAGGCTTTTTTTGTGCAATTGCTTTGCTAAGCCCGCCTGACCACAGTAAATCGTAATAAAGTCGGGCATAGGGTTGTGGAAAGGAAGAGTGATATGCTACTTTTGTAAAGCTCTCTAGCAGCCAATTTATCATTTTTCTCATGCAGAACATCACACCTACCACCCACGCCGGATTTGAACGCTATTGGCGACTCAACTTCCAGGCAGAAACAGACATTTTTCTACGTCACGAACGCTCCTATTTACAAGGACTCATACCCTCTATGGCGATGACGTTGACGACTTATCAAGTCCTCGATATTTACAGAAAACAGCTAGGCGATACTTTTCTTACTGCTATACAGCCCGACCGGACCATTCCAAGTCCACTGCGCCGACAGACCTCTCCAGACTGGATTAAACAAACCAATATGGTCGGTATAAATGTCCGCACCATTGGGAGCTTTTGGAATATCATGAAGTATATGCTGACTATTCCTGCAGCTCAACAGTCGGTGCATATTCTCCCGATTTGGGAGCCTGGCGTGGTTGCTAGTTTGTATGGCATGAGCAGTTGGAACATCAATCCTGAATTTTTCGATAACAGTCTCGCACAACTCATCCCCAATCTCAACACCGTCGAAAAACAGCTCAAAGTTGTACTCAATCTACTTCACGCCACTGGGCGCATCGTTGGGATGGATGTTATTCCGCATACGGATCGCTATTCTGAAATTGTGCTTGCCAATCCACAGTACTTTGAATGGCTACGACGAAATGGACTAGACATTGTCGATCATCGCGCTGATTTACACGAAGTCGTACAAACTGAAATCCTCCAATTTTTAGCTCAAAACGGCAGTGCAACTGACCAAAACTTCCCAACAGAACCCAAACTCTTTTTCAGCCGAGATTTTCCCGAATACTTACGGCTGCAAGTACTTTTTGGGGACAAAGAAGACTACGGCGGCAGACTCCAACGACGCGATCAACTCATCACTCACCTTTACAACTTAGGTTATGAGCCAGTACCTGCGACCATGGCACCACCCTATCGCGGCTTAGAAGTTGACCCAAATCCCGACTCTAAAACCATAGATGAAGCTGGACGCGTTTGGCGAGATTATCGCATCACGAAGCCTGAGAATATGTCGCGGGTGTTTGGTCCTTTGACGCGCTATAAGTTGTATAAGAGATTAGATGACAACCGCGATTGGACGATTGACTTTGAGCAGCCACGTACCGAAGTTTGGCAATATGTCTGCGAAAAATATGCCGACATTCAGCGGACGTACAATTTTGATTTCATGCGGGGTGATATGTCGCACGTACAAATGAGAGCGGAAGGTGTTCTCAAAAACGTGGACAACTTCTACGACATTCACAAAGCAATCAAAGCTCACATTCGACAGTTTGTACCATATTTTTCCTACTTCGCAGAGACCTTTCTCGCGCCTGACAACGAAATGGGCTATGGCAATGAAGTCGATCATTTGTTACAATCAGATGCAGGCAGCACACTCGGCGACTTGCAGTCGATGGTGGTTGGTTCAGATCGCTTTTTGAGTGAATTTGCACGCTACAGAAACATACTAGAAACCACTGATCTTGCCCCCAATTTCACCATCATGACCGCCGACAAAGACGATCCCCGCTTCGATGAATTTTATCTAAAAGGCAATGCAGTGCGCTTATTCTGTGGACTCTTTTTGACCGATATGCCAAGTTATATGGGGTTAGGATTTGAGTTGCGCGATCCACATCCAGAGCCAGTTGCCAATGAGTTTTATACCAAGTTATTTGTCTTCAAAATCAGTGAAGGTGCGAAAGCGATAAAAGGTGATTATCGTTGGGGACAGAATGGGCAATTATTTGGGCAAATTGCTCGATTACGTGAGTTTTCAGCCTCTATTTTGCCTGAAATCTATGGCGAAGAAGTGATTTGGTTGAAAGCTCCTAATGGAGTATCAAAAGTGATTGTCTGGCAAGTGAAGCAGTATATTTTTGCAGCGAATTTTGATCTGGAGGAAGCGCAAAGTCTGGATGAAGAAAAGAATTGGGAGATTTTGTTTTCTACGGAAGGGGAGGATATTGATGGTTTTGGCGAGTTGTCGGCCGGGGAGGGGCGTGCGTATGATTCGGTCGCGAGTCAGTAAAAGTACAGCTACTCAGGAAGATGTACAGCGACTAAGCAAATCGGCTAATGCGAGTTGGTGGGCAAAAAATAAAGAAAGAATACTGGGCAAATGAATATTTATATCGTCGACAGCAACATCGTCTTCAGTATCTTTCTGAACTCGGAAAGTAACATCGGAGATTTGCTTCTCAATTCTTTCAATGTATTCGAGTATTATGCACCTGAATATTTGAAAGAAGAAATCGAAAATCATAAACAAGAAATCATCCAACTTGCCAAAATAAATGCCTCGGAGTTTGAGCAGTTAAAGCAACTCATTTTTTCTCGGCTTACTTTTTTATCTGATCACTCTCTACCCGACAAAAACTAAAAGTTGATGTTGATAGAGCTGCCAACGTTTGGCAATGAGGTCAAAAAGATAATTACAAATCCGTTTGATACTTTGGTTCAATTTTAGGTTTTCTCGAATCGTATCAATTCCTTTTCGGGCATAGCCAACTGCTTTGTAGCCTCCGAGAGTTCGGAGCAAGCTGTGCTTTTTGATCAGAATTTTCCTAATCCTTAGATGTACATAAATATCAATAACCAAAGACAAAACAAAAGCTAAACTAGCTAGAAGCATCAGCTTTCTAATTCGCTCAGGCTCTTTCATGTGTGTTCGTTCCAAGTTAAAGCCTCTCTTTTTGATCGACTGAAAGAAGACCTTTATCGACCATCGTTCTTTGTACGTTTTACGACTGCGTTTAGCTGTGGTGTTCGTCAAAATAGCCACGATCTTCTGATCCGTTTCAGATTTGAAAATCCCTAAGCTCAACCGCGTTTCATAGATGCCTACATCATCAAACAAGCCTTGTTTCTTGCCTTTGAGCATTTTGCAAATCTGACAATTTTTACCTCTATGCGACGAATGTCACTATCCACTTTTGAAGCACTATCCATCACACTCACAATATCATTGTTATGAACACTACGGCTTTGAATCATACCTGTCACATACCAAACAATGAACTTGCACCTAGCCGAATTAATTCGTTCATCTGTCTGCTCAATAATTTGATCGTGGATTTTGTCAAAGAACTCTTGTATATTCGTACTTAGTTTTTTTCATAAGGCTTAGATTTTTACTTTTTTCCTTGCTCTAATCTAAGCCTTTTTTCCCACCTCCTTATTTTTTGTCGGGTACAGAGGTATCTTAGCAACAAACGAAAAACAATGAACATCAATCGACGCGACTTTTTAAGTACTTCTGCCCTCGCTAGTGGAAGTTTACTGGCACGTTCTCGAAAACGCCCTTTCCAAATGCCAGCCGATTTTACTATCACCATTCTTGCGACCAACTGGGGATTCCAAGGCAGTACTAATGCTTTTTGTGCCAAAGCTAAGGAGTCCGGCTATGACGGCATCGAAGTCTGGTATCCCATGGAGGAGAAAGTGCGCACAGAGTTGATGGCTGCGCTCGAAAAATATGACTTAAAATATGGCTTTTTGGTCGGCGGTCGCTCAGATGATTTCGAGACCAATTTTGAAGAATTCAAACAACAAACTGACGCGGCGGCTGCTGCCCGACCTTTATTCCTCAACTGTCACTCCGGCAAAGACTATTTTTCTTTTGAGCAAAACAGTCAATTCATTGACTATACACTTGAAGTAGAACAGAAAACAGGCATCCCGATTTACCATGAGACCCATCGTGGCAAAATTCTTTTCAATGCGCCACTGACGAGTCGGTTTTTGCAAGACTATCCTGAGTTGCGACTGACGTTAGATATTTCGCATTGGTGCGTGGTACATACAAGTCTGCTACACAATCAAAAAGAGGCAGTCACGCTCGCTTTGTCGCGCACAGAGCACATTCACTCCCGAGTAGGTCATAGCCAAAGCCCACAAGTCTCCGACCCACGCGCTCCAGAATGGAGCAAGGCAGTAGACACCCATTTTGCCTGGTGGGATCAAGTCATTGAGAACAAAATCAAGCGCGGCGACAAAAGTCTCACGATGACCACAGAATTCGGACCACCACACTATATGCCGGCTTTGCCGTATACCGGACAAGCTGTGGCTAATCTTTGGGCAGTGAATACGCATATGAAGGATCTTTGGCGGGAACGTTATGCTTGAGATTTGAGATCATTCGCTACGCTCATTTCTAGATATGAGACATGAGATAGTTCGGCGATTGCATAAAATCAGCTAATCCATTGTATTTTAATGTCCAGATAAAAGAGAAGATCACAAGTATACTCCGATAAAGTCTCACCATCTCATGTCTCACTGTCTCACAATCTCAAACTATGACAGACTACGCACAATTCATCGGACGATTTCATCCACTGTTGGTACACTTACCGGTTGGGATATTGCTGGCAGCGATTGTGCTGGATGGGTTGTCTTTGCGAAAGCGATTTGAGGAGCTAAAAGGGGCTGTTCCAGTATTGTATCTATTGGGCGCGATAGGGGCAGTTGGGTCTTGCTTGACTGGCTATTTATTGTCGACTTCCGGTGAGTATGAAGGTAACACACTTGAGTATCACAAATGGCTGGGCATCAGCGTAGTGGTATTGTCGATTTTATTTTTTCTAGCACGCCAATATCAAGTACTTCATTCCGATAACTTACGGATTATCAGTTCTTTGGGACTCTTTTTAGTATTGAGTATTACAGGTCATTTGGGTGGCAACCTGACACATGGTGAAGACTATTTATTCGTCCATGCACCTGAACCGATTCGGCAATTGGCGGGCTATGAAGCAGCCGAAGCAGTGGTCATCGAAGATGTGCAGCAAGCGGTGATTTATAGTGATATTGTTGTTCCTTTATTGAAAGAAAAGTGCTACAACTGTCACAGCGAGAAGAAGCAAAAAGGAAAATTGAGAATAGACTCGCCGGAGATGATCGCAGCTGGTGGAAAAAGTGGTGTCGCGATCATCGAAGCACATGAGCCGGAGAATAGTGAACTCATCGCAAGACTGCTTTTGCCATTGAATGATGACAAACATATGCCGCCCAGAAAGAAAGATGAGCTGACGGAAGAGCAGATCGAGATTTTGAGTTGGTGGATTGAGCATGGTGCGAGTTACGACCAAAAAGTAGCCGATGTAGAGCAATCGGATGAGATGCGCGCTATTTTGACCCAACTAGAATCTACAAATATCGAAGAGGAAGAAAAAGCAGTGACATTTGAAGTCGAACCTGCGCCGATGGCTGCTTTAGAGGTACTGCAAGATACGCGTGCCGTTGTTTTACCAATAGGCGAAAATAGCAACCTGCTAAACATCAATTTTGTCAATGTCGCTGATGCTAATGCTGCACTGTCGCTACTAGAACCGCTGCAAGAACAAATCGTCTGGCTGCGCCTCAGCGACTCCAGTGTCGATGATGAAGGACTAACACATATCGCACAATTGCCGCATCTGCAGACGCTTTATTTGGATCGGACACAGGTGACAGATGATGGACTCGCTGCATTGAGTGCGTTAGA
Source organism: Bacteroidota bacterium (assembly GCA_038749535.1). Taxonomy (GTDB): domain Bacteria; phylum Bacteroidota; class Bacteroidia; order Chitinophagales; family Saprospiraceae; genus JAAUTG01. The sequence continues at coordinate 14,844 of JBCDHX010000009.1, forward strand.
ACATTTAGCGTATTTGAATTTAGTCGGTACGGAAGTGACAGCAACTGGTATCGAACAATTGAAAACAGCAGCGCGTCTGGAACGACTCTTTATTTATCAAACCAACACTTCCTCTGAGGAACGACGACAACTGGTCGCTGACCTGATGCCTATCGAAGTGGACACAGGTGGTTATATCGTCCCGACTTTGGCGAAGGATACAACGCTAGTAAGTAAATGAGTCAGCTAAACGATTACCTAGACCAAAAATCTACATACGCCTCATAGATCGTCCGCCAATCTAGAAATCGCTCATGATACAATTGTACGCGCTCTGCTTGCTCTGCTAGCTGAACCGGATTGTCCATAACTTTGAGGAGTTCGTCCCAATTAGTTTGACCATTTTTGGGAATAAAGATAATCGCACCGGATTCCAGTAAATCCTGATTGGTCATATCGCCCTTATTTCCCAATATCGGCAATCCCGCAGCAAAGGCAGCCGCTAGCGAACCACTTTTACTACAAATACCACCTTTGCCCATACTGATTTGGACGAACATATCGCTGCAACTTAGATATTTGAATAGCTCTTTGCGCGACAAAAATCCAGTGATATGGATGTGTTTTTTCAACTCCTCTTTGATCTGAATATCAGGCGTCTTACCGCAGATCAGCAGCTTGGTATTGGGTCTCAATCGTACCAATTGCTCAAACCAACGCAGCAGTACCACATGATCGCGCTTACCGAAAGTAGCGATGATAAATTCATTGTTGGGTGCGATTTGTTGCTGTAAATCTTTGATCTGCTCTTCGGGAATATAAACTGCCGGGATATTCGACCCGATCTGTATCAGTTCCACCTCATCCACCCATTTATCCAAATAATCGACATAGAAATCAATACTCGTGATGACTTTGTCGCTATGACGGGCGATAGACCTAGCGACTAGCCGTTGTAAAAAGGCACGCAGCGTATATTTTGGGCTGTATCGGATGGCGACTTCATGAAAAGTAGTGCTCAGAAAAACTTGCTGTTGTCGCAGTTGTTTTGCTAAATGAGCAATCACCCAAGGCTGCCCTTTTGGATGAAAACCATACGGCACATATTGTAGAGAAACAGCATCCGGCTTTAGCTGATTGATTAGATCGACCACTGCTTGCACATTCTTTCTATCCCAGTTTTCCACCATCGGATAGACCGTCATTTCTTCCAAAATATTGGCGTCCACTTCTGCTTGTTCGCTACAGATCAAAATGACATCATGACCGTGTTCGACAAATTGTTCAGCTAAAAAAAAGGTATAGTCACCGACACCGTCGATAGCGGGAGGGAGATGATTAGAAATGAATATGACTTTCATGAATCTCGTCTAAAGATGGCAGGCTACAACTGCGGCATTTGATATCCGAAAGCTTCAATATCTTCCTGATAATATTGTGTGATCAATGCCAAAGTTGCTGCATTGTAATGCTTCAAAAAGGCATGATCGTCTCGGCTTTTATTGTGATGTGGCAATTGCGCTTTGATACCGATTTGCTGACAAATATATTGAAAATCAGTGGCTAAGCTTTCAAATCGACCAATAAAATTGACTAGACATTCGCCATTTTCATTATAGAAAAAATCCTTTTGCAACTGTACATCATGCTCGACCCGCCAATGCATATATTCTTCAAAACCACTCATTTTTGACACCATTTCGTGTTGCTTATGCGCGCTATGCTGCAACGTATAACGATAGAGCGATACTTGCCAGTCCCAAGGATTGCGGACAAACCCAAATTTGAAATATTGTTCGAATTGAGGCGACGGGATCAGTTGTTGGATAGCTGTTGCTTGCAGATGGTCGTCATGCGACAATGGAGCATTCGGCTTTTTGCCAATCTTTCGCAAGAGCCGTTCGGATAGCGAATATTGATACGGAGCTAAAGCCGCACGAATACTCGTTCCCGCTACCTTATAATTGTGGATAAAGATAAATCGGCGATGATGTGATAATAACACGAGTAAAGTGGTTTATCGGACACGTAAAAAAGCATTCGCCAATTCCAGTCCTTTGATCTGATCACTCACATATTGCTCCAATACTTCGTAGTGACCTTGTGCGTGTCGTAGAAAAGAAGATGCTTGACCATAGACAGAAGGCAGTTGCAATTTACTCATCAGATAGTAGCCATCCAGAAAATTACGAACCCCACCGGAAATGATGATTTGCTGACAGCAGATGTTATCACCCAGCTCACTTTTTAGTTCATTGCACCAGTTGACCATCTCTTCTGCACTATGTCCGATATCGATGAGTTGCTCGAACAAAGTGCGTTGCTCTTTTGTGCTTCGGAGCAGTTCCAATTTGGAAAAATTCGTACCGCCACTCGCTGCAAAATCAACCGCCGCCAAAGGCAATTGTAACAACGCTTTCAGACTCTCTTTGCCCATCCCTTGTCCCACTTCTTTGACGATCACCTTGCCTTCAAAGTGTGCTAGCACTTCCGCTATTGTCTCCAGTGGTGAACGCTTAATCTGATCGCCTTCCGGTTGCAGCCATTCTTGTAGCGGATTGACGTGAATGATTAATCCATCGGCGCGTAGTAGCGATAGCATATTATCGATTCGATACAACTCTTTATCATCTACTAATTGCTCCACTTGTGCGATACCCAAATTGGCATAGAGCGGCACCTCATCACCCATTAAGTCACGCACATCAAAGTCTGTCAATCTATCTTGACTATACAGCAAAGACCGACAAGAGCCAAGTCCCATACCCATCCCAAATTGACCACAGGCACGCGCCAGATTTTCGTTGATGATCTTTGCTTTTTCTGTACCACCGGTCATGCTAGACACCCAGATCGGGACGCGCATCTCTTGTCCAGCAAAACTCACTGAGGCAACGCTACCGGACGCTGGGTGAGCCGATAAGATAGGTTCATAAATAAACCGATTGTCTAGATCTTTGGATAAAGCTTGCGACTGAAAAGCTAGTTCGATGTGGTCTTGTTTTCTGCTCTCAGCAGTGGGGTCGTTATCTTGTAAAAGAGAGATTGTTTCGTTCATAATGGCTTCAACATTCCACACTGTAAAATAGTTATCTTTTATTAGTCGTTTCAGAGACTAGTCTGAGTCCAATAATAGATTTATCATGAACTACGAAGCAGAATCGAGCATACATAGCGAAGAAGTACAAGAAGTGATGGGAACGCCACCGCGCTGGATTGTACGCTGGGGGACGACGCTCAGTTTTTTGATTATCGTGGGACTGGGATGGTTAGCTTGGACACTCAAATATCCTGAAAAACTCGAAGCCCCGATCACGATTACCTCTTCTATCCCGCCTACGGATGTGATCGCGCAAGAAAAAGGCTATATCGACAGCTTTGTCAAAAACAATAACGATACTGTACAGCGCGGCGATCTGCTCGGCGTCATTCAGAATACGGCGAAGTATGAAGATGTCGAAAAGCTAACGGCTTATTTATCAAGTTTTGATCGCTTGCGAAATAACTTGACCATAGGCACACGTGCGCCGTTAAGCAATTTGGAACTGGGCGAAGATTTGCAGCGCAACTACTCCAGATTCGTTCAATCTTATGAAGACTATCTCCTCAAAGTGGAAGGCGGCAACAGCAGCTCCGGTAGCACCCAATACGAGCGAGAAATCGCAAAAGTAGAGGAGACCATCGCGAGAGAAGAAAGGCGGCTGGCAGAGGCATTGACTTGGATCGGGCAGGTGGAAAATATGGTCAAAAAACAGCAAGATGCACTGCTAAAAGATGATAAACTGGTAGGCGAACTGACCAAAGCGACCAATGAGCTCGCCAAAGCTCGTGTACGCAAAGACGAACACGAAGAAAATATCCGTACTCAGCAGCTAGAAATCGAACGCATCAAAACACGCCGTGCCGACGACCTGCAACAAGCGCGTCAAGATAACCAAAGCAGTTATGTCGCGCTGAAAGAAAGCGTCAATCAACTAAAGAGCGAAATCGACACTTGGCGACAACGCTATGTACTACAAGCTCCTGCGGATGGCATCGTTACTTACTTTGGATCTAGACAAGCGGCTGTCCGCTTCTACCAGCAAGGCGAAATCATCATGGCTATCCTACCGCTCAATGCTGCCAACCAATCCGGTCAGCAAGAGATGATCGGGCGCGTTTCTTTGCCCATAGAAGGCTCTGGAAAAGTCAAAGAAGGTCAAATCGTCAAAGTCACGCTGAAAAGCTATCCGGCTCATGAATATGGACTCATGGAAGGGGTAGTGGCACAGAAAGCAAGACTACCACGCGGCAAAACCTACAACATCGAAGTGCATTTTCCGGGCGGACTCATCACCTCTTTTAATAGCGACATCAGCTATGAGCAACAGATGACCGGGACAGCATCTATCCTGACTGGACGACAACGTTTCGGCGAACGTATTTTCGAGAAGTTTTTGGATGTATTTGATGGAGAGGAGAAAGGCTGAACTCTACAATGATAAAGGCATTCACTTTTACATTTCAGATTCATCAGTTTTAAATTTTACATTTTCGTCCTTCTCCTCTCTCCGACTTCCCTGATACAACTCATAATGCTGAAAGCGACACTCTAGCGGACCATTGAAAATGATGTGTTTTTTGGAGGCTTTCAGCCCGATTCGCTTCATCGCTTCTCGATTAGCAGAGATCACATAAGCATCAAAACCTGTAAATTTCTGCTTGAATTGATCGCCCATTCTAGCATAAAAATCTTCAATATCAGTTTCTTCCAGTCGCTCATTATAAGGCGGATTGACCACTAAAGTTCCTTGCTCGAAGTCATGTTCTATTTTGCTCATTTTCTTCCACAAGACCTTTACAGTATCCCGTAGATCAGCACTATTGAGGTTTTTAGAAGCCGACTGAAAGGCGTTAAAATCTTGATCGAAACCTAAAATCGGGGCGGGTGCAGGTCGGATATTGGCTTGGGCTTCGGACTTTACTTCGCTCCAGAGTTTAGCATCAAAATCGCGCCAACTTTGAAACCCAAATCGCTGTCGTTTCCATTGTGGCGGTATGCGCCTAGCAATCAAAGCCGCCTCTATCGGAATCGTGCCAGAGCCACACATGGGGTCGATAAAAGGTGTCTCACCAGTCCAGCCACTCAACATCACCAATCCGGCTGCCAGCACTTCACTCATCGGTGCTTCTACACTCGCTACGCGATAGCCGCGCTTATACAACGAATTGCCGGAGCTATCCAGCGACAACGTACAAACATTGTCTTTGCTCAGATGCACATTGAAGCGAAAATCAGGATTGACGGTGTCGATATAGGGACGCTGACCATTAAAGTGGGGACGCATCTGATCGACGATCGCATCCTTTGTTTTCAATGCCAAATACTTCGAATGGCGCATATATTTCGACTTCGTGACTGCATTGACGGCGAAAGTCGTTTTTAAATTCAAGTAGTCTAGCCAGTTGACCTCTTGGACACGCTTGTAAAAGTGATTTTCGTGCTTCGCTTTGAAGGTTTTGATGGGCACAAGTACTCGCAAAGCTGTTCGCGCTTCGTAGTTGATGCGATACAAGGCTTTCTTGTCGCCTTCACAACGCACCGCTCTATGCAGCACTTCTACCTTTTTGCCGCCCAATGCTTTTAGCTCCTCAGCTAGTATCTGTTCGAGACCTTGATATGTTTTGACTAGTATTTCCACTGTATTGAATTGCGCGTCCATCCGGACAGATTAGATAATACTTGTGAAGATTTCACCTCAAAGTGAAGTCTTCACCTTCAGTAGCTCTTCTTATTTTGCCGGCTTTCATCGCATTCGAGAGCTAAATTAACTACAATCGAGCTGTCCCATTTTTGAACTACTAGCAACAGCGTTCCATACTCTTTGGATACCATATCACCAACTTCAATTCTATTATATAGCTTTCCTTGCGTAGACGTAAAATAGCACTCCTCCAAAGTAAACTCCTCCTTATGCTTACTCCTCAGATTTTTCATTGTAATCTGTCCGGAGTTATTGTCCCAAAAACTTTTTTTCTTATAGCTCACATACCCGCTAAATTCTCTCCCCATGAGCATTTCATTATGCTTGCACTCAGGAGACGGAAAAGGCCTATTTATGAATTTAATGTAAGCTACTACACCAATAATAATAAGCGATTTCAAAAGAGCAATAGATACAAGTTTAGTAGTTCTACTCATGAGGCTGTTTGCTTTTATCCATTGTAAATCATGTACAATAAGCAAACCCATCAATAAGATGCAAAATTGCACAAAAAAAGTGAGCTTCTATCTTTGCGACGAATTTTGAGTCAATGCAACGTAAGCTAGCGTTCGATATTCAAGATTCTGTTGTTCATCTGTTCGATGTTCTATGAATTGAATAACGAATGTCGAGGTAAGAGACAACATCTACCGAAATAAAATTAGACATCAAAATGAACTACCACATAGCACTACTCCCCGGCGACGGCATAGGCCCGGAGGTCACCGCACAAGCCGTCAAAGCACTCAACGCCATCGGCAGGCGGTTCGGACATCAATTCAAATTTGAGGAAAGTCCCGTGGGCGCAACAGCCATCGATCAAACGGGCGACCCTTATCCAGAGTCGACTCACCAAAACTGTATGGCAGCCGATGCGGTACTTTTTGGTGCCATCGGCGACCCGAAATATGACAACAATCCCAAAGCCAAAGTGCGTCCCGAACAAGGACTACTTCGGATGCGTCAAAAGCTAGGCTTATATGCCAATATCCGTCCAGTCAAGCCTTTTCAGTCGCTGTTGCACAAATCGCCGCTACGTCGAGACTTGATCGAAGGCGCAGATTTAGTGGTAGTGCGAGAGTTGATTAGTGGTATTTATTTTGGGCAGCCACGAGGTAGAAGCGAAAATGGAGAAATAGCTTTCGATAGCATGGTTTACTCCAAATTTGAAGTGGAACGCATCGCCAAACTCGCCTTTGAATATGCCGGAAAACGCCGACAAAAACTCACCGTTGTAGATAAGGCGAATGTCCTTGCCACCTCCAGACTCTGGCGAGAAGTCATCCAAGAAATGGAAAGCGACTACCCGAACATCGAAGTTGATTATATGTTCATCGACAACGCTGCTATGCAGATGATCCAATGGCCCAAACACTTTGATGTCATCGTTACTGGCAATATGTTTGGCGACATCATTTCGGATGAATCAAGCGTCATTACAGGTTCTTTAGGTTTATTACCTTCTGCTTCTATTGGTACACATACCTCTGTTTTTGAACCCATACATGGGTCTTATCCGCAAGCTGCTGGACAAAACATCGCCAATCCGATTGCGACCATTTTATCGGCTGCTATTTTGTTGAAAATGGGCTTAAACTTAGTGGAAGAAGCGCAAGTTTTGCGAGAAGCGGTAGAAGCATCTCTAGAAGCGCAGGTGGTGACGGTTGATGTTGCGACAGATAAAGATCGAGCGCATGGGACGGATGCTGTGGGGGATTGGATAGCGGCATATATTTAATGAATTGATGGATGTTACCATATTGCATGGTTTGACAATTTTCAATGCATCATGGAGTATAAATCAAGAACCTCTCATGAGAGATAACCCATGTAAAATTGAAATTACAGGAATAATCATTTTAGGAATTTGCCTATTCGCTGTTGAAACTTGGCGGAGGTGGGATAACCTATTTTGCTTATACTTATTTTGAGGATATACTATTGATTATCCTTAGTTTTCTTTCAGCCCATTATCTAAAAAGAGTAGCTTATATAGGTCAATTACTTTGGATATTTACTTGCGGCTATGCGATATGTCTTATAACAGGAAGTTTTATTTCTTCTTTGCTCCAAATCGGCAAAGTTGATGTTTCAGGATTTCCTATTTATCAAGTACTTATTGTAAAGGCAACACTTTACATAGTGACAATTCTTCTGAGTGTTAGAGCATTTAGGCTGATTAAGAAATACAGATTTAACTAGAATTGCTTCTAGCTACATTTCTTCTAATCGTCACAATTGCTATTAGGGTAGTTAATAATAGTATATGTAAATGGATCGTATTCTATATTGACAGGTATTTCCCCACCAAATTTGGGAGGATACTCTAGTAAGTGTCTATAGGTGCTGTCTCTATGACGAAAGCGAATAACTTGGTGAGGCTTTACTTTTCTACCTAATATTTCATAAACCTCTGTGATGGGCATACCATTTTGGATCAAACATTTTTTATCGTGAATATCTACAATATGTCTTTCTCTATTTATCGTTAGAAATACTTTGAGCAAAAAAAGAAGCCCAAGAATAATTGATAGTACTAGCACACATCTTTTCATGGAAACGTATTTACAATAAAGTTATATTGTCTATTTCAGCATTCAATATTCCTTTGTTCAATATTCGATATTCCCAGCCTTTTTAGTAGCTTGGAGCAAATTTTTCGCCTGCCCACGTGAAATAACTAAATTGACCTGTTCTACTTATTTTGCAAATCGAACGTACTTATAAAAAGAGCGTTGCGAAAAAATTATAACACTCAAAAGGTCGATCTGTTATTGAACTCAGACCTGTCATGATAAAATACAAAAAAAGCACCGACAACATTGCGACTTTGATCTTGGACATGAAAGATCAGCCTAGAAATGTCATCACCCATCAGTTGATTACTGCTTTTCATCCGGTGCTCAAACATTTGCTAGAAGAAAAAAAACGAGGTGCACTCAAAGGCGTCATTTTCGCTTCCAATAAATCCAACTTCCTAGAAAGTGGCGATTTAGAATACATCTACGAAGCCAATGAGCCACAGCAAGTTTTCCAACTCGTACAGCAATTCAAACAGTTTTTCCGAGACTTAGAACATCCTGGTGTACCAGTCGTCAGTGCGATCAGTGGGGATGCTTTAGGCGCAGGTTTTGAGCTGGCATTGGCGAGTCATCACCGCATCGTGTTGAATGAGGAAAAGACAAAATTAGGATTGCCGGAAGTCAATTTAGGACTCATACCAAGTGGCGGCAGCATCATCCGACTGATGTGGCTGGTGGGTATAGAAAGAGCCTATGAAATACTGACACAAGGTCGTTTGTATCGACCACAAGAAGCCTTAAAAGAAGGCATTATCGATGATCTGGCAAATAGCGAACGCGAACTAGCAGAAAAAGCCAAACACTGGATTCGGACAACAGCAGAAGGTCGCCGACCATGGGATCAAGAAGGGGAAAGTATTCCATTTGGGACAGCCGAAAGCATAGAAATGACGCGCCGCATCCGTCGGCTAAATATTCAGTTAGTCAAAGAAAGTCAGCTCCATTTTCCTGCCAAACACAGTATATTAAATGTCTTGACAGAAAGCTCAAAAGTCAATTTCGATACCGCACTCGAAATCGATAGCCGCTACTATACTGAACTCGCCTGTAGCCAAACGGCGAAGAACAAAATCAAAGCCTTCTATTTCGACCGAGAAACCATCATGAGTGGCACGAATCGACCAAAAGGTTTCGGCAAGTTTCGACCGAAAAAGATAGGCGTCATCGGAGCAGGCTGGATGGGTTCGGGGATTGCGACTGCTTGTGCCGTCAAAGGGCTATATGTCGTACTGAAAGATGTGTCCAAAGTCATTGCCGAACGCGGTAAAAAATGGATAGAGCAGAATCTGGATGAAATGCATCAGCGCAACGAAATCAGTTCTTCGGAGCGAAAAGCGGCTTTAGATCGCGTACAAACCACCGAAAAATCACAAGACTTTGAGACCTGTGACCTGGTCATCGAAGCGGTCTTTGAGAACGCCAATTTGAAGCAAAAAGTCACCCAAGAAGCTGAGCGATTTATGGACGAATACAGTTTCATCGGTAGTAACACCTTATCCATTCCCATTTCTCAATTGGCGGAGTCTGCCAAACAACCAGACAACTACATCGGCTTACACTTCTTTGCTCCGGCTCACCGCGTTCCACTTGTCGAAATCGTAAGAGGCAAGAAGACCTCAGACGAAACAATAGCTAGGGCATTTGACTTTGTCAAAGCCATCCAAAAAATTCCAATCATCGTAGAAGACGACTGGGGATTTTATGCCGCTCGCGTCCAAAACACATATACGCTAGAAAGCATCACCCTACTAGCAGAAGGCTATCCACCTGCTTTGATCGAGAATCTAGGATTGCAAGCTGGTATGCCCAAAGGCGGTTTGTCGCTGGCAGATAATGTGGGTTTACCGATCATTTTAAACTATGAAGATCAAGCGCATCAGCACTATGGCAGCAAGTATATCCAACATCCTGCCGTGCCACTTCTCAAAAAAATGGTGGAAGAACTAGATCGAAAAGGGCGCAGCAACAGCAAAGGCTTTTTTGAATATGGTGAAGAGGGGAGTAAGCGATTGTGGAATGGTTTAGAAGAACATTTTCCTTTAGAAATGAATGATTTCAGTCGTCAAGAAATTATAGAAAGACTACTTTTTGCCCAAGTCATAGAAGCAGGCTGGTGTTTGCAAGAGGCAGTCGTCAAAAGTGATGCGGCTGCCAATTTAGGAAGTATCCATGGCTGGGGATTCCCGGCGACTAAAGGTGGCGTCGTTCAATATATTTTTGATTATGGAAAAGAAGCATTTATCGCACGATGTCAAGAATTTCAAGAACGATTTGGGCAGCGATTTTCTGTGCCGAAGTATCTAAAATCAATAAAAAGTAAAAAGTAAAAAGTAAAAAGTGTATACTAAATAGAACACTTGAAACGCTCACTCTTCACCTCTCACGCATCACTTTTTGTTCCTCTCGAAACTCTCTCAGCTCTTAAAACTCTCTAAACTCTGATATATGTATCTCATCGGCTACGACCTCGGCAGTTCTTCCATCAAAGCAGCTTTAGTAGATGCCAAAAGCGGCAAAGCCATCGCTACGGCTCAATCACCTGAAACCGAACTCAGTATGCACGCGCCTCAAACTGGCTGGGCAGAGCAAGATCCCGAAATCTGGTGGGAACATATCTGTAAAGCGACTCATCAGTTGCTAGACAACAGCAAAATTGCGGCTGAGGAAGTAAAAGCTATCGGTATTGCTTACCAAATGCATGGATTGGTCATTGTAGATGAAGATAAGGAAGTTTTGCGTCCTTCTATTATCTGGTCGGATAGTCGAGCAGTAGAGATTGGGCGACAAGCTTTTGAGGAAATAGGAGCGAAAAAAGCCTTATCTCATCTCCTCAATTCTCCCGGCAACTTTACTGCTTCTAAGTTGAAATGGGTCAAAGACAACGAGCCAGATATTTATGCCAAGATTCACAAAATGATGCTGCCAGGCGACTATATTGCCATGCGATTGACTGGCGATATTCGGACAACAGCAAGTGGATTGTCAGAAGGTATTTTGTGGGATTTTAAAGAAAATGGTGTCGCTAAAATCGTTTTGGAACAATATGGCATTTCGGAGAATCTGATTCCAGAGATCGTCGATACCTTTTCTAATCAAGGTGAACTGAGCGAAGCTGGAGCAAAAGCAACTGGCTTAGTAGCAGGCATTCCAGTCACTTACAGAGCCGGCGACCAACCTAATAACGCCCTAGCTCTCAATGCGTTACAGCCTGGCGAAGTAGCAGCAACTGGTGGTACATCTGGCGTCGTCTACGGCGTCACTGATCAAGCCAATTACGACCCTCAATCTCGCGTCAATGGTTTTCTACACGTCAATCATAGCGCAGCTGCACCACGAATTGGTATTTTGCTCTGCATCAACGGTGCAGGCATTCAATATCGGTGGATCAAAGAAAATATGACTAATGGACTGTCATATGTGGAGATGAATGAATTGGCAGCAAGTGTTCCGATCGGGTCAAACGGTGTGGTCATTTTACCTTTTGGTAATGGCGCAGAACGAATGCTTTGCAACGATCATATCGGAGCGCATATTCATGGTTTGGGATTCAACGAACATGGTCAAGCACATTTGTGCCGAGCAGCTTTGGAAGGCATCGCTTTTTCCTTTGTCTATGGCGGAAAAATATTGCAAGGAATGGGCGTGGACATCTCGACCATGCGCGTCGGCAATGACAATCTGTTTCGTTCACCTATTTTCGCTCAAACCATTTCTAACCTACTCAATTGTACAATAGAAGCGGTGGAGACGAATGGTGCAGTCGGAGCGGCTAAGGCTTCTGGTGTTGCCATTGGAACATATAAAAATATTGGGGAGGCGATGAGTAGTGTGGAGGTGTTGATGAAGTACGAGGCAGAAAGTGAAACGGTAGAATATCATAAGGCATACGAGAACTGGGCGTCAGTGTTGAAGCAAACGATGCTGAAATGATGAATGACGAATGACGTCAAGCGCATTCTCACGACAAAAACGAAACCTAAATACAATTCGATAACCAGCTAATAGCTCATAGCTAGAAGCTCATAGCTAGAAAAATGAACATTTTACTCGGCAAAAAAGAATACTTCAAAAACATCAACAAAATCCCGTTTGAGGGCAAAGACTCTGACAATCCGCTCGCTTTTCGCTATTACGACGAGAACAAAATGGTCGCAGGCAAAAGCATGAAAGATCATTTCAGGTTTGCAGTGGCGTGGTGGCATACGTTGTGTGGCACTGGTGGCGACCCATTTGGGATTGGGACAAAGCAGTTTCCGTGGCTAGAAAGTGACGACGTCATGCAGCAAGCCAAAGACAAAATGGATGCAGGATTTGAGTTCATTATCAAATTGGGTGTGCCTTTTTATTGTTTTCATGATTATGACTTGGTGGCAGAAGGAAGCGATTTGAACGAAAGCAAAAAGCGACTCGAAGCGATCACCGACTACGCCAAAGAAAAGCAAGCCGAATCAGGCGTCAGGCTACTTTGGGGCACTGCCAATCTATTTTCTCACCCACGCTATATGAATGGCGCCATGACCAATCCTGACTTTCAGGTCGTTGCGTATGCAGGTGCACAAGTCAAAAATGCACTAGATGCGACTATCAAATTGGATGGTGAAAACTATGTCTTTTGGGGTGGACGTGAAGGTTATATGTCGCTACTAAATACAGACATGAAGCGCGAATTGGATCATGTAGCGCGCTTCTTGCACATGGCAAAAGACTACGCCAGAGCGCAAGGTTTCAAAGGCACTTTCTTCCTTGAACCCAAGCCGATGGAACCTACTAAGCATCAATACGATTTTGACTCGGCGACTTGCTTAAATTTTCTACGTCAGTATGACTTGATGGGCGATTTCAAACTCAATATCGAAGTCAATCACGCGACTTTGGCGCAACATACTTTTCAACATGAACTGCAAGTAGCCGCTGACGCTGGTGCACTCGGAAGTATGGATGCCAACAGAGGTGACTATCAAAATGGATGGGATACCGATCAGTTCCCGAACAATGTGACTGAGTTGACAGAAGCAATGTTAGTCTTGCTAACAAGTAGTGGTTTGCAAGGTGGCGGCATTAATTTTGATGCGAAAACACGTCGTAATTCCACCGATTTGGAAGACATTTTCTATGCGCATATTGGAGGTATGGACACCTTCGCTCGCGCGTTACTCGCTGCCGATGCGATCTTAGAAGAATCCAATTATTCTAAATTACGACAAGAACGCTATGCTTCTTTTGATAGCGGAGATGGAAAAGCGTTTGAGGATAGAGAATTGAGTTTGGAGGATTTAGCGAATATCGCGCATAAGCAAGGCGAGCCGAAGCAGATCAGCGGTAAGCAAGAGTTGTTTGAGAATATTGTAAATCAATATGTTTAGGATGGGAACGCGGATTGGACTGATCTGACGGATTTTTACGGATTTTCTCTCTTCATTATCAGCTTTCCATTTTGTAGAACATAAAGCTAAAAAAGGGTAGCTTACTAAGTGTAAGCTACCCTTTTAGTTGTTATGATAAAGGCTCTAAAGCTGTGTCACACGCTGAAGAAGCTAACAGCTAATAGCTCACTGCTCATAGCTTGTCCCGACCATCGGGAGCTAAATCAATCTCCCGACAAACGCATTACAATGCTCAAAATATACCAGAACAACAACATCAGCGACGCAAACAGCCCCAATGAAGCGGCTACGTATTGCTCTTTATTGTATTGGTGAATGATATTGGAAGTTTGATACAAGATAGACCCGGCTGCTAGTGCGACCATCGCGAAGGAAAACCAAAGTCCTAAGTTAAAGCCGAATAAAACACCTGCAACAATCAGCCCAAGCGCGATAAAAAAGCCAATTGTCAGAATACGCCCTAAAAAGGAAAAATCCTTCTTTGTCAAGAAGACAACTGCCGAAAGTCCACTAAACAAACCAAGCGTCAAAATCGCTGCTTGATTGATTAAAGACATATCGCCAGTCATCGAAATAGCGATATAGATCAAAGGCACAAAAATGAACGCCTCAGCAAAGACATAGAGTAGTAGTCCTGCGTACTGCTTACTACGATCTGCGGTGCTATTCGCCCATTTGGTGGCATAGCTAGTTGCAAACATAAAGCCGCCCAAGACGATCAGCCAGGTCATGCCTTGCGTCATTTTCAACCCAATCTCGACAATGAAAGGCGTATTTAAGAACACCGTCTCCATGACGATAAAAGCCAAAACAGCTAACGCCAAGTGCGTATAGGTTTTTCGGATAAAGGTGGCGCGCTCGACGTCGTTTTCTTGGGAGACGGGACGAGCGTAATCTAAAATTTGATTCATAGTTTAAAAGATTTTGAGATTGTGAAGCCTCTCTATAAATGAGGCGCGTTATGTTAGTTATATTCTAAACGCAACGAATCTACGAGTAGTTTCACTCTTTAGACGAAGGACTACTTTATAGTCACCACCACCGGATAGTGATTGGCATACCGATGCGTGAATTTATCTTTAATGACTTTCGTTTCTGTTTTGCCGCTCAATGCTTCTGAAAGCAAAACATAGTCGATGCGCGATAGCTGATACGACTTGTAATCACCCATTTTTTTGGTAGGAAAAGTCGTTTCTACCGCTTCTGCTTCTGCTGCTCTATTGTCAGCAGTTACATCTTTCAGACCGCCTTCTGTCAATAGCGTCACTAGCTCATAATTCTTTTCTCGGCTGTAGCCAGATATTTGGCGCAAGATGTCTCGATTGGCGCGGTCTTCTACCTTCACTTGTCGGAAAAGTTGAGAGTAAATGCTTTTATCTCCCGAAGCATATCCTTCCAGATGACCAAGCAAAGCGACTTTTTTACCCGCAGATAATGCTGTTTCCATATCCGCCAAAATCGCGTTGGCAGCATCTATTCTGTGCTGAAAGCTATCTTGATTCAGCTGAACAACGTATAAAATGGCATCTTTCACTTCCACCTTAGCCGTATTTGCTAAAGTATTTCCTTTGATCGTCAATGGAGAATTTGAAGTAATCACCAGCTGCTTTCCTTCCATATCTACACTGGTAGAATATTTGTGCTTCCACTTTTTAGCCACTTTAGCTAAGTTTTCTCCACCAAACTGTGCCTCTTGAAAAGCAGCGATATCCACCTCTTGCTCTTTCATCCACTCCTGAAATGCTTCCATCTCTTTATCTGAACTGCCACCTACATTGTAGGTCATCATTTTCAAGTTATCCTGAGCATTTACACTCAATACTATACTCATCAATACACTCAAAAAAAACAATCGCATTCTTATTAGATTTTAGACATTAGACTACCTAACGCCTTCTGTTGTAGAATAAATTTAAATTTTAGGTGGCAAAAGTAATCATCCAATTGATACTTTAACCGCCAGATAGCATACGTATTTGAACTGTTTTTGATTCAATTCTAGCAATTAGTCGGAATGATTATCTTTAAGCACCCAAATGACAGTTCATAAAACAAAAACACAACTTTTCTAGTATGCGATATGCGCTTTTTCTCTTGATACTTCTTCTACTCTCCCAATGCAAACAAGCACCCGACCTCCCTACTACGACCATTTATCAGCCAGATAAAAACTTAACAGAAGACTCTGCCATGGTCGTTTCTGCTCATCCTTTGGCTTCTGATGTGGGCGCAGACATCATGCGCGCCGGTGGTAATGCCGTAGATGCGACGATTGCGGTACAGTTCGCGCTAGCGGTGGTCTATCCGCGTGCTGGAAATCTAGGTGGCGGTGGCTTCATGGTACTTCGACAGTCGGACGGACTGATAGATGCTTTGGACTATCGAGAAAAAGCACCAGCAGCAGCCGACCGCGATATGTATTTGGATAGTCTGGAGCAGGTCGTCAGCGGACTCAGTACTGCTGGACATTTGGCTTCTGGTGTACCGGGGACAGTGGCAGGTATGTGGGCAGCACATCAGAAATATGGTAAACTTCCTTGGGCAGATTTGGTGCGTCCGGCGCGGAAGTTAGCAGCAGAGGGTTTCAAATTGAGTGAAACGGAGACCGATCGCTTCAACAGTTTTCAAGAAAGATTCAAAGAGCAGAATACACAACCCAATGTCTTTATGCCGACCGATACTTTCACCGTCGGTTTTGTCTTCAAACAACCCGATTTGGCGAAAACGCTCCAACTTATAGAAGAGCAAGGCAAAAAAGGCTTTTACGAAGGCCGAACAGCTCAGTTGATCGTCGAAGAAATGGAGCGTGGCAACGGCATCATCACCGCACAAGACCTCATGGATTATGAAGCCACTTGGCGTGTACCTATCGCAATACCTTACAAAAATTACACCTTCATCTCCATGCCACCTTCGTCTAGTGGTGGTATTGCTGTCGGGCAGATGCTGCAAATGGTAGAAGACTATCCGCTGGCAGACTATGGTTTTCATACTACAGAAGCTGTTCAGCTGATGGTAGAAGTAGAGAGACGTGCCTTCGCAGACAGAGCGGAGCACGTAGGCGATAGCGATTTTTATGATGTCCCAATGGAAGAGCTATTGAGCAAAGACTATCTAGCAGAGCGCATGAGTAACTACCAGAAGGATAGCCCAACAGTAAGTGATTCTTTAGCAGCTGGCGATTTCAATGTTGGTCTGGAAAGTTTTGAAACGACTCATACCTCTGTCGTCGATGCAGATGGCAATGCTGTTTCCGTGACGACTACTCTAAATTCCAACTTTGGCTCAAAAGTCGTCGTTGGAGGTGCCGGTTTCTTTTTGAACAATGAAATGGATGATTTCAGTGTCAAACCCGGTGTACCGAATCAGTTTGGACTCGTAGGCGCAGAAGCGAATGCCATACAGCCCGGCAAACGGATGTTGAGTTCCATGACGCCAAGCATTGTAGAAAAAGACGATCAATTGTTTTTGGTGTTGGGTGCGCCAGGTGGTTCTACCATCATTACTGCCGTTTTCCAGACCATGATAAATGTCATCGAATTTGATATGGATTTATATGACGCAGTACAAGCCGGACGCTTTCATCATCAGTGGAAGCCAGATGAAATTTGGATTGAAAAAAATGATTTTCCGAGTTCCGTGCGTAGCGAGTTGGAAGAAGTGGGCTATAGTTTCCGTGAGCTCAACAGAATGGCGATCATCAAGGCAATAGAAGTGTTACCGAATGGCGACCTAAATGGTGTAGGCGACACACGTAATCCCGATGATGATGCGGAAGGGTTTTAGAGGTGAGAAGGCGAGAGGTGATGCGCGAGAGCAAACGTGATTTCAGTCAAAATACGTCTCCTAACCAATGCGAATGAATTCATTCATTCGCAAAAAACAATAAAGTCATGTCCAATCAAAACAGCTTCTTACATTGGAAACAAATGAGCGTAATCGCATGGCTATTCTTTTGGCTACCATTTTCTCTGTTCAGTCAACTAGACATCCTCACTACCGACTACGACATCACACCTGCTCACAAATGGGAAGTGGGCGTCCATACCGGACATTTTTTTAGCTCTGGGGACATTCCATTCGATCCCGGTTATGGTGTTGGCTTACACGTTCGGCGAGCATTGGATTATATCTTTTCTTTTCGGATTGATGGACAATATGGGCAGTTGCAAGGAGAGCGATTCAATGGAGACGATCAGTTTCGTACGCAGTGGACATCTTTGAGCGCACATGGCATTGTGAGTTTGAATAACTTGAAATGGAATGACGAATACAATCGCACCAATATTTATGTCTATCTCGGTGGTGGTTTCAATGATTTTGATACCGAATTTACGCCAGATCAAAACCCGCTGCCGCGCCGAATTGACAATGCCCGCTCAACGGTGCTAGATGTGGGGTTGGGCTTTTCAATTCGCTTGAATGAAGACATCAATATTGGCATCGACCATAAATTCACGACTTTATTTAGCAAATATGCTGACCAGATAGATGGCTTTGCCAATCAAGGTTTTCGAGACATGACCAACTACACCAGCATCCGCTTGAATTATAACATCGGACGAAAAGATAAGGCAGAACCACTCTATTGGATGAATCCCTTGAGTAGCATCATCGAAGAAATCCAAGACATCAAAAAGCGGCAAGCGATAGGTCCAGAGGATAGCGATAACGATGGCGTGCCCGACTATATCGACCTAGAGCCAGAAACACCTCTAGGTGCTATCGTCGATGTACGCGGTGTCACACTAGACAGCGATAATGACGGCATTCCTGACTACAAAGATCAAGAGCCTTATTCGCCACCCAACTATGAATATGACGAAAATGGCGTCGCACTACAACCCAAATACGTCACACAAGATAGCTTGAATGCGAAGTTACAGGAGCAGTATATTTTGATTCTTTCTTTGCTCCCTAATATTCATTTCAGAACCAATCAAGCTAAACTCCTACCCAAACAAATAGAACGCTTACAGTCCGTCGGAGTGGTACTTCGGAGTTATGAAGAGGTCAGATTATTGGTCGTTGGATATACCGATAAGCAAGGTAGCGAAGAGCGGAATGACGAGCTGTCTTATCTACGTGCCAAAGCAGTCATTGACTATTTAGTGGAGCGATACCAGATTGACGATGATCGTTTGGTACTAGAATGGAAAGGAGAAGCAGATGAATTGGTCATCGATGAAGAAGATAGTTATATGAATAGGCGTGTGGAGTTTAAAATCGCAGCAGAAGGGCAGCAAGATCGAGAGCCACCTAAGGGCATTAGGAAGAAGAAGGGGTATTAGATACTTATAAGTGAAGGCTTTACTTCGAGTAAAGCCTTCACTATAGCTCCAACTATTGCATCAATGCCGTACTCCCACTGAACACCTTCCGCGTGCCGTCGTTGTACTCGATTTCGCTATGCCAAACATAGACGCCTGGCGGTACGAGCAGTCCATTGCGGCGACCATCCCAGCCAGCCATTTCGTCATTGGGTGAAAAGTCATTGGCAGAAAAAACTAGACTTCCCCAGCGATCAAAGACTTGAAAGTTGCGGACGACGGCTGTCCATTCTGTATAAACGGTCAGGCGTTCATTGATACCGTCTTCATTGGGACTAAAAGCTTCCGGCACGAAATGCTTGAAGATGCGTTCTACGCGGACTTGGATGCGATCACTGCTGCTACAACCATTGGCATCGGTCACTTCTACTTCATACATCCCGGTGATGAAAGGAGAAATGGTCGGGTCAGGGCAAGTGATACAAGTCAAAGAAGAGTCGCCACTCATCGCTTTCCATTCATAGTTGACGATCCCTTGCGTGTTTTCGACAATGGTATTGAACTGAAAGTCGTCGCCATAAATCAATTGGATAAAATCCTCTTTATCGCGCTGTATCATCACTTGCACAGAAGCCGGGTCAGCGAGATCAACTTGGTCTTGTGATTCGCAGCCATTTTCATCTCGGACGACCACTTCATATGTACCAGAGGCTAAGTTGGTGAACGCATTCAACGAATTGAACAAAATACCATCTAGACTATACTCAAACTCATTCGTGCCGCCTGTCGCTTCTACAATGATTTGTCCATTTTGATCGCCCGTGCAACTTGGATTCTGAGCGGTCGCGACCAGCTGTATGCTATCTGGTGCTGCCACCGTAAATTGTATCGTATCCGCACAAGCTTCATTGTCCGTCAAGGCAAAGAAATAGTCGCCTGCACTTAGATCATCGACCCGATAAGTAGAATCTGTAGCTTGCAGTTGCTCCCCATTGAGCTGATAGTCAAATGGCTGAAATCCGCCTGTCCAGTCAAACTGTACCATACCATCTTGACTATCGAAACAACTTAACATCAAATCAGAATTGGTCAAAAATAACTCCAGCTCGCAGCCATCATAGATACAAACGGTATCACTGACCGGCAGATCACAGATCATCGGTACATCATTAATAATCGGACGCAGTCGAATGCTGACATTTTGCTCATTGGTGAGTCCATTGACGGCGTGCTCTATATTAGTATCCGGCGAAAACCAGTTAAAACCATCAATTTGGATTTCATAGTCAATCCCATTTTGCTCTTCCCAATCAATCAACAACTGCTTGTTGTCTCCGCTCTCACAAGTGATGCTCGGCGCATCCACATTGGAAATATTGGTCACATTGATGGTGTCACTAGCGGTGCAACTGTACTGATCTGCTGCGGTGACGATATAGGTTTGGAAGATGGCAGTATTATTCGCGAAAGAAGGCGTCGGACAATCATCGCAAGACAATCCACTGCTCGGCGTCCACTCGTAAGTGATGTCATTTTTAGCCACAAATTCGATTGACCAACTTTCTAGTAAGCTGCTCGCATTTCTATTCTGATCGGTAATCTGTAATGTCCAATCCCCATTGATCTCCGAGCCGATCAAATTGTTCCAGTCGCCTGTTGCTTGGAAAGTTCCGGTGAATGGCTCGGTAGCAGCGTTGATATTTGCTGTTGCAGCAGGTGAGAAGCAAGTTTGATCGAAATCTGTACCATTGCCACCAACGTTTCTCACCAACTCCATACGTCTCCCATTGGGTGCTTTCAAAAAGAAAGTTAGGTCAGCCAAGGGATTGTTTGTAGAATTGAGATTGATACAGATGGTCGATAAGGTCGCTAGATCGGTCAAGGTATTCGGAAAGATATTATTGACAGCAATGGAGTTTTCGTAAGGTCTACCGAGCGGCGCATTGGCAGCATTCAATTCATAAAAGTAAGGAGCAGCCTGAAACCGAACCGATTGATCGTTATTATCGACACCGATATTCAAAGTCGGTACCTCTTCCTCACAGTACGTAATGTCCTCGGTCTGTGTGATGAGTGCCTGACAACTGTAACAATCGGGATGCGTAGGCGGCAAAGCAGTCAAGACGACCGTCGTATCAAAAGTACAGCCATAAGCATCTGTGACACTGACGGTATATGGATTTTCTCCGGCACTGTTCAAGTAAGCAACAGATGCAGTCTGATCTGTCCAAGCAAAATCGACAATGTCCGCCGAGAAGGTTTCTAACGGCGGATACAAGTCAGGATTGAAACCGATATTCCAATTAAAAATGTAGCCATTGTCTTGCAACAAATAGTCTTCCACCGTAATTGTCCAATCACCGTTCAGCGGACAACCAATCAAAGAATCTAAGCTCTCAAAAGACTGATAGTCGCCAGGTGGCAATGGACTCACCCCTCGATTTTCTCTATTGAAAGTCAACCAATCCGGCTGAGTCGCCACTGGTGTCCAGCAATAGTCATAGCCCAATCCCGGCTCGGTGCTCGACTCCACATCGATGGGTTCGCCCAAAAAGACAGCACCGACTCGATCCTTGGTTTCAAATTTTTGGAGCATGACTTCTGTGCCATTCGGACACTCGATGGAGACTTGCAAATCGCGCATATAAGAATGCTCAATGTTGATACAGATACCCAATAAGTCTTCGATATTATCTAAAGTCTGTCCGGCATTGAATTGATTGATGCTGACACTTGTGGTGTAAGCAACACCTTTTCCGTCCGGCAAAAACAAAGAATCTGAACGCTGATAGCGCGGCTCGAAAGTGGTTTCTACGCTATTGACTTGTAGAAAAGCTGTACTATCTGTGCCATTGATACTAGCCGTCAAATTGATACTATCACCCAGACAAACACTTTCCATATCGCGCACATTGAACTCCGGCGGCGGCGAGATGCGCACTCTTTGATCGATGGTATTAATACTCACACAACTCAACTCATCCACCGCTGCCAACTGCACAACATAGCCACCCGGCTGTGCATACGTATGTGTCACGGTTCGACCTTCTTTTCGAGTGCCGTCACCCATATCCCAGAAGTAAGTAAAGTTGCCATCCGTAGGCAGTTGTCCTTCTGTCACGTACTGCCCAATACCTTCAAAACTCAGCTCTTGCCCAATGCACGCATTGATCCATCCAGTATCGCTTGGCATGACACTCGGAATGCTGCTGACTAGATCGACATTGATATTTTTGCAGCGAGAGATACAACTGATTTGGGCTGCCCATCCCGCGCCTTCTGAGCGCACCACAAAACGACGAGAACGGAAAGTAGCAGTAAGACAACCGCTGACATTTTCGCGTGTCGCAGAAACAGCAAAAGGTAAGACATCATTGTCATTTTGATCGACGACTTCTAGGCGAGGACTATTGGCATTAGGGCCATCATAGAATGTCAAAAAGTCACGTCCCCTCAAATCCAACTCACTGAACGTCAAACGAATAGACTGTGCAGCACCATCGGCGCAAAAGGTGACTTGTAGATCTTCTCTATTGTCGTAATCATCATTTTCACCACCACTATCATAGAAGGTACCGCTACATGTATTGATGGTTCTGCCATCTTCGCTTTCCATATTGTAGATCTGAGCGGACAGGCAGAGGTGGAGCATGCAGGACAAGAAACTGCACGCTAGTAATCGGTAGAAATTCTGCATGTATGTGTTGTTTTGTCTTCAAAATAAAATAGCTGCTTCGTAGGATTGTAGGTGTATTAGGTAAGTAAGCGGCAGTCTATTACTTTGAGTACGTTAGCTGTATTACAACACTGGGCAAGTGATTTCTGAGCAGCGATTGAGCTGCTTCAATGTGTGTTCTTGTAACATGAGGAATAAATGAATCCAAGAAAATTGAATTCAAATTTTGTGTAAGCAAGGCTGAAAATGCTCAATTGGAAAAGTTTCTTCCAATTGAACAATAACAAAGTTAACGAAATGCAGGAATATTTAATATGAATCGGACCAACTAATTATTAAGTAAGGTGAAATAGGCAAACTGGAAACGTATCACAGATAGTAGCCTTTTGGCTATTTTTCCAAAATCGGAATAAGTTATTAATACCAAGAATTAAAACTTTCGGAGCAAATGCATCGAATCACTCTTTGCTCTATAATTTATCAAGTAATCTGATTTGCAGAGATATATTCTCGGCATTTGTCTCAAGCCGACGGGCTCTTCCTTTTTTCATTGCCAAAAAAGGAAGCAAAAACGCTAGAAAAAGTGAACTCCTCCGTCGAACAGACTTTTTCGGCAGCCGCCACCCAAATAAAACGTGTACCAGACATATTCCGATCGTGTACACTGATTATTCATACTCTTGTTCAGTTTGACATAGGAGATTTTTTATTGAAATCAAACCGGTCTAAAAAAAACTACACAACTGACATATACACTTTTGAGGTTAGATACGTTTGTGTATCGTTGCAGCAGAAGCTGTGACATTTTTCTACTATTTTATGATTGAAAACTAAACTATGATTAAGTGGATAATGGGTCTTGCAGTCGTCGCTATATTAGCTACGGGATGTGAGAAAGATCAATTTATAACAACCGAGGAGCAAATAGAAATAGACGCCGCGCTTATCGACGACTATTTGATGAACAACGGGATTGATGCGCAAGAAAGTCCAAGCCGGATACGCTACGTCATCGAAACACCCGGTACAGGGGCGACACCGACTGCCAATCAGCAGGTGACCATTCGATATGAGCAGTATTTACTAGATGGTACTTACATCAATGGTACTGACGCAGACTCTTCTGTGACCTTCAATATTTCTACAGCGTTGCTGGGCGTACAGCAATCGCTCGTTTTGTTGAAAGAAGGTGGAAAAGGGACATTCATCATTCCTTCTTATCTATCATTTGGGACAAATAGTTCGGATGTCATTCCGGCAAATGCAATTTTTCGGTTTGAGATAGAATTGCTAGAAGTGGTGACAGAAGCCAAGCAACTAGCAAAGGATGTGGAGCTCATTACTGACTATCTAGCAGACAATGAAGTCCAAGACATAGACTCTACAGCAAGTGGTATTTATTACTTCTTTGAAGACGAGACAGAAGGCGATAAACCGACTGCCAACTCAACAGTCACAGTACGCTACAGAGGCTACTTTCTGAATGGTGACACTTTCGATGAGACACAGGGAGAAGCGACCGCTACTTTCTCTCTGAATGGCGTCATTCCGGGTTGGAAGGAAGCCTTACAATTGTTCCCGAAAGGCAGCAGAGGCACATTTTTACTACCTTCGGTGATGGCCTATGGACCTTCTGGCAACGGGACAATTCCGCCGAATACGGTGCTTGCCTTTGATGTAGAGCTGGTAGACTTTGAATAGTATTCTTTTGAATGATTCGTTAAAAGTATCAACCTGCCGTTAAGCTAAAGTTAAAGCAAACCGGACGAAAGCAACCAATCGTCCGGTTTTTTAGTCTTACAAGTGTACGTCCATTAGAACCGAATTTATAAGAAGAAATTCCTTAACGTGAAATAACTAAGGTGCCTCCGATTTACGGAGCAAGTTCTGTTTTGATTGAAGAGAGCAGCTTATTATTGAACTCAGACTAATAATGAGTTCAATAAAAAATTTACATTCTCTATGTTGAGAAATAGCCAAAAGGCTACTATTTACAATACGTTTCCATTTTGCCTATTTCTCAACAATGTAAATTTATTTATTTCACCTTAAACACTTAAATATTCAAACCATGAGAAAATTAGTCCAATCGCTGAATAAAACTTGGATGATTGCTATTGCAGCAGTCGCACTATCATTCACGACCTTATCCGCTCAGAAAATTGCTGTTGTCGACATCAACGTCATTTTGGAAAGCGTCAATGAATACAAGCAAGCACAAGATCAACTGGATCGCATCGCTTCTCAGTGGCGTCAAGAAATCGCGCAAGATTACGACCGCATCAAGAGTTTGTACAACAAATATCAAGCGGAACAAGTCATCATGAGCGAAAGTGAAAAGCGCAAAATGGAGGAGCAAATCACACAGGCAGAAACCAATGTCCGTGAGGCGCAGCGCAGAAAATTTGGGCCGGAAGGCGAATTATTCAAACGTCGGCAAGAGTTAGTAGAACCGATCCAAGACAAAGTTTATCGTGCCATCCAAAGCTATGCAGATGAGCGTGGCTATGACTTCATCTTTGACAAGTCAGGCAGTGCGGGATTGATCTTCAACAAAGCCGACCATGACAAGACACAAGATATTATCCGCAGGCTGTAATCGTCTGCTATAGGGTCAATAAATACTGATCGTCGAATAACAAGCTATAAAATACCTGAAGGGAAAGGCGCGGAGTGTCATTTTAGAAAGAAAATGTATCTTTGCGCCCGCTTTAACTACCTTTCTTATACAAACAACATTTTTTAGGATGAAAAACATACTTCGAATTGCTACACTTTGTTTGGCAATGGTTGCCTTCGCAGCTTCTGCACAAGCACAGAAATTTGGCTACGTCAATACCAATAAGATTTTGGAAAACTTGCCGGCAGTGAAGCAAGCAGATGCAAATATTGCAGCGATGCAACAGCAGCTAGAAAACAAATACAAGAAAGACTTGGAAGCGTTGCAAGCAGCCTACACAGCAGTTCAGCAAAAAATGCAGACCGGAGAGTTGTCTCCAAAGCAACAAGAGGAGGAAGCTGCTAAACTAAAGACGCAAGAAGACAAATTGCGTGCTTTTGAAGCGGAAAGTCAGAACAAGCTAGTCGCTAAGCGCAATGAATTGGTGCAGCCGATCTTAGATAGAGTGAACAACGCCATTCAGGCAGTAGGTAAAGAAGGTGGCTATCAGTTCATCTTCGATGAGCAAGTTTTGTTGTACAAAGATGCGTCCCAGGATGTGACGGAACAAGTAAAAGCAAAATTGGCAGGTAGCTAGATATAGTAAGTTATCACTACCATTTATCAAATACCAAACAGTCATCGAAGTTGCTTCGATGGCTGTTTGTCGTTTGTAGTAATATCAATACGTCACCCGTTGAATGCTACAGTCAAATGCAATCAGAAAAATTCATTAAGCTGCAAAATTCAAAATTGAATGCTGATTCAGCGGGTGACTTAAAAGGAACAAATTCCGCGTCTACGGTCTAGCAATACCCCAAATCATCATCATGTGTATACAGATCAGCCGATAATCTGGCGCGATCTACCTTCTTCATTTCTTGGTGAGCCAATTGCTGATCGGCGATTGGTGGTTTCTCTACTTTAGCACGACGTCCAACGACGACAGCAGCAAGTCCGAGCGCGACCGCTGTAGAAACGGTCGATACGCTGACCGTGCGTTTTGTTACTTTACTCATGGCAGTTACTTTGTAATCTCAGTCCATTCTTTCAATTAAAAACTGAAACTGTATAGATTGAATGTTTTTGCTTCATTCGCACAATTTTAATTGGCAAATGATGGCTCAAATAATATATTCTACTAACGTCTGTTGCTTACCTAACGCTGGCTACGGTACTGGATAGAAGAAAATTTTAACAATTCTGAATAACGGTTGTCTAAAAATTGACAAAACTTAAAAACGGCTTTCTTCCTTCTTGTTTTCCTAATACCTATCTTTCATTTTGCTTTTACATCAACTATAGATTTACGCGTTTGGTATGGCTATTTTACTGCGTCAGTTAGAACAAAACGTCCCGGAGGATGCCTTAGTGCTGGCAGAAGAGTTGCTTGAGCAAAAGGCAGTAAAGGAGCTGCAATTGGTCGATTCCAAGCTGTGGATTGCTCAGGTGCTGACGTATGAAGTAGAACTGAAATCGACCAGCCAAAAACTACAAGCCTACACCTGCGAGTGTCCGCGTTTTCAAGAAGAAGGCATTTGCGAGCATATTGTAGCGACAGCAATGGTTTTGAGGCGACAATTTGCAGCAGAAAAAGCCAAAAAGCAAGCTGCCAGAACAAAAACCACGACGACCGAAAAGAAGCTCACCACCAAATCCATCTTACAGCAACTCAGTCCCGACGAGCTGCGCCAATTTATACAAGAATATGCCAGCCACGACCGCAATTTTGCATTGGCACTGAAAGCTAGATTTGTAGGACAAGTTGAGTCATCGGACGATAAAGCTAAATACCTACAACTGCTCGATGATGCCATCAAAAGTGCACGAAAGAAAGATCGAAGCATCAGTCAGCGCGGTCAGCAAAAATTGATAAAAGTCGCCAACGAACTGCTCCACCAAGTCGAAGTTGCTTTGGCGCAACAACACTATCGCTCTGCCGCTTATATCGCTCAAAGTTTCATCGAAAAACTAACGCCCATCCTAAGTAAAACAGAAACAGCATCAGAGATACGGAGCATCATTCAGACGAGCTTTCAGTTGCTAGAGCAGTTGATAACAATGAGTATTCCGCCCGACTTACTGGATGAATTGTGGCAGTACGCCATCACCGAATTTCAGAAAGTTACTTATCGTCTCAATGGCATTGTACCTGCCTTTTTTCAATGGCAACGCCAACTCGCCACACAACTGCAACGAGAACCTGAATTACTGCATCAACTCAACGAATTTGCCACTCAAAATATACAGATGTCTGACAATGAGACACGTCTGCTGATTCATCGCATGGAGCTCATGGACAAATTGGGAGAGACCAGCCAAGCCACTACCCTACTTCAACAACACAAAGACAATCCTGAGCTACTGCTTTTTGTGATTCAAAAAACATTCGAGCGCGAAGCCTATGAACAGACGAAACAATTGGCAGAACAAGCATTAACGCTGACGCTACCTCGTGAACTGCATCAGCAACTAACAGGCATTCTACTGAGTATCGCTAAAATGGAAGACGATCAAGCAGCTATCGCTCTTTATGCAGAGCAGCAACTATTTCAGACACTGGCGGCAGCAGATTATGACCTACTGAAAGCCAACTATCAAAGTGACTGGAACAAGAAATGGCGAAATCTCGTCGAGCGCATCCAACGGACGTCCTTTTCCATAGAGCGGCGCAATTTAGTCGCCCACATCTACGCTACGGAGCAAGCATTTGATGCCCTGATTGACTATATCAACAAATTGCAATCGCTCGATATTTTACAGTATGTCGCCCCTACACTACTCAAATCGCACAAAGAACAACTAGCCACGCTTTACCAAGATCTTATGCAGCACTATTTGCAGCACCATGCCGGGCGACAGGCTTCCATTCGGATTCGGGAAAAACTAGCGCATCTCAGTGAAGCAGGTGGTCGAAAGATGGCACGACAGCTTGCTACTAATCTGCGAACGACTTTTCCGGAGCGGCATACTTTATTGGAGGAGTTAGCAGTTTTTGGATAACCGTTTCCTATTTCACACAAAACAAAACCGACCATGCAACGAAGAGATTTTCACAAACAATTGGGTGCACTAGCGATGTTGGCGACTGCTCCTAAAATACTCTCTGCTCATTCTGAAGCGGAGGCAACAACTACTATAGATGTCAAACCACGCCGACTCGAAAAGGGAGATACTATCGGTGTCATCACACCGGGAAGTTACATCAGCGATAAAGCGCTCGAAAAAGGCATCAAAAATCTAGAAAGCCTAGGGCTGAAAGTCAAATTGGGACAACACATCCGCGCTCAACGGGGATTCACAGCAGGCACAGATCAGCAGCGGCTAGATGACCTGCACCGGATGTTTGAAGATCGTGAAGTGCAAGGTATTTGGTGCGCGAGAGGTGGTTATGGCTGTACACGTTTGCTGCCGGATATTCGATACGATATCATTAGAGATAACCCAAAAGTCTTTATCGGCTATAGTGACATCACAGCTCTGCTACAGGCCTTTCATGTCGAGACCGGACTGATCGGTTTTCATGCGGCAGTAGCCAGTTCTGACTTTACGAGATATACGCGTCGCTATCTGAGACGCATCTTATTTGAAGATAAAAGACGTACTGAATTTGAGCCGTCACGTGGCAATAGGAGACGTGGCAAGCGAGATGATTTATTCAAAACCCGCACCATCACAAGCGGGCGAGCAAGGGGTAGATTATTTGGTGGTAACTTGAGTTTGCTGGCTGCTTTGGCAGGTACACCTTGGGAACTAAAAGCGTATAATAAATTGATTTTTCTAGAAGAGGTAGGTGAGAAACCTTATCGCGTGGATCGGATGCTCACACAACTGCGACAGTCTGCTTATCTGCAAAATGCAAACGGTATCGCTATGGGTATTTTCAATGGTTGTGAAGCAGATAGAAACGATCTATCGCTGACACTTCAAGAGACTTTGGATGACAGAGTCGGAAGTCTGCAAATGCCGAGTACTTACGGACTATCATTCGGGCATATCGACGATCAGATTGTGTTGCCTGTGGGCATAGAAGCTGAGCTGGATGCAGATTCTGGACGGTTGACTTTATTGGAAAGTGCAGTACGATAAACGATACGCAAGGGTGTCACTTTGCGCCGCCACCCTTGCTTCACACAGATGCTTATCAAGCCTTTTTCGGTAAAAAGATCTCCGCCATCATACATCTAGCACTGCCGCCACCAAACTGTTCAATGATGTACAATGGACTGTACAAGATATTTGTGAATTGCTCAATTTGCTCGATCTGCTGAACCGTCAGTGAGCGATAGGCTTGTTCTGACATCACCAAGTAGGTATCCCCTGATGCGCTTCTTACTTGTAGCATATTGCCAGCAAAAGCAGCCATCTGCTCATAGGTAATTTCGATAATCGTCTTATTTGTCTCCTCGAATCTTCGATGAAGCATCGCCCACTCTTGGCTATCTCTGACGACTTCCAGACAGATAACAACAAAATTTTCGCCCAATGCCATCATCACATTGGTATGGTAGATGTCCAAGTCATTTTCGTCTGTAGCAGTAAACAAGATCTTTTCATAGCCCATTTTTTGGCAAAATACATCCATGACGGCTTCATTGGTTCGAATACTGCGACAAGCATAGGCTAAGCGATTGGGACGATCGAGGATGACACTGCCTGTACTTTCCAAAAAAGCATCGTAGTCTTCATGTACTTCCAACCGCAATCTGGTTTTGTAGTCAAATTCAGTCGCCAGCATATTGAAAATCTCCTCACGGCGTTCTAGTCGGCGCATCGTCGCAAACATAGGGTAAGTAATCACTGTCCCATCGAGATGAGAAGAAAACCAGTTATTGACGAATACAGCATCATATTTGGTGACTTGCTCCTCATCTTGGATCACAATGACGCGGATGTTCGCTTGGCGCAATAATTGTACAAATTGGTCAAATTCCTGACGCGCCAATATTTCGATTTCAGATTGATTTAGGTCAGTTTCTCCGTCTTGAAAGGCATTGCTAGCAGCGGTCTGTGGGTTGTAGCCGAAATGTGCCGGACGCACCATCATGATGGTATCCGTTATTTGTTTTTCTGTCATTAATTGAGTCATTTTCTCCGCATAGTTGAATGGATTTGGTCTGGTAGAATGCGGAGAACGGTTAAGGTAATTGTAGAAAAATGAGTACTAAGTAGTTGAGCGCATATAATTTCCGATTTCATGACGGCATCTTTTCCGCTCATATTTCGTTAAAAAGCCTCGCCGATAACTTGTTCCGACTCCTCGGAAGGCATCGTCTGTGTTTTTCGCCCCCGATACTCGGGACAGGCTTATCTGAACGAAAAATCTGCTCGGTCAGAAAGGGAATTTATTTACCCTCAACTACTTATTCGTCAATGAAAAAAGTGAAATGAATTAATTTGTATTGTTGATGATTTTTTTGATTGAAATCAGACTAATACCAATTTCAAAAACCAATTACGTATATAAACCGATTATTTTGACGCTACTCTTCGTTGAAAATACTCGCCTTAGCTACCGCTAGGACTGTGCTTTTCGCCCCCGCAAGCGGGACAGGCTTCAATTAGCCTCAAAATAATCTAGTTTCGATTTACATACTTCATTATTGAATTTGGTATAAAGCTTTATCGAATGACCACAGCAGATAGATAATTTTCGCCTAGATGCTCATTCATCAGTGCCAGTATTTTTTCCTTGCCGTACATCAATTCTTCTCGCAGCGGCGCAGAAGTGATAGAGATATAGAGCTTCCCTCGATAGACTTTGATCTCTTTGGTATATCGAATGATGGCAGGACTCATTGTATCCTGCCAATACTGCTCGACTTTGGCTTGATACAGTCGCTTTTTCAACTTTTTGGAGCTGTTGACAAAAGCTTGCATCGCTTCTTTTAAGGTCAGTTCATTGGAAGGTGTGAGCATAAATATTTATTTTTTTGTCCCTATGATGTGACTTTTCAAAAGTAGTGCGTCCAAAGTACGTAATCCATCAATAAAAAACACTTCATTTAGCAAATTACACATTATCAGGTAACTAATTCCACGAGCAAACACAAAAGCTTGAACTTCATCGTTCAGGCTTTTTTTATGCAATAAAGTGCAGGTCCTTATCGACATTTTTCCTTTCCATCTCTGTTGCCGCGACAAAAATATCAAATCACTTGATACAATCCTTCTGCATTTCTTATCTTCGCAAAAAGAGAGAGAATAAACAATTGATCTTCAAGTCAATACGTTTATTTCATCCTTCTATCGCACCTATTCTCATCCATCCCTTTTTACAAGTAAAAAACAATGATAAGATTATTTACCATCATCATTACTTTCTTGTTTGTTGTTGCTCAACAAGCCACTGCACAGGTCACCATCAATGAACCCAATACGGTCACTGAAATGCTGGAGCGGTATACGGAGTTAAATGAGCAAGATACTCGTGTGCGCGGCTATAGAATTTTAATCTATTCCACACGCGATAGAAACCGCATGGAGCGCATCTTGAGAAATTTTCAATACGCTTATCCCAATATCGGAGCGGACTGGAAGCATGATCGACCAGATTATAAGATCAGAGCCGGTGCATTTGAGACCAAACTGGATGCACAGCGACTCCTCAACGTTATCCGACAAGACTATCCGGATGCATCCATCATGACTGACTACAATATGCGTAGCGAAGAGTTGATTTACTAGACAATTAGATCGGGAAGAATTGAGTATGGTATTTAGAGCGAAAGGTGGGACAGACGATGGGAGAAAGATGGATGTGGCATTGTTTTCTCTTTATCTGGGGCTGATGGCACTGGGCTGCATGAGTATTTACAGTGTCACCATCGGCGATCAGGTAGTAGATATGTCCAATATCTGGTCAACACTTGCCGGAAAACAAATCATTTGGATGGGGATTTCCTTGTCTGTGGTTGGTATCATTCAGCTGATTCACGGGCGATTTTGGCAACAGTTTGCTTATCCCATCTACGCGCTCAGCATTCTTTTGCTCATTTTAGTGCTTATTTTCGGCTCGGAGATCAAGGGAGCGACCTCTTGGTTTCGGATTGGGAGTACCGGTTTCCAGCCTTCGGAAGTTGCTAAATTTGCGACTTGCATCGCCATCGCCGCTTTCTTAGACAATTATCAAACCGATCTCAGCCGTACCAAATCACTCTTCTTGACCATTGGGTTCATTGTCGCACCTATGGTGTTGATTTTACTGCAACCAGATGCAGGTTCTGCGCTCATCTTCCTGTCCTTTGCCTTTGTATTCTATCGAGCCGGAATGTCTCCCAATTACATTTTTTTCGTCGGCGCATTGGCGATGCTTTTCATCCTTGCCGTCTACATCAATACGGTGAGTTATCTGATCGTGACGCTCATAGGTGTCGGTAGTTTGATTTTGATCTCTCAGTTTAAAGGTAAACGCATTCTGTACTTTGTGTTGTTTGGCGCTATGTTACTGATTATCTCCTTCGGTTTTATCGAGCCATCCCTCAATCCTAAAGGAGAGGTCATCAAAGAAACCAGTATATCCAGTCAAAATCAGAAAATCATTTTTGCGCATGCGCTGCTATTTTTTACGGTCGCTTTGGGACATTATTTTACGCGAAAGCAAGCCTTAGCACTGGCACTGACGCTGGGCATTGCCTTGAGTTCTGGTATCGTAGCTGGCACCAACTATGTTTTCACCAATGTTATGGAAGCGCATCAGCAAGATCGCATCAATATGTGGATTCGTCCGAATCGCTGCGAGCCGAGTGGGCCTATCTACAATTTGAACCAATCCAAAATGGCGATCGGCTCAGGTGGTCTTTTGGGAAAAGGTGTGTTTGAAGGTACGCTGACCAAACTGGATTATGTACCGGAGCAATCGACAGATTTTATCTTCTGTGTGATCGGAGAGGAGCAGGGCTTTGTGGGTAGCTTGACACTGACGCTGCTGTTTTTGATTTTTCTTTGGCGGATTGTGGTCATTGCTGAGCGACAAAAGTCGGATTTCTCGCGCTTCTATGCGTATGGCGTCGCTGGGATTATTTTCATTCATTTCTTTATCAATATCGGAATGACGATGGGTGTGATGCCGATCATTGGTATTCCGTTGCCATTCATCAGTAAAGGTGGCTCTTCATTGTTGGGCTTTTCTATTATGATCGGAGTGTTGCTCAATTTGGATAGTCGTCGCTATCATTTGTTTTGATGATAGTTATATCATCAGATTTGTTGCGATATCAACCTATCCAGACCAATGAAACACATCATTTGCACCGTCACCAATGACCTCAGCTACGATCAAAGAATGCAACGCATCTGTAGCAGTTTGGTAGATGATGGCTATCGCGTCACACTCGTTGGGCGACAACTCAAACAATCCCACCCTCTTCGCACGCTTTCTTTCCAACAACATCGCCTGCAATGCTTTTTCCACACTGGTAAACTGTTTTATCTGGAATACAATCTGCGTTTGCTGATTTATTTGATTCGGCAGGATTACGACATCGGGTATGCAGTGGATTTAGATACCATTTTACCTCAGTTTTTGATGATGCGCTTGCGTCGTCTACCTTGTCTTTATGATGCGCATGAGTACTTTACAGAAACGCCGGAAGTGGTACGCCGCCCTTTGGTACAAAAGGTTTGGTCATTTATTGCTGACTGGACAATACCGCAAATGACGGCTTGTATCACAGTGGGAAAAGGCTTATCAAAACTATTGGGCGATCGCTATAAAAATGACTTTGCCGTAGTGCGCAATATGCCTCTACTACAATCTATACCGCCACCGAAAACACCGAGCCAGCCATTCGTTATTCTCTATCAAGGGATGCTCAATGAAGGAAGAGGTCTAGAGGCGATGATAACAGCCATGCAGCAATTGGATGAGACTGAATTGTGGCTAGTAGGAGAGGGTGATCTATCGAAAGCGTTGCGCTTATTGGCTCAAAATTATCATGTCGAAGATCGTGTGCAATTTTTAGGCTTTGTTGCGCCGGATGAACTGAAAGCGATTACGCTGAAAGCAGATCTGGGTATCAATTTGCTAGAAAATCGTGGACTGAGTTACTACTATTCTTTAGCCAACAAAGCATTCGACTATGTGCAAGCTGGTGTGCCGTCTTTGCAGATGGACTTTCCAGAATATCGGCATTTGAACGAAGAAATCAAGTGTTATTTACTGATCGACAACCTTCATCCTTCAACGATCATCAAAGCTATTGAGCGACTTCAAAACAATACCCTTCTTTATCAACAATTACAGCAAAATTGTCGCTTCGCAGCACAAGCATGGCATTGGGGGAAAGAGCAGCGAACTTTATTGAATACTGTACGTTCTTTAAAATAAATGTATATACATCAATTACGATTGTATATTTTTATTAACCAATTACAATAAAGGAATCAATCATGGAAAATGCAGTCATTCATAAAGCCAATACACGCGGCGACGCCAATCATGGATGGTTACACAGTCGTCACACCTTTAGTTTTGCTAGCTATCACGAGCCACAGCGTATTAACTTTGGTGTCCTTCGCGTCTTAAATGATGATTATGTCGCCCCGGGCAGAGGATTTGGGACGCACCCGCACGACAATATGGAGATTATTTCCATTCCACTAGAGGGTGATTTGGAGCATCAAGATAGCATGGGCAATGTCGCGACGATCCGCAAAGGCGACATCCAAGTGATGAGTGCCGGGACTGGCGTGCAGCATAGCGAGTACAATAAAAGTAAGACCGATCCGGTCAAGTTTTTGCAGATCTGGATATTTCCGAATAAGCGAAATGTAGTACCACGCTACGATCAGATCACCTTGGATGAGGCAGATCGTCACAATCAGCTACAGCAAGTGTTATCCCCCAATGCTGAGGATGGCGGTGTTTGGATTCATCAGGATGCTTGGTTTCATATCGGCAAATTTGATGAAGGAAAATCGACCTATTACACGCTGAAAAAAGAGGGTAATGGCGTTTATTTCTTTGTGTTAAATGGACAATTTGAAGTAAATGGCGAACAATTAGAACACCGCGACGGACTTGGCGTTATTCATACATCTCATTTTGACATCAAAGCTCTTTCGCAGGATGCTGAAATTCTATTGATGGAAGTACCTATGGAGAAAGTTTGAGAAAATTAAAACGCGAATCATATAGCGTAAATTAATTTTGTTTATTCTGACATTTTACCGGATCGTTTGTTCTGGAGATAATAAAAGCTAATATTTTTTATGTCCACTTACGAATTAATTGACAATGAGGAAGCGCGTCAGTATGAGTTTCATGTTGATGGTGCTGTCCCGAGAATAGAATACATCAAAAGCGGCGAAAAGATTTTTCTGGCACATACCGAAGTTCCTCAACAGTTAGAAGGCAAAGGTATCGGATCAGCCATCATCAAAGCCGCATTGGAAGATATCGAACAACGAGACCTGACACTCATTCCGCTCTGTCCATTTGTGGCGGGCTACATCAAGCGATATCCTGAGTGGAAGAAGCTGGTCTTGAGAGGAATCAATATTCAGTAATTATTAGGAGTTGTGTCTACTACTTCTTTCTATTTGGAAGGTATGAGGGGATAGTAGGGGCAGCTCTTTTTTTGATCTATGGCAGCACACGAATTAATCGACAATACCGATAAATGTAGATTTGAGTTTCAGATCGATGACCAAGTTGCTTTTATTGATTACCGAAAAGACCCCAAGAGAAAGCGGTACGCACTCGTCCATACCGAAGTGCCGCTTAGTTTACGCGATCAAGGCATTGGGACGCAGTTGGTTAAACGAGTTTTGGAAACTGTCCGAGAACAAGATTTTCAAGTGCTACCTTACTGTCCTTTTATCGCTGATTATATCAAGGAGCATTCTGAGTGGATGGATTTGATACCCGAGGATGTGGAGATTGGGTAGTTAGTTTTTACAAACCCACCGTCATCGTCGTCAGCCGACTCACACAAGTCAAGTGCTCTTTTTCATCTCGAATTTCGATGTTCCACACTTGTAGTTGTCGACCAATACGTACTGGTTTGACCGTGCCATATACCCAGCCTTTTCGAGCAGCGCGCAGATGATTGGCATTGATTTCGACACCGACTGCACTTTTATCATCGCCTTCTATACACAACAGCGCTGCCACACTACCTAGGGTCTCCGCCAACACCACAGAAGCACCACCATGTAGCAAGCCCATCGGTTGATGATTGTGAGGCACGACGGGCATTTTGGCAACTAGATAGTCATCGCCTTTTTCGATGAAATCAATACCGACATGACCAGGCATACAGTTGCTGTTGATGTCATTGATGGCTTCTAGAGTAAAGGGCTTCTTCCAGATGGTTTTGGACATAGTCGTTTAAATTTTCACAGTATAAAAGTCTTTATTCATAGAAATTGATAGGTATAAAAACTTCTGTGAATAAAAACTAAAGAACAGAAGTTACTTGTAGTTCTTCTTAAATCCCTTCTTCTTTTTCTTCTTAAACTTCTTATCGCCTTTGGGTTTGCCGCTGCCGCCACGACCTTTTCCGCTGCTAAACTCTACGACGACTTTTTTGCCATTGTAGCTGAAATTGCGAAACTGCTTTTCGATGGCATTTTTAAGTCCCTTTTCGATCTGGAAGAAAGAAAAATTGCGCAACAATTCGATGCTACCGATCTGGAAAGAATAGCGGCTGAGCTGTTGATTCAAAATCTTAATCAACGCGCCCGGTGTGATGTTGTCACGCTTGCCCAAACTGATGTAGTAGCGATCCATACCGCCACGTTCTTTGCGTCGTTCGCGTTTTTCGTCTTTTCTGTTGCCTGTGAAATTTAAGTCTGGCGCATTGTCGTAGGCTTGCAAAAAACGATTGAATTCCATCGACAGTACTCGCTTCAGTAAGTCTTCTTTCGACCAGTCCGACAAACGGGATTCGATAGCCGATAAATAAGGTGTGATTTGCTCCTCTTCGACCGCTACTTTCTCCAACTTGTCCACAAAATGAAGCAGTTGCTGTGCTCGGATATCAGTCGCACTCGGCACTTCGATCTGTTCCGTCTTTTTACCCAGAGTTTTCTCGATCATCCGTACTTTGCCTTTCTCTCGACCACTGACTAGCGCGATAGACATTCCGCTATTTCCAGCGCGTCCGGTGCGTCCACTTCTGTGGATATAGGCTTCACTTTGATCGGGTAAATGGAAATGAATGACGTGCGTTAAGTTATTGATATCCAATCCTCTAGCCGCTACATCTGTCGCCACCAAGATTTGAACTTGTTGATTGCGAAAGCGATTCATCACATGATCGCGCTGTGCCTGAGAGAGATCGCCGTGAAGGGCATCAGAGGCATAGCCATCTTGCATCAGCTCGTCTGCAATTTCTTTGGTCGTCAGTCGTGTGCGACAGAAAACGATACCGTACATATCAGGGTAGTAGTCGGCGAATCGTTTGAGCGCATTGTACTTATCGCGAGCACGTACGGTGGCGTAAGTATGTTGTATATTTTCGGCACTGATGTTTTGTGTCCCGGCGTTGACTTCTAGCGGATCATTCATGTACTGATCGACTAGACTCTTCATGTCTTTTGGCATGGTCGCCGAAAACAATAAGGTCTGTCGCGTCTCCGGTGTGGTCGCTAAAATGGCATCTAGCTCATCTTTGAAGCCCATCGTCAGCATCTCATCAGCTTCGTCGAGGACGAGTGTTTGTAAGTTTTGGAGCTTGAGTTGCTTGCCCTTGATGAAATCGAGTACACGCCCCGGCGTCCCCACAATAATTTGCGGTTTTTTGCGCAGCAAGCGAGCCTGTCGTTCTTTAGGATCGCCACCATATATAGAGACGACTTCTACTCCTGGTAGATATTTTAGGAATTTCTTGATTTCGTTGGAGGTCTGTAGGCAAAGTTCGCGCGTCGGATTCAAGATCAAGGCTTGAATGTGCGATTCATTTTCGTCTAATCTTTGAATGATGGGTAGACTAAAAGCTGCCGTTTTCCCTGTGCCCGTCTGTGCATAAGCAATCAGATCTCGTGGCGATTCGAGAAGTTGTGGAATAGCTTTGGCTTGTACCGGAGTCGGTTCTTCAAATCCGAGGTCGGCGATGGCTTTTTGGATTTCGGTGCGCAGACCGAGTTCTTTAAATGTTGACATGTAGTAGTTTTTGAAAAAGCGCGTATGGATTTCCGCTTTTTATCTCTAGTTAACCGAGCAATAGTTGAGACACTTTAGTAATTGACAAAAAATAAACTTTCGATTTTAAGGTCAGTCATTCTTTTTAACACGTTTAAAGTGAACCACTTAGCTAAAAACAATGGCTGACAGATCGAAAGATTATATTTTTTGTGTTTCTTATCTAGTAAAAAGTAACGGTGTAGCTTACTATTGAACGCATCAAGAAAGCCATTCTATCGGCTTCCCTCTGCCAACATGATAGCTTTTTTCCCAATTGGGCGGCGAAGGTACAATCTTTTACCTTGTTTTAGTTATTCACAATGCTTTCTTTTTGAAAATCAATAACTTATGAACTTATTCACACCGTTTCCCACAGTTGTTCACGCCCTTATTCAAAACAGATTGGAGCGAAAGCTGCATATATTTGGTTTCCACACCCTATGTGTATAACTATTTGTAACTATCTCTTTTTCAGTGATCTATCGATTTACTGATTTGTGGAGAAGCCCGTTTATAAGTCTGGTGTTTTTCACTGCTTTCCACCAAGATGAGTTATCCACAGTGTAGACATTTTTCATAAAAGTATTTCTCCGCAGTTTGAATTTTTTAATCCACCACTTTTAGGACGTCTTACACACGGCTAAAAAAGTATATGTGAAGCGGAAAAAGTTATTCTATCACAAGTGAATAAATAGTAGAACTAACTGAGAATGAACGGCAAACTATGTGGAAAAGCCGTGGAAAAAAGATGGAGAACTATTTTCTGGACGATAGTGGTTATTTTTTCTCCACAAACTAACAGCCCTAATAATAATAAGGGTTTTTATAAAATTTATTTCTCTTTATTATTTACTACTATAAAAGGGCTGGATTTGATTGGAGGAACACATACATATTGTTGCACTATTGGTCATATTTTATGAGTTATGAATTATAGTTCATGAGCCAAGACTCATAAACTATAACACATAGTTACTCCAAGACATCTCTCAGAATATGATGTGCGCTGATGTTTGGCAGATTTTCCAAATGGGTCTGGTAGTAGAGTAAGAGTTTGTTCAATAAGGAATGCCGCTCTGCTTTTCCGATGCTGATCTGATGGACAGTCTGAAGGTCACTTTGCAGAATGAGGTCGAGGTATCGACTGAGTTGTTGATTGAGGGTAGATTTTGCAGCATCGAAGGCTTGAAAAGTACCGGCTTCTAGGTGAAAGTAAGGCGTTGTGTCATTGTATTCGCCATCTGGTACAAAGCCTAGATATTTGGTGAAATGAGCCAAAAAGTACAAATGTATATTGCCGACCGGCTGCGTCGTTTGATCGAGGTGAAGATAAACATTCAGTAAGAACTGAAAGATAGGTGCGTTCTCTTCGTCTTCTCTTAGTATTTTTTGCGCTACTTCTGTGATAAACATTCCGACTGAGCTACGGACAATATCAAACGGTAGTTTTTGATAGAGATGAAAGGGTTTGATCTCTTTTGGGCGATGCAAATCACGACCTTCTTTGTTGTAGGCGACTAGTTCGATCAGGGACATGATTTGTAATAAATTGGCACTAACTTTAGCTTTCTTATGGCGTACCCCAGAGACAATATACTTCTTTAATCCTGCTCGCTCCGTATATACTTCACAAATCAGACTTGTTTCTGAATATTTGAAGGAGCGAAGTACAATTCCTCTTGTTTTTATGAGCATATTTGTTTTTTGTGTAGAGATGTGAGATGATGAGACTTGAGATGTGAGACTACATTTAAGTGTGACTGAACATCTACAAATGTAGTGTTACTCACTTCAGTATAACCTCTCTAGTATCTAAAATGATTGCGCTAGAATTAAGTTACTACAGATCAGCTAATGGCTTACTGCTAAAAGCTCAACAAAAATGACAGAACTCCTAAATTTTTTAGAATACGAACTCTTTCAGTACGGAGACTATACACTCCTGATTCGGGATGTGCTGGTGGCAGGCTTTATTTTGTTGCTGTGGACGGTTTTGTTTCTGTTGGCGACACGGCGATGGTTGCCGCGCTTTTACGAATCGGAGACGGAGACGCTGGCGGCAAGTGAGAAGCGGAAAGCTGGGCGCATGGTGTTGTCTTTCTTCGTGTTGTTGGGGTTGACAGGAATTGTGAGTGCATTGGGGTTGAATCTGCAAATTTATCCCGAAGCACCTGTCGAAGAAGACAATTACACCCTCTACGTCAATACGATCTTGCAAGCACTGGCGGCTTTGCAGTTTGCACGGCTGGCAGATTGGTTGTTTTCCAATATCATCATTCGTAACTATAAAAACCAGCGTAAATCGACTTGGTACGACACTAAGACGGTCAAAAAGAAGCCCAGACAAAAAGAAGAGCGTACCGCAGGCGTCTTGATTCAGTCGATAGTATATGCCTTTACGCTTTACTTTCTGGTGCGTTTGTTTCAGCTCGATCAGCTCTTTCCAGAACTGAGTTTTGGAGAAGCCGACAAAGCGATCAACATCACATTCTCGAAGGTGGCGATGGTCTTTGTGATCTTCTTTGCTGCTCGTTTTTTGGCTTGGATGATTACGCAGTTGCTACTTTTCAACTACTACAAAGTGCGAGGTGTCAATATCGGCGATCAGTATGCCGTGAATCAACTGATTCGGTATCTGATTTTCTTTTTGGCGTTTATTGTCGCTTTGAATAGCATTGGATTGCAGTTGACAGTGGTTTGGGGTGCGATAGCGGCATTATTGGTCGGTGTTGGGCTAGGATTGCAGCAGACGTTCAATGATTGGGCATCGGGCATTATATTGCTTTTGGAGCGCACGGTGGAGGTGGGCGACATTGTACAAGTAGAAGAAGGGACAGTCGGGACGGTACGCAAGATTGGGCTGCGGGTTTCGCGTATAGATACTCTGGAAAATATCTCCGTCCTCGTCCCCAATTCCATGCTTGTCAATGACAAGGTCATCAACTGGAGTCATTTTGACAACAAAGCTCGATTTGTCATCAAAGTAGGCGTGGCATATGGCTCGGATACGGAGCTCGTCAAAAAGCTACTTTTGGCGATCGCTGAGGAGAATGATTACGTGATGAAGTTTCCAGATCCTTTTGTGCGCTTCGTTGATTTTGGGGCGTCGTCACTGGATTTTGAGCTACACATTTGGTCGCAGGCTTTGAAGACGATAGAGGACATCAAGAGTGATCTACGGTTTAAGATAGATGCGGCGTTTCGGGAACATGGGGTGGAGATTCCGTTTCCGCAGCGGGATGTGTGGATGCGGACTAAGGAGTAGAAATTTGAGGCTGCCCAATTACCGCTATTTTATAAGTATGTGAAATTGTGTTAAATCCGAAAGTACGCCTACTCAATCTTATACACCTTCTCCCCTTCTTTCAACCATACGCCCCAAAGTCGGTCATAAGCATGGACTTTTTCTGTTTTTCCTTGCGCATCGACGACTTCTTGATCTTGATTTTTCCATTCAAAGATACCGCCGTAGAGATTAGAAACATCAGTAAAGCCTGCTGCTAGGAGTTGTTCGCTGATCTTTTCACTGCGATAGCCGACTGAGCAATACACGACGATCTTTTGATTTTTGTCGATGCCTTTTACTGTTTTCATGTCGAAGTGATCGTAACCCACAAATTGTGCTTTGGCGATGTGGCTGACTTGATATTCTTCTGGCTCGCGTGCATCCAAAAAGACAGCGTCTTTAAGTTGCTTAGCTTCTGAAACACTCACTTCGGGGACGGTATGCGAGAGCAATTTTTGTAGCATTTTGTCATACGTTTTCTTTTCTATTCTAGCATCCGTAGGTTGGGTGCAGGCAGTCAGAAAGGTAAATACAGTAATCGAAAAAGCTAAAGTAAGGCGATAAACAGTTGTCAACATTGGTAGGCAATTTTTTTAATTGAACTCAGACTAAGAATACATTTTCATCTTAAACATCGCTATGCAAACTTTGGATGTCTATTCAAGCAATTACTACTCCCAGAATTGAAAATATTCCCGACCTTCGCGCTTCATTTGAATATCAGAAATCAGTCATCCATGTCATCGACCATTCACTTACATACCACACTCATCGAACATACGGTAGAATTTGATACACCCATCAGTCTCTATCTCAAGTTGCGCGATCATTTTCTGAACCCCATTCTACTGGAAAGCAACTACCATCTCAATGAACGCAATGCGCGCTCCATCATTGCG
This sequence comes from Bacteroidota bacterium, assembly GCA_038749535.1. Taxonomy (GTDB): domain Bacteria; phylum Bacteroidota; class Bacteroidia; order Chitinophagales; family Saprospiraceae; genus JAAUTG01. The sequence goes on from JBCDHX010000009.1 coordinate 57,452, forward strand.
CTGGATCCGATAGCGAGCTTTCAGGTACAGAAAGGGGTGGTGCGTGAGACATTACCAAATGGTGAAGTGAAGGATAAGCAGCTAGATGATCCGCTGGAGGTATCCGGTCTGTTTCAGAAGTTCATTCAGCGATTTGAGGTCGATATGCCGAAGCAGCCCAATCTAGTCAATGGTTTTTTTGGCTACTCTACTTTTGACAGCATTCAGTACTTTGAGACGATTGAATTTCCCGAGGAAAAACGCCTCCTAGACATTCCTGATGTTTACTACGCGCTATATCGCTACGTCATCGTCACCGATCATCCGCGTCAGGTGGTCTATGTCATTCAGAATTTGCAGGAAGGCGAAGAAGCTGACTTTGAGCGCATCGAAACTTTGGTGCGCAAGCAAACTTTTGCGGCGTATGACTTCCAAAAAGTGGGAGAGAAGACGAGTAATTTGACAGATGAGCAGCATCGCGATATGATCCGAAAAGGAAAACATCACTGCAAGATCGGAGATGTGTTTCAGATTGTGCTGTCGCGTCAGTTTCAGCAAGGCTATCAAGGCGATGAGTTCAATGTGTATAGAGCTTTGCGTCGTATCAATCCTTCGCCTTATTTGTTTTATTTTGACTATGGTAGTTTCAAAATATTTGGCTCTTCGCCGGAAGCACAAATGGTCATCAACAATGGTGTGGCCACCGTCAATCCTATTGCTGGAACGTATCGGCGCACCGGAGACTGGGAGCGCGATCAAGAACTAGGTGCTCAGCTTTTGCAAGATCCGAAAGAGACCGCAGAGCATATTATGTTGGTCGATTTGGCGCGAAATGATTTGGGGAGACATGCTAAAAGGGTAGAAATTGAGCGATTGAAAACGCTAGAATATTACAGCCACGTCATTCATATTGTCTCCAGCGTCAAGGGACATTTACCTGAAGATGTCAATCCGATTCAAGTGTTTGGAGATACCTTTCCGGCTGGTACGCTTTCTGGTGCACCGAAGTACAAAGCCATTCAACTTATCAACGAATATGAAAACCAAAATCGCAGCTATTATGGTGGTGCCATCGGATTTGTCAATCTGAACGGGGACATGAATCAAGCGATTCTCATTCGTTCTTTTCTAGCCAAAGACAATACACTCTACTTTCAAGCCGGTGGCGGTATTGTATTCAAAAGTGATGAGGAGACGGAGGTACAAGAAGTACAGAATAAGTTGGGGGCGTTGATGGATGCGATTGAAGAGGCGGAGAAGGCTTAGGGATGCGAAACAAATAATCTAAGATTCTTGGCTTGTTCTTTTTCTCGATTTCTGCGTTGAAAAGCCTCGCTGATGCCCTACATCTTCTACGTTTTTCGCCTTGAACTCGAAAAAAATAACTGTGTCAATCTTTCTGACCTTATTTATTTCGCATCCCTTAGGCTATTGCTGTATGATTAATTTTTTTACCCGTACTGCCGTCCTGTTTTTCAGTTGTAGATAATAAATGCCGGTAGCTAGATGAGAGACATCTATCGTTGGATTTTCTGAGTGTAACATTAATTGTTTTCGCTTAATGATCTGTCCATTTATATTGTAGATGATGAGGTTAAATGACTCATTATCAGTGTTTTCTGCTGAAATTTTTACTTGTTGACTGGCAGGATTAGGAGAAAGGCTAAAATGAAAATTTGATGCTTCTACCTGTCTGTTTTCTATTTTATCTCTTATAGATTCTGCGAGGGTACAAGCTTGAATATGAGCATGAAATGAGCTGCCTGATTCAGCATGAAAACCAGCTTTTAGCACAATAGAATCAGCAGCCGAAAAAGTAATTTTAGTCGCGTCCGAAATAGTCGTCGTAGCAGAAATAGACTGATAGTTATCATAGGTGTAAGTACCCATATTGGCTACTTTATCGATCATGGCCGCATTGCAAGCTGCACAAGGAACACAAGCTATACCCCCACAATCCACATCGCTTTCATCCTGATTTTGAATCCCATCAAAGCAAGTCGGGCAGACCGCACAAATCGAACCACCGCAGTCGATGTCTTCTTCATCACCATTTTGCAAGCCATCCAGGCAAGTGGCACAGTTCTGGTCGTTATGCGTGACGGTCAGTGGAGACTGTGCAAATTTTGCGTATCGTATAGCTTCTGTGGTAGTCGTATGCGGAGCTAGATAATAGCTGTATCGCCACTGTGTAAAGTGCCGTAGAGAGTCACCATTGCAAGCTGTCGTGTTGTATTTGAAATCAGTACAAGAAGTTGTTTGTATGAAAAAGCCATTCGCTCCATAAGATGCTCCATCCCCGGTGCAAGTGCGTGGCTCATCGTCACCCATATCGCTATGGTACATACCAGTATAGCCTTCCACCGTTTCATCCTCAAATTGCTGTTCTGTACCCAACTGAATGTTCGTTTTGTACTGATAGGTTTCGGCAATGGCACCGGGTTCTCCCACAGTGAGTGACCACTCAGCTAAATCAGTCGTTTCCAATTCATCGTCCTCGCCATCAATCAAGACACCATTTGGATTTTGATCGTCATAAAACATCATACCAATGGCGCTGGTATTGAAATCGCGCACTTCATAGTACCCAATACTAGGATGAATGCGGTAAAAGAAGCGATTTTCTGTACGGCAGCGTGTAAAGATGAGTTCCAACTGCATGAAGATGCCACTTTGCGCGCCCATTGTTGAGCGAATGCCCCGAATCGGTCCATTAATATTGGCGATGATCGTTCCGCTTTTCCATGAAAATCCAGTTTCAGAGCGATTACAACTAGCACTGCTACTGGCACTATTGAAATACTGCTGTCGATCTAAAATATTGATGCCGCTAGCCGTATCTGCGGTGATGCGAGTAGATCGTTGATCCATCGCCCTGTAAATTGTAATTCGTAGTGATCTGTGGTGACTGTGGAAAGCTCAGGATTGGGATTGGAAGAAGGTTGACCTGATACACAAATAACATAATTTTGTTTGAAATTACCACCAAAATTGTCGTAATCATAGTTGACGTAATCAACTTCCGCATCTTGCTGTAAACTTCCATCTTGCTGAAATAAGTAAATATATCCTAAGGTCATATTGTCCAATGAATCAAAAATAGCTACTTCACATCTCGTACTTTCAAGTACACCATCGGGACAATACAATAAGCTATCTTTTTGTCCCAAATCAGTTGCCATGAACGACAATTCATCATCGCTATCAAACATAAAGTCAGTTGTGTCTGCACCAATGAAAGTAGCTGTATCACAATAAAAAGTAGCCAACCAAAGTCGATCTTCATAATAGGTATTATTGCCGCATACTGTGTTTCCATAGGGAGCATCCATATCTAGCTCGCGTCGTTCATCTATTTGGATAGGAATCTGTTGCCAATTGCCATTATGATATCGGAAACCGACTATGTCAGCAGGAGCGATACCGAGCATACAAGAAACAGAATCGCCGAGCAGAGTGACCGGATCACAATCTCGCGTTTGGGCATGCGCAAACTGAAGACATAGACATACCAAGAAGAGTATAACAGGTGATTTCATGGTTTTTTGTCAATGTTATTTGTTAGTGTTGAATGATTAGTCTTTTAGTTTGTATAGTATCCTGACCTTTGAGTTGTAGATAATAAATGCCGTCTTTTAGATCAGCAATATCTAGCGTTAAATTGTCGACTTGGGTGGATAATTGTTCTCGCTTGACTAGTTGTCCATTTATAGTATAAAATATCAATTCAAATATCTCATTATCAGCATTTTGTGTAGATATAGTTAGTTCAGTATGAGCTGGATTCGGATAGATGTCAAAATCAAAATGAGCTATTATTTCTTCACGCTCCTCTACCCTATTTTCTTCTTCTAAACTAACGATGCAGTCTGTTATTCGAGCAGATAAATTACTTCCTTTTTTGGCATGAAATCCAGCTTGCAAGAGAACATAATCGGCTGCTGCTAAGTTGACTTCCACTAGACTATCAACTTGCATATCAGTTGTGATCGACTGAAAATTTTGGAACTCAAAAAAACCACTTATGAGTGCATCCGTAAGTGTCGTATCTACACAAAACTGAGTACAATCACCACAAAAACTACCACCGCAGTCTATACCTATTTCATCTCCGTTTTTGATACCATCATTGCAGGTAGGAACGATGCAGGCTAAAGATTCGCTTGTAGCATTGAGTGGAAAATCGACAAACTCAGCATAGCGTACAGCTTCCGTGATCGTCGTATGTGGTGGCAAATAATAGCTGTATCGCTGTTGCTCAAAATAGCGCGGAATGTTTTGGCAAGTGGTATCTGTATCTCTCCGATCTGTACATAATTCTGTCAATAGATAAAAGCCATTTGAGCCATAAGATTTCTTGTCTCCAGTACAAGTTCTAGGTTCGTCATCACCTTGATCGCTATGGTATGCACCTACATAAGCTTCGGCTTGTCCATTGTCAAATTGCGTACGTGTACCTAACTGCATATTGGTCTGATAACGATATACATCTGCAATAGCACCGGGTGCGCCTACTGTCAATGCCCACTCATTCGGCTCATCTAAATTCAACATATCATCATCTATACCGTCTACTACTACTCCACTTGTATCTTGATTGCTGTAATAGTACATTCCGGTCGCATTATTTGTCAGATCACGTACTTCATAGTAACCTATACTCGGATGAATCCGATAGGAAAAACGGTTCTCTGTTCGGCAGCGAGTATACACAATCTCCAAGTGCATAAAAGGAGCACTCTGCGCACCCATGGTCGAGCGGATACCTCGTATCGGTCCATCTATGTTGGCAATAATTGCTCCATTTTTCCAAGAAAATCCGGTCTCAGAGCGTGTGCATAACGCATTGGCACTGGGATTCATGAAGTATTGATGTGTGTCGAGTATATTTTCGTTAGTCGCTGTATCTGCTTTAATTTTTAATCGGTCGTTTATCCATCGTCCGGTATATCGCATACTATATTGGTCGGTATTGACTGTCGAAAGTTCGGGATTGGGATTGGACATAGGCTGACCAGGTATACAGACGTTATAGTTGTTCTTATAATCGCCCCCAAAGTCGTCATAGTCGTAGTCTACGTAGTCGATTCCTGCATCTTGTTGTAAGCTACCATCTTGCTCAAACAAATAAATATATCCGATCAAGCTATCATTTTCCAGCGGATCGGTGACAGCAACTCGGCACTTGATTTGTTCTCGAACACCCATTGGACAAGAATCAAGCGAATCAATTGTGCCGACATCAATAGTCATGAAAGACAATTCATCATCCAAGTCAAATAATAAGTCTGTCGTATCTGCTCCAGTGAAAGTAGCGGTGTCGCAGTAGAAGTATTCTTGCCAGGGTGTATCCAGTGTCGAATTGACCAGACAATCATAAGGTCCGTAAGCGATAGCAATATCAACTAGTCGCCGTTCGTCGATTTGGATGGGTATTTGTGTCCAAATATTATTCTCAAATTTAAAGCCGACAATGCTATCAGGCGATGTACCAAGCAAACAGTTTAGTTCCATACCTTCCATGACCACAACTTCACAGTCACGTGACTGCGACCAGCTAATCTGTACCAGATAGCATAAACAACACAGTAGTATCCACGTGTGTGGCTTCGCATATTTACATTTCATCATAGTGATTTAAGAGATTATTGGTTTGAGTCTATTTACGTCTATTGCTACTGTATCATGACTTTGACCATTTTAGTGGTTGCTTCTGTTTTGATCTGTGCAAAATAGATACCCGACGGCAGATGACTAATTTGTAGTTCTGCGATATTAGAATTATTGACCGACTGCTGTGCAACTTGCTTTCCATTTAAATCATATAGCTGAACCGCTATAAGAGCAGAACGCGTAGATTGTACTGTCAAATAATTGTGTGCCGGATTTGGAAATACTTGAATCTGCGTTTTGATGACTTTTGATCGAGCATTAATGGATTCGGATCGGCTGCTGCTATTGCAGACCTGGATTCTTGCTTCAAAGGTAGTCGAGCCGCCTATGGCATGAAAACCGTCCTGAAGAATGACCGTATTCGCAGCTGCCAATTCTACATCTGTATTCGCTTGTTGCGCAGCCGAGCAAGTGATGGTGTCATGATTCTCATAGATATGAGTTCCGCTAGAAGAGGGTAGGGTTGTTAAGTCCAGATTGGGACAAGGTGCAGCGCATGGCTGACAATTTGTACCACCACAGTCGACTCCCGTTTCATCTCCATTCTCAATACCGTCCATACAAGTCGGTGCTTGAGTGGTGCAGTTTTGAGCCATACTTGTCGCAGTCAGCGGATTTTTAGCAAAATCGGCATAGCGCATTGCTTCTGAAGTAGTCGTCATCGGCGGCAGAAAGTAGTTGTAGCGTACACTTTCAAAGTATTTGACTTGGTTGGGCGCACAGCTTGGATCGCCATCCCAAGGACGGAGCCCGTCTGTGCAAACTTTGGTATATAAATGAAAGCCACTCGATCCATAGGACTCCATATCTCCTGTACACTTTCGTTGCTCATCTGCGCCTTCATCTCTGTAGTAGCCTTGAACATAGCCATCTACTAGCTCATTCTGATATTGCTGTCTAGTTCCCAATACAATATCTGTATCATAGGTATAAGTTGTTGCGATGGAGCCGGGTGCACCTGTCGTGAGTTCCCACTGAGCGGGTTCGTCGATAACGAAATCATCTTCATCATCGTTGCCATCTATCGTAGAACCTCCGGGATTGCGATCACTGAAAAAACTCATCCCGGTAGCATTTACATTCAGGTCACGCGATTCATAATAGCCAATACTAGGGTGGATACGATAGTAGAAATAATTATCTGCACGACATTCTGTAAAAATCAAATCCAGTTCCATATACGTACCACTATGTGCGCCCATGACAGAACGAATGGCTCGTACCGGTCCATCTATATTGGCGATAATAGCACCTGAACGTTGAGAGAACTTAACTTCGCTACGCTTACAAGAATTGATAGAAGAGAAGTACTGATGGCGGTCTAATATATTAATGCCTGTTGCATTTCCAGCGGTTATTTTCAAGGAATCATTTTCCCATCGTCTCTTGAAGTGCATGGAATAGTTGTTGGTCGTCACTTCTGAATCTTCTAAATTAACGTTCATTTCACCACCAAAACAAACCAAGTAATTATCGATATAGCTACCATTAAAATCATCGTAGTCGTAGTCCACATAGTCTACGCCTGCATCTTGTTGGAGACTACCATCTTGTTCAAAAACATAGAGATACCCTAGCAGATCATTGTTGAAAAAAGGATCGCGTACTTCGATTTCACAGCGTGTGGTGTTAACTACGCCGGGCGGACAGATATTGATGGGTGCTTGAGTGCCTATATCTTTCTGCATAAAGACAAACTCATCATCATTGTCAAAGTTGGCGTTGGTATCTGCGCCTACATCAGTATTGGGATCGGTATAGAAGTGAACTTGCCAAGTGTGACCGGGCTGAATATTGGGGTTACATCCTGCCAATGTGAAGGGTGATTCTGTATTCATCAGCCGTCTTTCATCAATCTGGACAGGTACTTGAATCCAGTTTCCGTTTTCGTATTTGAAGCCAACTATATCTGTCGGAGCTTGCCCGACCATACAAGAGAGTTCGTTGCCTAGTAATACTACAGGATCACAATCTCTGTTTTGGGAAAAGAGAAGATTTGCTTGCAAAAGGATAAAGCAAGCCATAGAAAGTAAAGATTTCATAGCTGTGTTTTGTGACAGCTTGTTATCAACAACTGAGCTTTATGTGTGAAGGTAGAGGAAAGATGGCTTTGTGTCAGTATTGGCTGCCGTTATGCAAAAATGAATGTTAGACGACTTAGAATGGCAATGTATTTCGTTTGCGATTACAAATATACATTTTTTCTACATTCGATAATGTTCTTTCTTGGATTCTAATGCCTTAGTCATTTGTATAATTGTTCCACGTGGAACAATCACCTTCTTTTGAGCAGCCAATCTTTAAAATATTGGAATTGATCGGACATGGGAGTGCTGTGCTTTTCTCTGTCAGCGAGTTCAGCTAGTCGTTGTGGAATGTGAACTTTAGTATTGATTTCTTTCTCGACTACATCTATAAACTTAGAAGGATGAGCAGTAGCTAAAACAACTTTATTCGCAGTATAGAAATCTTGTTGGAATCTTTCAGCAGCATAAACACCGACAGCAGTGTGAGGACAAAGTGTATAGTCGTATTGCTGATATACTTCTCGTATTACTCTTCTCGTATCATCTTCATCGCATTTGTAGCCGATAATATCATTTCTCACATTGTTCCACGTGGAACTATACAAGTCCATCATACGACTAAAATTAGAAGGATTACCTACGTCCATGGCATTAGAAATAGTCGTTTGAGACATCCGAGGCTTGAATTCTCCTGACTCCAAATACTGTGGAACAACATCATTCAAATTGGTCGCTGCAACAAGACGATCAATCTTTAAACCCAATTTTTTCGCCAGTAAACCTGCTGTCAGATTACCAAAATTGCCGCTTGGTACAACGAAAACAGTCGGTTTATACTTCTGATGTATTTGTTTGAAAGCTTCAAAATAGTAGAAAGATTGAGGAATCAAGCGAGCGATATTGATAGAATTGGCAGAGCTGAGGTTGTAAACTTCATTCAGTTGATCGTCCAAAAAAGCACGTTTCACCAAAGCTTGGCAGTCATCGAATGTGCCATCGACTTCGACAGCTTGAATGTTTTCACCGAGTGTCGTCAATTGCTTTTCTTGCAAATGACTTACTTTCCCCGAAGGATAGAGAATGATGACTTCAATGCCAGGCGTCTTGTAGAATCCCGAAGCAACTGCACCGCCTGTATCTCCTGAAGTGGCAACTAGAATCGTGAGTTTCCGATTGTCTTCTTGTAAGAAGTAGCTCATCAACTGCGCCATGAAGCGTGCCCCAAAGTCTTTGAATGCCAAGGAAGGACCATGAAACAACTCCAGAATATGCAAATCTTTGGTCAGACTTTTAACAGGTGCAGGAAAAGTGATGGACTTTTTAACGATCTGTTCTACATCCGCACGGGGAATACTCCCTTGAAAAAGCATCTGACAAACAGAAATGGCTATTTCTTGAAAGTTATAGTCCGATAAGCGCGATAGAAAAGAGTAGGGTAGTGGTGTGATTTCAGAAGGCATATACAGCCCTTTATCAGCAGGCAAGCTTTTGAATAGGGCTTCCTTGAGATCGACGATGTTTGTTTTATCGTTTGTACTATAGAGTTGCATGGGAATGGTTGTTTAGTATTTGATCGCTCCTTCTTGGTTGATAGGCGACAAGAAAAGGGATGTTTTGATTTTGTTGTCGTGGAAAATACGTTCCATGGCTCTACCCGCATTTTCGGCGACTAAGCTATTGGGACATAAAGCAAAAATAGAAGGTCCTGCGCCTGAAATGCTACAGCCCAAAGCTCCTGCTGCCAATGCTGCCTCTTTGATTTCGTAAAAGTGAGGAATCAGTCGAGCGCGCTGTGGTTCTACGATCACATCTTGTAGAGACCGTCCAATCAAATCCAAGTCTCCTCGAAACAAACCTACAATCAGTCCACCTAAATTTTCACTTTGCTCTATACTCTTCTTCAAACTGACTTGCTCACTCAGCACTTCACGTGCATCTTTGGTCAAAATTTGCACGTTTGGATGTATGACGGCAGCTTGCAATCCTCTGATGCTCGGCAAGCGATGTACGTCCAATTCTTTGTTGTTGCGCACTAAAATAATACCACCAATCAAAGAAGGCGCGACATTATCGGCATGAAATGCGCCGTCCGCAATTTGCTCTCCTTCTACGGCAAAGCGTAACAATTCTCGCTTTTGCAATGGTCGTCTCAAGAGTTCATTAACTGCCATCACACCAGCCACGGCACTCGCCGCACTAGAACCCAATCCACTTCCAAAAGGCATTTTCTTATGAATCTCAAATTCGATCCCTCTATCCGTCTCACCTAGATGTTCTAGCAATCGCCAAGCGGCATAGCCAGCCGTATTCTTTTGAATATCATAAGGTAGTTTTTTGCCTTTCGTTCCAGTAATAGTCGTAATACGCAATCCTGGCGTATCTGAAAAACGAGCAATAATCTCGTCACCTGGTTTTTCTAGTGCAAAGCCCAATATATCGAAGCCACACGCCATATTGGCGACACTGGCTGGAGCGAATACTTTGATTCCTGCGTTCATAGAGACAATGATGAGTTCAATAAAAAATTGATCTCTTTAGTGTTTTAATTGAGCTATCAGTTTTTCTTTACAAGTACGAAAAATTGATACCCCAATTAAAACAGATCAATTTCTTTATTTCACAGTAATGAGTTCAATAATAAGTTGACCTTTTTAGTGTTGAAATTTACTCATCATTTTTTCTTTGTAAACACGAAAAAAGCGACGACTAAATTTCAACAGGTCAACTTAGTTATTTCACGTGAATGAGTTCAATAAAAAATTGGAGATGCGAAGATATTGAATTGGTAGGCAATTGTAGATAGAATCACCGAGACTTAGAGTATCTCTCGGTAGCGTTGGATTTCGGTTTGGAGATGCTTTGTGTATTGTTGCAGCATGAAATCGTAGAAAAATTGTCGGTTCTCTTCTTTTCGAGTTTGTTCCAAAGTGTCAAAATAATCAGCCTTATCTTCTGTGAAAACGATAGCTAATGGTAAGTTGTAGTAAGCTTGCAGATAATTCATCAATAAGCGAGAAGTACGACCATTGCCATCATAAAATGGATGGATACTGACCAACTCAAGATGAGCATCAAAAGAAAGTAATAATTGATCCTGAATGGTCTGTTGAGTATTCATTTTTTTAGCAAGCTCATCAGTAAATTGAGCTGTGTATTCGGGCACTTTTGCATAGTTGACAAAATAGCGGCTTCCTGCTCTTACATTCGCTTTTCTAAATGCTCCCTTTGAGCTATCAATTTCGCCAAATAAGGTATTGTAAATCGCTCCAGTATTTTTCAACACTTTGGCATTAATACTTTGAATAAACTCGACAGTCACCTCTCTTTTTTGCTTCGCTTCCTGAATGATGTAGAGCAAAGCTTCGTAGTGATCCTTAGTCATCAAACTATGTGTGAGTGGTTTTCCTTTGGGCGTTAATCCTTCGTCGAGTAGGAGTTGAGTTTCTGTTTCGGTGAGGGTGCTCCCTTCTATATTGGTAGAATGATGTGTTATTTCATAGTGATTATACTTTTCGTAATGAAGTATCTTCTTGAATTGTATGTTTTGGTATTCCTGGAGAAGACGAACTACTTCATTCATTTCTAAATTGATTCGATTCATTTCGTAGCATTTACTAATTTCCCCTATCGAATCTCGCCTCAATCTTATCTGCCAACACCTGTCCATGCCCCAATTTTGATTCAAAAGACCAACCTGCAATATGTGGCATCAGGACTACATGGTCGCTCTCTACTAAGTAAGTGAAAGCTTCAGGCAAAGTCGCTGTATTCAATACACTGAATGATTGTTCTTCATATTCCAAAACATCTAAAGCCGCGCCTTTCACTTTTCCTGTTTTCAAGTGTTTAACCAAATCGGCTGTATTCAATACTAGACCACGTGCTGTATTGATGACATAAATATCTTTGGCGAAAGCACTCAAATATTCATCATCGACTAGTAAGTGATTTTCTTTTTCATAAAAAATATGTAAACTTACAATGTCGCTTTCACCTTGTAAAGTTGATAAATCGGCTGCCTCGGCATACTCGTCTCCATAGTTCTGCAAATACTTGTCGTAGGCTATCACTCGACAATCAAAACCGCTTAACCGCTTCGCAAAAGCTTTGCCCATATTGCCATAGCCGATGATACCGACAGTTTTACTTTTCAATTCTACTGCTCTGTTTTGCTCGCGCTCCCAGATGCCAGATTTGACTTGTGCATTCGCTCTATTGATGTTGTTCAACAAACTCAATAACAAACCCATCGCGTGCTCAGCCACTGTGTCCATGCTCCCCTCAGGCGAAGTAATGACTTCGATATTCAACGTCTTCGCTGCTTCCAGATCAATATGCTCCACACCTACACCTTCGCGTGCTACAAATTTTAGATTCGTTCCAGCTTTTAGAAATGTTTCATCTACATTGATACGGCTTCGTAAAATGACTCCAAAATAGTCGCTCAATTTCTCTTCAATAGCCGCTTTAGCAGATTGATAGTCCGTGTCGCAGTGATACCCCAATGCTTCCAATCGTTGCATCAGAATCGGGTGAGCTTCGTTGATGAATAGTATTTTTCGTTGCATAATTGTACGTTATCAGGCCGCTAATGTATGATTTTCGTCAGATAGATGAGGTTGGTAAGCATGAGGAACGAATGATAGATAAGCCTTTTTCTAGTTTCGCAGAAATCTATCTATCTTTAAACACAGCATAAACGAAAATCAACAAATGAAAATCGCATACAATCCAAACTACCCTTCCGTCCGCTCCTTACGCCTACGCGCAAAAAAACGCGTCCCTAAGTTCGCTTTCCAATACGTAGACGGTGGCTGCAACGAAGAGGTCAATCTCCGAAAGAACACGTCCGAAATCCGAGAAGTC
>JBCDHX010000010.1:0-63847 GCA_038749535.1 Bacteroidota bacterium
GCGATTTCCTATCAATATTTAGGACGCACCCAAATCGCGCTAGGCAATTTGGAGGATGCACTTGCTTTTTATCAGCAATTTAATCAGCTAGCGCAAGAACTGCATCACGACTTTCCTGATCATGTAGACTTTAAAGAAGGCTTGGCGATTTCCTACCAATATTTAGGAAATACCCAAAGCGCGCTAGGCAATTTGGAAGATGCGCTTGATTTTTATCAACATCTCAACCAGCTAGAGCAAGAGCTGCATTACGACTTTCCTGACAACGTAGACTTTAAAAATGGCTTGGCGATTTCCTATCAATGTTTAGGTGAAACCCAAAGCACCCTAGGCAACTTGGAGGACGCGCTTGATTTTTATCAGCAGCTCAACCAGCTAGAGCAAGAGCTGCATTACGACTTTCCTGGCAACGTAGACTTTAAAGAAGGCTTGGCGATTTCCTATTTTAAGTTGGGGGCATGCTATCAACAACACGATCAACTGATACTAGCGAAAGACTACTTTCAACGAGCAGCTGCCTTATGGCAAGCGTTGGCTACTGTTTTTCCGAGCTATGTGGAGTTTAGTCGGAACTTGGCAGAAGTGAAGGAGATTTTAGCTGAGCTATAAATGGACTGTCGTTTACAGTCACCGCCGATGGACAAGTAACAGTGAGTGACGGAAGCATTGTGCCACTAGAAGTTTCATTAAATCGCTTGGGGAACGCTGCTTTGGTGTTTGATTAATAGGAAATCAATAAAGTCACTTACTTCCCTTTGTAGCTCTTCTGGTAGTTGCTCAAATTTATTCATCGGAGAATGGTGCGCGTGGACTTCGGCTAATAGGGTACGCAATTCTTTTGCCACCAACGACGGTGGATGACCTGCCAAACCAAAGCGAATCATTCGCTCTGCCTCTACATACTGTCCGCTATCTAAAGCTAATGTGGCTGCCCCTTTAAATAAAACAGATCGCGTAGGCTCTATATCGTAATCACCAATCATCATCAGTGCTGCCTCTTGTTCCAGTTGAAAAGCTTGCTTATAAAGCGACTGAGCCGAATCCATATCTTTTGCTCGTTTAGCAAAAAAGGCTTCTTCTGCTAGTCGCATCGCTTCTTCATGTAGCTGATTGACTTTTTCTGCTTTCTTCATTTAATGGCTATTTTACAAACGGGCGTGCTAAATTCTACTACGATCACATAAACTGGCAGCTTCAGATCATCACTCTGTTCCGTCTGTATCATTTTTTCTTTTAACCGCTGATTGACTTGTGAAGGCGTACCCTTCAATATGCCTGATACTTCCAACACCGCTTTTTCTTGAAAAGGAAAGTCATTATCCTTTTTATTTCCAAGCCAATAGTCGAATCCTGTGCCTTTTGGAGAACGACGAATAACCTTTAGATCAGTCATCTCTTGCAGCAACAAAATGGCAATACAAGTTGCGCCATATTCAGTTGCTTCTTGTAGATCGCTCCAATTGTCTCGAATCTGCTGAGTCGTTTCCTCCCAACTTAGCTGAATGTTTCCTTCTAAAGCTCCCGTTACTTTCAATTCAACGCCCTGCGAATGATTTTGGTTTTCTAAACAGACAGAGGCAGCTTCTGATAAGAAGTCACTCATCCGTTTTGAGGGCACATAGCTTTTCTCTTTTAGTTCGTACAAGTTGAGTTCTCGGATCGGCATCTGTGTTTTCGTTTGATATGTCTTTTGGCTAAATACATCTAAATCAGATAGCATATACTAAACAGCTAGCCCATCAAAGGTAGAATTTGTAGTGAAATTTTAGGCTTGTTCTGTCTTTGTTTTACTCAAGCTTGATCGACTTCATAAGGATAACCTTTATCACTCACTCCACAAACTTCGCATCCAGGCGGATTATTCATTTTTCAAAGAATTAATCGGATTCGCCAACGCTACCTTCCTATTCTATACACTCACTGTCAGCAAGGCGATTCCAATCGTCGCCAACGAGAGCGCAGCAAAGCTAAACTGTTCTACTTACTATTTCGTTTAGGTAATTAGCATCAACTATTGGAGAAATGGATATTCTTAGTCACGTCATTGGTCAGGATAAAAAGGGAACTGCTGATTTACTTGCTCAAGTAAAAGAAGTAGAAAGTACACCGACATTGGAGGTCAAACTAAGCGGTGCAGATGATGTGCTAAAACTGTCTGAAGAAGGGTCTGCTTTTTTATTGGATGTATTGTCTTTATTTTTACAAGGGAAAAAGCTTGCCGTGTTTTCTTCGGAAGAAAAATTGACTACTCAGCAAGCGGCTGATTTATTGGACGTATATCCTACTCACATAAATGAGTTGATAAAAGAAGAGCGATTGCCGTACGAAAAAATAGCTGACAACTATTATTTTGTGCTAGAGGATTTAGTAACCTACAAACAAAGAATGGAAGAAGAACGAGAACAACATATGCAGTTTTTAGCTACTCAAGCTCAGGAACTAAACTTAGGTTATTAATTTTCTTCTATGTTAACTGTTGTTTTAGACGCTTGTGTGCTTTATCCTGCTCCTGTTCGAGATTATCTTCTCAATCTTGCTATGGAAAAAATATACTATCCCAAATGGTCGAAGGAAATCAATGAGGAGTGGGTGAGAAACCTTTTCCTAAATCGACCTACACTTTCTAAAGGAAAATTAAATGGAACGGTATTCTCTATGAATGGTGCTTTTCCTAAAGCTAATGTTCCACGCGATCCCTACCTCATCCACTTACTAATCTTACCTGATCTAAATGATCGTCATGTGCTGGCAACAGCCATTCAGAGTGAAGCGGAACGTATCATCACGTCAAACCTGAAAGATTTCCCACCTGATTACATCAAGCATATCAATGTCCGTATTCAACATTCCGACCGATTCATCAGTGAACTATTGCAAAGATACCCCGAAGCTGGACTAGCCGCTTTTAGGAAGCAAATCAGTCGCTTGAAAAAACCACCTCTGACATCAATTGACGTTTTGAACAGCTTCCAAAAGTGTGGATTGGTAGAAACAGCACGTATTCTAAAGCAGGTGGGAGTTGACTAGGCAACTCACTCTTCACTCACTCCGCAGCGACTTCATAGGATTCGCCAAAGCCGCTCGCACACTCTGCACACTCACCGTCAGCAAAGCAATTCCAATCGCCGCTAAACCTGCTAGCGCAAATATCCACCATTGCAATTCAATCCTATAAGCGAAGTCTTGCAGCCATTCATTTATGAAATAGTAAGCGATAGGCGTGGCGATGACAAAAGCTATGAGCACAAGCCGCACAAAATCTTTGGACAACAAAGAGACGATGCCAGTGACACTTGCGCCTAGCACTTTTCGAATGCCAATTTCTTTGGTGCGCTTCGTTAAAATGATATTGAACAACCCAATCAAAGCAATGCCGATACTGACCCCAATCAACCCTTGATTGATGCGTTTTAAAGTCTGATCGGTGGCGTACTGAGCAGCAAATCGGTGGCTTGCCGGAGACTACTGATAAATCACGATGCCAGAAATCAATAACCCAATGATGATCGAAAATTGAATTACGACTAGTCCACTCCTCAATCGAATCGATTTAGCACCCATTTGTACCGACTGCTGAAACAGTGCCAACACGTTTATATTTGCGCCCAACAGAGCAGGCAAAGCACTACTCGCCAGCGTGCCGACCACAAAAAGCACAACCAATGCAAAAGCTGGACTTTGCATCTCGATATTCCAAAAAGAAAATGCGTCCAAAAAAATCCTCATCCAAAAAATCCAACCTTTTCCTTCACTTCGTACATATAGTTGGAAGGATGAAGACTACTTCCTAAAGACTTAATTTCAAGCTAACTGAATAGGCTGAATTCCCCTTTCTCACTACCATTCCTGCGAGACACGTAGCCATAGTCATTCTCACTGCAATAGCTTCATCTTCGACAACAAATATTGGCATTTGAGACAAAGTCTAGCTGCCTGAATGAAAAAGCTGTTACAAGCAGCTCTGGCGGAGCTATGTCCAATTCTAATATGTATGATAAATATTTTTTTACTATAAATTAAAATCATGTTCAAAATTAAAATCACCCAGCAGTGGATATTGTTACTGCTATTTTGTGTCGGAGCTAGCAGTTTATGGGCTTCCAGTCACAGAGAAGCACCACTGATTGCCAACGATCCATTGGCAGATAACACGGACTTGTATGCTTTTCGAAGTCCAGATGATCCCAGTATGATCACAATCATCGCCAATTATATTCCTGGACAATTGCCATTCGGCGGTCCAAATTACTATTCCTTTGGAGAAAACATCCGCTACGAAATTCACATCGACAACGATGCGAGCAAGCCGGGCGATGAAATCATCTACCGCTTCACGTTCAAGAGAGAAAATGAAGACCCGACTACCTTTTTCAACATTCGTTTGGGTGCAGAAAACATCAAAACGACTTACGTATTGGAGCGTAGTACGGATGGTGGTAAATTCTTCGTCCCAATCGTCATCAACGGTGTCGTGCCACCTTACAATATCGGTGCGCGATCTATTGAGTCAGGCGTAGGATTGGGAACAACCTATGAAAGACTGTACAACAGGGCCGTGACGAGAACTACTTTTGGTGAAAGAGTATTCTGCGGACCTGTGGACGATCCATTCTATGTGGATTTAGGAGCAGTATTTGATCTAGGCGATTTGCCGCGTCAAAATGGACCAAGCAGAGATGCTTTGGCCAAATTCAACGTCAATACTATCGCTATTCAAGTGCCTATCAGTATGCTACGCAAAAGAGGCGCAGCTAAGACACCTACCAGCATTCTCGATCCTGATTATGTGATCGGCGTTTGGGCTTCTGCTAGTCGTAAAGCCACCAAAACGTTGAGCACTGACGGAGACGCAGCAGCTGAGTCTGGCAAGTGGGTACAAGTTTCTCGCATCGGGATGCCATTGACAAATGAGGTGGTGATTCCAATTGGTCAAAAAGACTACTGGAACTCGATCACACCTTATGATGAAATCACAGACACGGTTCTCGATCTTTTCTTCTACAATCCAGAATTGGCATTGTATATGGACGACGACCAGTTTGGAGGAGCAGTACCAGCTTTTGCACCACTTCGTATTCAGGAAAATTCTTTGGGCGCATTTGACTTCACTAATGGCGCAGACGGACTCTTTGGTTTGAAAGGTTCTGATGCTGTAGCAGGTACAGCTTTGGATGATGCGGTCTTTGGTACGTTACTTTTACCAGGTGCAGGACAGCCACGTTCAGTCGATTTATGGCCTATTTTCCATACTGGTGTTCCTAATGTCGTTCCTTATCAATTGGCGACAGGAAAAGAAGGCAATCCGCTAGCTGCAGGTAAACCATTCGTCAACAACTTTTTGCCTAATGGTGGCGATATGTTGCGTTTGAATATGGCAGTGCCAGTTACGGATAGAGATTCTGATGACTTTAGCTCATTGGGCTTGCTTCAAGCAGCTGTGTTAGGGTTGACCGATTCCAGATACAATGGTTCTGCGGATGTCGAATTTATTCCGAATATGGATGGCTTCCCAAATGGTCGTCGCCTAGAGGACGATGTAACACGCATCGAATTACAAGCAGTAGGTGGAGTTGTATTGGCAGCTATTGGTTTGTGGTATGATGACTTCGACCCTGAAAATAGCGAAAGTCCAGTTACTGAAGACTTGTTAAATGTATTGACTTATACCACTGGTGTGGAAGAAAACGATGCTGAGTTTCGGGAGACTTTCCCTTATCTAGCGATGCCGTGGAGAGGAACAGAAGTCGATCATGGAGCTCAGTAGTAATCATCTATTTCTATCGAAAAAAATGAGATAAGCAAGGCATTTTCAGTCTCTGCTTATCCACTTAAAATAACAATAACAACAATGAAAAAATTTATCTTTCAATATTTCACGGTCGCCTTGCTCCTGTTTGGGATGCTAGGCACGGTGATGGCTTCCAGTCACCGTGAAGCACCTTTGATTTCGGACGATCCATTGGCGGACAATGTCGATTTATATGCGTTCCGAAGTCCTAACAATCCTGATTTTGTGACGATTGTGGCAACTTATGTCCCTTTCCAATTGCCGCAAGGTGGACCGAACTATTATTCATTTGGAAAAAATGTGCGCTACGAAATTCATATCGACAATGATGCTAGCAAACCTGGCGATGAAATCATCTATCGATTTACTTTCGATATCGTCAATGAAGACCCAACGACTTTCTTTTCGGTTCGTTTGGGTGCGCAAAACAACAAAACCACCTACATCATCGAGCGCAGCACGGATGGTGGCGCGACTTTCACGACTATTTTGAATGATGGTCAAGTGACGCCTCCGAATATCGGACCTCGTTCTATCGAGTCAGAAGTAGGTTTGGGTTTTTCTAGCTACGATGAAGTGGCAAGACAAGAAGTTCGCTCCTTGATGGGCAATCAAACGGTTTGGGTAGGTACTGCTGATGATCCTTTCTTTGTGGATTTGGGTGGTATTTTTGATTTAGGTGATTCACCTCGTCAAGATGGAATGCCGTTAGATGGTGTAGCTTGTAAAAATGTAAGTGTTATCGCTATCGAAGTGCCAATCGACTTTTTGAAAAAAGCAGGTGCGCCAGCTCAGCCTCGCAATATTTTGGATTCTGACTACGTGATCGGTGTTTGGGCATCGGCTAGTCGTCAGCAAATTCGTACGCTTTCTGCTGGTCAGGAAAGTTACTCTGGTGACTGGGTGCAAGTGTCTCGCTTAGGTATGCCATTGACGAATGAAGTAGTGATTCCAGTCGGTCAGAAAGACTATTGGAACTCAATCACGCCTTATGACGAGATTACAGATACCGTACTCGATCCTTTCTTCTACAATCCAGAATTGGGCTTGTACATGGACGACGATCAGTTTGGTGGCGCAGTGCCAGCTTTTGCGCCTTTGCGTATTCAGAAAAATTCATTGGGCGCATTTGACTTTACCAATGGAGGCGATGGACTCTTCGGTCTGAAAGGTTCTGATGCCGTAGCAGGTACAGCTTTGGATGATGCGGTCTTTGGTACATTGCTCTTGCCAGGTGCAGGACAGCCACGCTCTGTCGATTTATGGCCTATTTTCCATACGGGCGTCCCCAATGTCGTTCCTTATCAATTGGCGACTGGAAAAGACGGTAATCCACTAGCGGCAGGTAAGCCATTCATCAATAACTTTTTGCCCAACGGCGGCGATATGTTGCGCTTGAATATGGCAGTGCCAATTACAGATAGAAACTCTGATGACTTTAGCTCGCTAGGTTTAATTCAAGCAGCGGTTCTAGGTTTGACTGATCCTCGATTCAATGGCAATACGGACATAGAGTTCATCCCGAATATGGATGGCTTCCCGAACGGTCGTCGCCTAGAGGATGATGTGACGCGCATTGAATTGCAAGCAGTGGCTGGTGTGGTTTTGGCAGCTGTTGGTTTGTGGTATGATGATTTCGATCCTGCGACTAGCGCAAGTCCAGTTACGGAAGACTTGTTGAATGTATTGACGTACACAACTGGCGTCGAGAAAAACGATACGACTTTCTTGGATGAGTTTCCTTATGTGCAGCGTCCATGGAGTGGCGTCGGCAAATGTAGTGGCGAAATCGTAGCGGAAATGATGGCGCAGCAGATTCCTAATGTTTCTACTAGTACTTTAGGTCTTTCGACTGTAAGCGTAGGTGAGGTGATGATGACGACTTTCCCGAATCCGGTGAAAACGCAAACGACGATTCGCTATATTTTGGAGGAAGAGACCAACATTTCGATTGATATTTTCGATCAAAGTGGAAAGTTGATTACTCGGTTGGTCGATGAGCAACAAGCAGCAGGAATGCACGAAGTACAATGGAATGCAAGTCAGCTTCCAGTGGGCATTTATTTTGCGAAAGCAACGATAAGCGACAATGCTACTCAGCAAATTTTGAAAATTGTGAAAGCAGAGTAGATTTTGAAAAACGTATAGTGATATTTTTTAAACACATAGAAGCATAGGACACATAGAAAAGTTAAAAAGCTATGTGTACTATGTGCCTATGTGTTTCATTATCAATAAATTATAATTCAAAAATCTCTCTAAGAACCTACCTAAATATCTAATCAATGCACTTATTAAAATACATATTCATCGTTTCAGGCTTATCACTCATGTTAGCTTGTAGCGATTCTGATACAGACGTCCAAAAAGCAAAAGCTTCTACTAAGCTAGAAGCTCAATCCGTTGTTCTCCCAGAACTATTGCAACGTCCCGAAGCCATCCAAAATGGCAAAGAGTGGGAAACCGTGCAAAACTATTACGGCAAAAACAAAAAAATACTGGCTTCCGATAGCGAAGACTTGATGGCTAGATTAGAACTAGCTCAACTTTTCGTACAAGAAGCAAGAATCACAGGTGAGCATGGATATTACTATCCTGCTGCTTTGAAAATGACGGATGATATTCTAGATCGAAATCCAACAGATCAAAACGTCAAATTCATGACTTTGGCGACGAGAGCTGGCGTGGAATTGTCGCAGCACGAGTTTGAAGATGCGCTAAAAACAGCACAAGCTGCCGTCCAATTGAATCCATACAATGCCCAAATTTATGGTGCATTAGTTGATGCGTATGTCGAGCTAGGCGACTATGGAAAAGCGGTGGAAATGGCAGATAAAATGGTGTCGATTCGCCCAGATTTGCGCTCTTACTCTAGAGTATCTTATTTGAGAGAAATACATGGCGAAGTAGAAGGCGCTATCGAAGCAATGCAAATGGCAGTGGAAGCTGGCGCGCCAGGTGTAGAACCTACAGCTTGGGCAAGATTAACGCTGGGCGATTTATACAAAAATTATGGCGATCTCGAAAAAGCAGAGCAGCAATATCAGATCATTTTGAACGAGCGTCCGGATTATCCTTTTGCGATTGCGGCTCTGGCAGACGTAGAAATGGAGAAAGGCAACTACGAGAAAGCTGAAACCTTGCTAAACGAAGCTAAAACGATCATTCCAGAAGTTGGATTCTATGAGCAATTGGCGCATTTGTACAAAAAGACCAACCGCGAAGCAGAAATGCAAGCGATGATAGACGAAATATTTCCAATGCTAGAAGATGATGTGGTGCATGGACACAATATGAATTTGGAGTATGCGGCGATCTACAAAGACTTACTAGAAGATCACGATAAAGCTCTAGAGTACGTCAAAAAAGAATACAAAAAACGACCTGACAACATCGACGTCAATCAGTTGATGGCGGCTATTTTGGTTAAACAAGATAAATTGGCGATGGCTCGACCTTATGTCGATCAGGCAGGAACGACGAATAGTAAGAATCCCGAGTTGATGGAGTTGCAGCAAATGATGCGCTCACAACTCTAAATGGTTTTATGAAAATGTAATAGGTGCACTTGATTAGGTGCTGTAACGTCGAAATCTGTATGGATTTCGGCGTTTTTATTTTCATGTTTGTAGCTGTGAGGTTCATGATTGTATTTGAAGGGCTATTTTCCTGTGTACCTATTTTTGTGAGTTTTGATTCCGAAAATTATCACGAAGCTTACATACCAAAATCATACCTGTTCTATCCAGATAGATGCGGATGCCCATCCGATTTTCACCAAATGGTACAAGTAGATATTCTCACTATTTCATTAAATCAGCTAATCTGAGTAGGGTCTTTTTACTGAAGATTTGCTTTAGTTTATTGATCAAATTTTCTATTCATAAAACCATCATCTGTTGTAAAACATACATTTATTTTAATTACCTTTATGTGACACAAACAAACAACAAAACATGAAACAGTTATACCTCCTGACCATCAGCTTACTGACGGTTATTGCTCCAATGTTTAGCCAAAATACAGATTCAAACTGCGATGATTTTACAGCTCAAATCGAGTTTCAAGATGGCAGTTGTACTACTGAAGGCAGTATAATGGTCGAAATAGAAAATGGCGTGCCACCTTACAAGCTTCGGCGAAGAGATCTAGTTATCTATGGCATATCCACGCTTTATCGTCAAACCTCTTCTTTTCAGTGGAATGAAATCAATCCTAGCTCTTACGCAGTAACGCTTACCGATGGAAACGGTTGTACGAAGCAGACAATGGGTGATATCGAAAATAATGACTTTTTGTCAAAGGTTGAGATTATTCAACAGCCATCATGTGAAGATCAATCTGATGGAAAAATACGTGTAGAACTAATCAATGGTTTTTCGGACAGTCTTACAGTAGAACTAACAGGATCGTCTATTAACAGGCGAGTAACTGTACATAGTTCTATCATAGAAATAGATGGGCTGCCTATGGATCAATATGATATTTTAATAGATAACAATATTGGATGTCGCAGAACAGTACAAGAGGAACTCAAGCCATTCTCATTTGATCCAACTCCTGTGGCTCCGACCAACTGTGCACAACAGATAGGTACCTTAGATTTTGGCGTAAGTAGTTCGGTCAATGAACAATATACAGTCGAATGGTCAGGACCAGTGGAGGGTCAAAGAGACCCATCAAGCTATTGGGGCAAATCCGACTTGCCTTTCGGAAATTATACTTTTCAAATAACAAGCGATAGAGGATGCGTCATTGAACGAGTAATTGAATTTAAAGGTCATGAAGATTGCGGAGACATACAAGCAGCTTGTGATTCATTTAATATAGCGATTCAAAATCCTAGAAATGAAGTTTGTTTTGAAGACAAAGGTATGGCTGATGTAGTCATCGCTGGAGGTACTTCTAACTTCACTATTGAATGGGAAGGTGCATCTAGCGGCTACGTTGAGATCGAAGGAAGGCGGTTCACGATTCGTGAACTAGCTGTAGGAGACTATACAGTAACCGTCAAAGATGGAAATGATTGTGAGAAAACAGCTCAGTTCTCTATTGAAGAGACAGAAGGCTGTACCACAGAAGAGTTGGGATGTGATGTACTAAATGTGCAAGTTTTAGGAGAAAATGTGAGTTGTATAGATGATGGTCGACTAGAAGTCAATGTGCAAGGTGGAAAGTCACCTTATGTTTTCATTTGGAGTGATCAGTTCTTTTCAGGAGGCGATAGACAATCAGCAATATTTGAAAAGCCTTTTTCTACATTAGATAGCTTAGAGAAGGGCGATACTTTGTGACTGTCATCGACGATAATAGATGTCAGGCACAAGGGTCAGCGACTATTTTAAATGAAAGTTTTGATACAAGAACAACCATCATTCAGCAACCTGCTTGCGACAGTATTGTGGATGGCATCATTCAACTAGACATTAGAGAAGGATTTGCTGATAGTTTGCTGGTAGCATTAAATGGTCCTACAACTATTCAGCAGTTTGCAGATAACAGTATTATACAGTTTGATAGTCTTCCATCTGGAAAATACACTATTAACTTGACCAATGAAGAAGGGTGCCAAAGAGTGATAGAAAGAGAATTACAGCCATTTTCACTTGATGTTCGATTGCTCGATTGGACTAGTTGTGGCGAAAGGCTTGGTGCAGTAAATTTAATATTGGATAATGCAGTGGACGAAACCTCGACTTATACCGTAAAGTGGCCGGGACCTACCGAAGGAGAGTTACCACCGAGTCAATACCAAGCTCTGATTATTGACAGTTTAGCTTTTAGAGAATACACATTCCAAGTCATCAATAACAGAGGATGTATTGCCGAACGAACATTTGACTTCGCAGTATGGGAAAACTGTTCAAATTGTCCAGGTTTCAGTGTACACGCTTACTCTAGTTCACTGACTACTCATTTTTCTATTTCTGATGGGACACCTCCTTATCAAGTCAATTATTCTACACCTGACGGAGAGATAGTCTCCAATGAAGTCCAAAGTTGTGAATTTGGATTGACCTTTTCTGAATCAGGAACATATTCAGTCAGTATCATAGATTCCAATGGCTGTGAATGGATGAGCCAAATAGCTGCTGCAGGTACAGAATTTAAAGGATGTTTGGACATTCAGTTAGCTATTGACATAGATAGCATTGACTGTACAACAGGGGCATTTGATTTGCCCATCCTCATTAGCGGTGGTTCAGGATAACATAGAGTTGTGCGAGAAGGAATAGGAGTAGGCTCTTATCTTGTAGAAGACTCTATATATGTATATGAGGACTTTCAAATGACTAGTCCTCGCTCTTACATAACGATTGTGTATGACTTGGTGACCAATTGCAGACATAGATTCGAGTTTCCAGTTTTTCCTGAATGCGACTGCACAGACATAGACTCAGAAGTAGAGGAATTAGTGCCTTATGCTGATAGAGATAATAAAGGTGAAGTCACCATCAGATTTAATGGGCTGCCTTTTTCGACCATAGAAATCGGGCTATTCCCTGCTCATCAAACGTCTCCACCTCAGACCATACAACTGGATGAAACGGGAACTGCTATAGCTACCTTTACAGGTCTTGTTGATCTGACTTACAGCTTAGAAATCATAAATGAAGATCAGTGTCACGAACTTAGATATATAGACATCCCACGAGCTTGTGAAATAGAAGAAGGCATAAGTGAGCCGCAGTTGGAAGCCATAGTTTTAGAAACTAGAAATGATGTACCATCATCTGATATTTCAATCAGTCCAAATCCGACTTCGGGAGTCCTAACTATTTATGCGGAGCAAACAGGAGAAGATTTACTGGAAGTTAGTATTTATAATACTAATGGTCAGTTAGTATTCAAAGATAAATGGCAGGCAAATGTAAAGCAAAATGTAGATCAATTACCGGCTGGGGTGTACTTTATGCAAGTGCAGAATCACACTAGTGTTCATAGGCTACCTTTCGTTATATCTCAATAGAGCATTTGAAATTCGTAACTAGAAGCGTTTAGTCAACTTCGCAAGTTGGGTGAACGCTTCTAGTCATCAAGAAATATCAGATCAATTTTCCATCACTTACAAAATAGAAGATAATTTTGATTGCCAGAATGCTGGATCGATCCTTCAACAATATAGTCCTTTCACTCCTTTACAGATTACTTACTCAGTAAGTTAGCATAGTTTTCCTCAAATAACCACACTTTTTTTGAAAAGTCCAGCTGACAGGTCATTCACTCCTCAACGACTTGACAGGATTCGCCAACGCCGCCCGCACACTCTGAAAACTCACCGTCAGCAGCGCAATCCCAATCGCCGCCAAACCTGCCAACGCAAATACCCACCATCGCAACTCAATGCGATAAGCGAAGTCTTGTAGCCATTCGTTCATGAAATAGTAAGCGATAGGGGTAGCGATGAGGAAAGCAATAATGACCAACTGAATAAAATCTTTGGAGAGCAAAGCAACAATGCCAGTGACACTTGCGCCGAGGACTTTTCGGATGCCGATTTCTTTTCGCCGACGCTCAGAGGTAAACATTGCTAGACCCAATAGTCCAAGACAAGAAATGATAATTGCCAGTCCGCTTGCATATTGAGACAAAGTAGCGACCCGACTTTCTGCTTCATAGAGTGCTTGATATTCTTCATCTAAAAAGCGGTATTTAAAGTTGTAATCGGGATAGAGTTCTTTGTAAACTTCCGCAATTTGAGGAATGGTTGATTGCTCCGTACCTGCCTCTAAACGAACCATAATGTCTCGACCATTTGAGCGAAATCGTAGTATGGTGGGCTCTACTTGTTGATGGATAGAGCCATAGTGAAAATTCTTCACCACACCTATAATCTCGCGCTGTCGATCGCTCCCTTTTTTGATGATTGTCCCCACAGGATCATCGAGTTCCATAAGTTCAGCGGCAGCTTCATTGATGACGATTTTAGTAGCATCATCTTTGAAATCGCGAGAAAAAGTACGCCCTGCGACCAGTTCCATTTCTAGTGTTTCGATGACATCATAACCAATTCTCGGCGCTTGAAATAGAACACCTTTATCTTCTTCTTGTCCTCGCCAAGAGTAACCGCCCTGACTGTCTTTGCCACTCAAAATATTCCAATACATATTGGAAGCTTGCTGTACGCCTGATAAGTTTTTGAGTTCACTTAGAAAAGTCTGTTGCGTATCACCGCCTGAAGGACTTTGAAATAGGATGACGTTTTCACGTTCGTAGCCTAGGTGCTTTGATTGGACGTAATCCATTTGCTGTTGAATGACTAAAACGCCGACAATAAAAATGACTGAGAGTGCAAATTGGAAAACCACCAATCCTTTGCGTATCCACTGCTCACTTTCGTTGGTCGTTAGTTTTCCTTTAAGAACATGAATTGGGCGAAAGCCCGATAAATAAAAGGCTGGATAGCTTCCTGCCAACAACCCTGTACCGATGATGATCACCACCAAACTACCTATCATACTTGGCGTCAAGGTAAATGACAACGACTTACTAGCTAGTGCATTGAAGCTAGGAAATAATAATGCAACAAGTGATAATGCCACTACCACAGCTATGGTAATTAAGACCATAGATTCACCCAAAAACTGCATCATCAGACTTCTACGATTAGCACCGATGGTTTTCTTGACACCTATTTCTTTCATCTTAATAGATGCCTGCGCAGTCGATAGATTCATGAAATTGACGCAGGCGATCAAGAGAATGAATAGGGCAATGATAGAAAATAAGCGCACGTAGGTGATTCTGCCGCCTACTTGTACTCCACTCTCGTAATTGCCGTGTAAGTATTGATCGGAATAACGTTGAAGGAATAGGGTGGAAGGTTGCCAGCCGTTACTTTTGGAACGCAGATAAGTCGCTATTTGAGCATTCATTTCCTCTACATCTGCTCCTGATGCTAAGACCACAAAATTCTCTGCATAGCCACCACTCCAGTCCGCTGCATACTCATCCCAATCGACTAAATGATCGTAGTGTACCACTGCATCGAACTGTTCTGTTGCATTGGCAGGTGGATTTTTGTAAACACCAGCAATGATAAACGTCTTTTCAAAAAAACGATTTTTCCACTCAATGGTCTGCCCGATAGCTTGTTGCGGAGAAGTAAATAACTTGTTAGCGGTTGCTTCCGCCAGCGCAATACTCGTCTTGTTATTGACGGCTTCGCCCGCTACCAAATCGTAAGAAAATACATCAAAGAAGTGCTCATCAGCGAAGCGTCCAACGATGTCAAAATTGCTATTTTCATGAATAAGCACCCCACTGGGTTCAAATGATTTCTGATTAGTAACAGTAGCTTGTGCGATGCTGGGCAAATCCGTTTTCAAGTTTTCTGCCAAAATCCCAGGCAAATGATTACTGGTTTCTATACCGTTGGGATATTCGTAGTTGATTAAGACCTGATAAAGTCGCTCATCATTTTTGTGGAAGGTATTGACCTTGAATTCATCGCTCACCCAAAGATAGATCAGGAGAACACAAGCTAAGCCAGTAGACAGACCAATTAGATTGATCATAAAGGTGCTTCTGTTGCGCCAGTAGGATCGAAAAGCCAGTTTGATCGTATGCTTTAACATGATAGAAAATTTTTTATTCGCTTCTTAATGAACTAACTCAGATGGATCATTCACTTCTCAAACTCTTCACAGGATTCGCCAACGCCGCCCGCACACTCTGCACACTCACCGTCAACAACGCGATCCCTATCGCCGCCAAACCTGCCAGCGCAAACACCCACCACTGCAACTGAATGCGATAGGTAAAGTCTTCCAGCCAGCTCTGCATGAAATAGTAAGCGATAGGGGTAGCGATGACGAGCGCGATGATTACTAAAACAAGGAAATCCTTGGAGACCAAAGTGACCAAGTTGGTGATACTCGCGCCCAACACTTTTCGGATACCAATTTCTCGCGTTCGCTGCTCCGCCACAAAAGAAACCATGCCAAATAAGCCTAAGCAACTGATGAAAATCGCCAACAATGCAAAGAAACCAGCGAGCTTCCCGACACGCTCCTCTTGCCCAAACTTCTGCGCATAGTCTTGATCGACAAATTCGTAGTCGAAGGGATTGTTAGGATCGTATTTTTTGAAGGTAGTTTCGAGTTGAGCTAGGGCAGCTTGGGTGTTGGCATTTTTGTCGATTTTAGCGATTAAATTGGAAGAGCGATTGTAATCTAGGACGAAAAACATCTGATTGTGCGCTTCATAAGGCGACTGCATCAGCATATCTTTCACGACACCCACGATAGTATAATCACCATTGCCGCCCCAAGTCATTTTCTTCCCTACAGGATCTTCCAAACCCATATATTTGACGGCAGCTTCGTTGATCACGAACGCCATGCTATCCGTCCCAAATGCTCTAGAAAAGTCGCGTCCTTCGATGACTTCCCAGCCAATGGTATTCCCGAAATCATGACTCACTCGAATCGACCAAAACTGATTCTGCATATCATCCGGTCTGCCTTCCCAATCAAGTCCGCCATTGGTCGTAAAAGCCTGAGTGACAGGCGAACCTGCTAGCGATATCTCATCAATCAGTCCGCTCTGTTGCAGTTCATTTCGGATGAGATCATATTTCTCATTGATGACCGAATTTTTGATCGGAATATTCAACAATCCACTTTGCTGATACCCTATTGGACGATCTTTGACGTGCTGTACTTGATTGAAAACAACTAGCGTCCCGACAATCAAAACCACCGAAACCGTAAACTGAACCACTACCAAAGCCTGACGTGGCAAGGCAGCTGATTTACCAGCTTTAAATGCGCCTTTCAATACACGAATCGGTCGGAAAGAGGATAAGTAAACCGCTGGATAGCTACCTGCCAAAAGACCAGTCAAGAGTACAAAACCAATCCCCAACAACCAAAATATTGGCTGTCCCCAAGGAATCGACATCTTTTTGTCCGCCACTTCATTGAAAAAAGGCAACATCAGAGCCACAAAAAGAATAGAAAGACCAAACGCTAAAAAAGATAGCACAATCGACTCACTGAAAAACTGACTAATCAAATGACTTCTCGTCGAGCCTACCGCTTTACGCACCCCGACTTCCAAGGCACGCTTTTCAGAACGCGCCGTACTCAGATTCATAAAATTGATGCACGCTAGCAACAAAATGAATGCGCCAATGATACCAAACAACCACACATACGTAATGCGTCCGCCAGTATTCACGCCTTGCTTAAATTCGCTGTGCAGATACCATTTGGGCATGGGGTGTAAGAAAAGCTGAGGATTGTATGATTTCTCTTCGGAAGAATTGTCAAGTTTGACATCTTTGATGGCTTCGGTGACCTGTGCGAAGGTGGTATTGGGTGCGATTTGTACATAAGTATTGAACCAGCTATTCCCCCACCCTAGCCAATCAGGCAAGCCTTTCTCAAATACTTTCCAAGGAGCGATAAAAAATAGATTGGCGAAGTCCGAGTCTTCCGGTAAATCTTCATAGACGCCACTCACTTTCAACAAATTATCGTTGCCTACCCGTACCGACTGACCAATCGGATTGTCGCTGCCAAACATGGCATTCGCAGTAGAAGCAGACAACAAAACAGAATTGACATCGGCTAGGCTTTCTCTCGTTCCTTCCAGCATATTCAGAGACAGCAAATCTGGTGCGCCAGCTTCCATAAAGCCTCCTGACTTGCTCATCACTTTCTCTTCATAAGCCAATGTATTGTCGAAAATGAAGGAAGACAAGACGACTTCCTCAAAATAACTGCCATATTCTTCTCGGAGGACAGGCGCAAGTAATTTAGGTGTCGTGATGCCAGTGTTGATGCCAGTGCTGTACGTTTGGTTTTGCATCACTCTTGCGATCTGATCGTAGTTGGTCAGGTCTTGATTGTAGTTGAGTTCATCCCACATCCATAGCCCAATCACCATTGTGACTGCCATGCCTAGTGCGAGTCCACCGACATTGATAAGGGAGAACAATTTGCTTTTCCAGAGGTTGCGGAGGGCGACTTTGATATAGTTTCGTAGCATAATGATGTTTGTTTATCGGATGATGTCGTGAAGGATAGGGGCTATTTTTGATAATAGCCCCTATCATGATTATTCGCTTCTCAGTGACTTTACAGGATTCGCCAAAGCCGCCTTCACACTCTGCACACTCACCGTCAGCAGCGCAATCCCAATTGCCGCCAAACCTGCCAGCGCAAACACCCACCACTCCAACTCAATGCGATAAGCAAAGTCTTGTAGCCAACCATCCATGAAGTAGTAAGCGATAGGAATAGAAATGACCAATGCTAAACCGACGAGCAAGAGAAATTCCTTGGACAGTAAAGTCACAATATTCGAGACAGATGCACCTAACGTTTTGCGAATGCTGATTTCTTTGCGTCTGCGCTCGGCAGTGAAGGCAACCAAAGCAAACAGTCCTAGACAAGCAATGAAAATCGCTAGTCCTGCAAAGAGCAAAAAGAGGCTACCTAGTCGCTCTTCGCTCTCATACGCCCGTTCTACTCGCTCATCTAAAAAGGCATAATCCAATGGCTGACTCGGTGCATTTTCGCTCCAAAGTTTTTCTACTTTTTGGATAAATGGACGCATATCGGTACGCGCAGCGACACGCATGACGATGACGCTATTGGCGTTTGTTTCTAAGGTGAAGCAAAGTGGTGTTACTTCGCTGCGCAAACTATTGAAATTAAAATCTTTGAGGACACCAATGACTTTAAGTGGTACTTTTTCGCCCGAATAGCGCAGGCGACTACCAACAGGATTTTCCAGATTGAAGGCTTTTACAGCTGCTTCATTCAAGACGACAGCTACAGAATCGGTAGCGTAATTTTGATCAAAAAAGCGACCTGCCGCCAGCTCCATATCCAAAGTACTAGCATAGTCGTGGTCGCCTTTCCACCACTGCATTTGCAAGCCTTCGGTGGTCGAATTTTTGCCTTCTTCCCAAAAGTAAAGGTTGTTCGTACAAATACCTTCGGGAACTGGCAAATAGCAACTAACGGTCGTGCTGACCACTTCTGGAAAATTGCTCAATTGTTCTTCCAGGGCATCAAAGTTGCCAGGATATTCAAAGGCGTTGAGCATGATAACTTGCTCTTTCTCAAAGCCCAATTGTTTGCTTTGAATGTATTTCAATTGGCTATAAATCACGCCTGTTCCGATCATCAGAATGATAGAAATCGAAAATTGAGAAGTCACCAATGTTCGTCTCAACCAACCGCTTTTGATACCTTGCTGAATTTTGCCTTTCATCGTTTTCAGAGGATCGAAAGCCGATAGAAAGAAAGCAGGGTAAGTGCCAGCCAATATGCCGACGAACAAAATACCAATCAATAAACTGCCCAAAAACAAAGGATTCAAAAATGGAATATGGAGCGTTTTGCCTGTCAAGTCATTGAAAGCAGGCATTACAGTTTGACTAATTGCAATTGCCAGTAAAAAAGCAATCATACTCATCAGAATACTCTCCGCCAAGAACTGACCAATCAACTGACTCCGCAACGAACCTAATACCTTTCGCATCCCGACTTCTCTAGCGCGATTGGCAGAGCGAGCGGTGGAGAGGTTCATAAAATTGATGCAAGCGATCAATAAAATGAAGAGTGCGATAGCCGAAAATAGCCAGACATAAGTGAGGCGGCTGTTAGCTTCATGTTCGCCGTCTAGGTTCCCGCTGAGGTGGATGTCAGTGAGTGCTTGTGTACCATGTTGGAAGAAATTACCAGCAGCTTCAAATTCCGCATAGGCGTCTTTGCCACCATTGAATTTGTTCATTTGCGCACCAGCATAGCGATGAAAAATATCGTTGATTTTGGTTTCTATGACGCTTTCGTCCACATTTGGTTTAGTCAGAAAGTAGGTCAAATAATTGTTACTCAACCAAATTTCTTGGTCTATTCCCTCTATGCTTTTAGCAGACAATAGCACATCGTAATGAAAGTGAGAATTGGTGGGTAAATCTTCAAAGATACCATCCACTCGATAGCTTTCTTCATTACTCAGAAGAATCGTTTCGCCCACAGGATTCATCGTTCCGAAATGGCGTTCGGCAGCCGAGCGCGACAGTACGATGGTGTTGGGTTCTTGTAATGCTTGAGCGTCATCGCCATAGACCAAAGGCAAAGTAAAGATGTCGAAGATTTCAGGATCTGCATAAGCCAATTTCTCTTCCCGTAAATTTTGAACCGTTCCTGCTCTTCGCATCAGTCGCTGATCTTCAACTCGAAAACGAGCGGCGGTTTCGATTTCAGGAATCTCGCTAACGATGACCTCTTTGAAGCGAGGTGTAGTGACGGCAAACTCCTGCAATTCGCTGTTCACCTGCAAATCCAAGGTAATGCGATGAATACGATCCGCTTTTTCGTGAAAACGATCATAACTCCATTCGTCTATCACGAAAAGCGTAATCAACAAACAACATGCAATACTAATAGCCAACCCAAGAATATTGATGATGGCATAAAAACGTTGGGATTTAATTTTTCGCCAGGCGATTTTGATGTAGTTTTTGAACATGATAATTTCTTTTTTTGTAGAGAGTATCGTGACTATTCGCTTCTCAGTGACCTAACAGGATTCGCCAACGCCGCCCGTACACTCTGCACACTCACCGTCAACAACGCGATCCCTATCGCCGCCAAACCTGCCAGCGCAAACACCCACCACTGCAACTCAACGCGATAGGCGAAGTCTTGTAGCCATTCGTTCATGCAATAGTAAGCGATAGGTGTGGCGATGATAAAGGCAATACCAACAAGCTTTACAAAATCTTTGGAGAGCAAAGCGACAATGCCTGTGACACTCGCACCGAGGACTTTTCGAATGCCGATTTCTTTGGTGCGTTGTTGAACAGAAAAAGCGGTGAGGGCGAACAAGCCTACACAGCAAATGAAGATAGCGAAGACCGTAAAGCTCCACAAAAGCTGACTTTGCTTTTGGTTGTTCGCGTATTGGCGTTCAAAAAAGGTTTTGAGGTAAAAGTAATCGATTGGGTTATTGGGAAAGGCTTTTTGATAGGTGGCAGTCAGTTTGGCTTCTAATTCGGGTGTGACAGTTGAGTTGGCTTTGACCAACAGATAGCTCGCCACGGAAGGATAGTAAGTCATCATCAACGGCTGTACATCATTTTTGAGAGAAAGCTGATGAAAATCGCTGCTCACACCGATGATCTTGAGGGTTTCATCTCTGCTATACAATTGCTGACCAATGGCGACTTCGGGGCTACTAAATCCAAATAAATTGATCGCTTTTTCATTCAAAATGACGGAATTGCTATCGGCAGCAAAGTTGTCTCGAAAGTCGCGCCCTGCTAGCAAGTCATTAGAAAAATCGCCTAGAAAGCTCCCAGAAACGGATAAGCGATTGAGTCGTTTTCGGTCGATTTGACTGCCTGACGTTAATGGTTGGCGACTGAAAGAAGTGAGCCAGGCGCTTTCTTCTCCTGGAATATCAGAAATACTGATGACTGACTGTACACTAGCCAATTGATTCAGTTCAAACTTGAAATTCTCCCAATTTTGATCCAACTGCTCATAATCTTCATACACACTCGGCGCACGAAAAACCAACGTATTTTCTAAGTCCAAACCAATGTCATAGCTGAGCATGAAATTGACTTGTCGGGTGGTGACTAAAGCGACGATGAGCAGGACAATAGCTGTCGTAAATTGAAAAAAGAGCAAGCCTCTTGAACTGTTGTTTTTGCTTAATGATGAATTGTCTTGAGAAAAGATCAATTGTTTGGCAGCACGAGTGGTCATCCATCGAACGGGCAAATAGCCGATCAAAAAAAGTCCAATTAACATCAAACTGACCGCGCCGATGATGAGTCCAAATTGATAAGATTCGGGCAGTAATAAATCGCTCTCCAAATAGTTTTTGAAGTAAGGCAAACCTAATGTGTAGATAAAAAAGGCAACCAAAAAAGCCATTCCGCTAAACAGTCCAGCTCTGACCAAAAAGTATTGCGTCAATTGGCTAGCGTGCGCCCCCATCACTTTTCGCACGCCTATCGTTTTGGTGTCTTTCAAGACTTTTAATAGTTCTAAATTGGCGAAGTTGACGTAGGCGATGCCGAGAATGAGAAAGACGACGATGGACAGTCCCCAAAGTACATTTTGGTTGGTGGTTGTTTTGAATTGTCCGACTAGTTTTGGCTGCGTATGAAGGGCGGTCACTGGCAGCAATTCGAGTGTTTCAGCTATGCTATTGGCAGCTAAAATTGCTGCCCGCTTTTCTTGATTGAGTGTATTAAACTTTTCTTTCAGTGCATTCAAATCCCCGTCCTTTTCCAACAGTAGATAAGTATTGAAAAGACTATTTGTCCAAGTCGTTTCTAAAAAACCATCGGCGAAATAAGGATTGGAAGTGATGCTCAAGAGCAGCTCAAATTCAAAGTGGACGTTTTCGGGTAAATCCTCAAAAACACCTTGTACTTCCAGCGGCTGCTCGATATCTGCATATTTGATTTGTTCGCCCACGACATTCGTTCGCCCAAAATACTTTTGAGCATATTTTCGAGACAAAACGACTTTATTCGGTGCGTTCAGCAATGCCTTTTCGTTGCCTGCAATCCACTCAAAATCAAACAGTTCAAAGAAGTCTGCATCAACATACGCTACTTTTCCTTGCGGTTCTTCAAATACTTTATCATCAGCAGCATATGCACCTTGTGCAAATCGGAAAACACGAGCTGCCGCCATCACTTCAGGAAAGTCACTAACTGCCGTCGTAGCAAAGGCTGGCGGCAATTGCAGAGAAAGTTTTGTACCCG
The DNA here is from genome assembly GCA_038749535.1 of Bacteroidota bacterium. Classification (GTDB taxonomy): domain Bacteria; phylum Bacteroidota; class Bacteroidia; order Chitinophagales; family Saprospiraceae; genus JAAUTG01. The sequence goes on from JBCDHX010000010.1 coordinate 22,539, forward strand.
TTTTTTCGTTGGTTTGGGTGCTTTGTAAGGCAAATAATTGGTCTTTTTTTGCCCAATTTTCATCAAAGCTAAATTCAAACAATACGTACTGCGCAATGAAAAACACCAGCACTACACTCACCGCCAAATTGATCGTGCTGATACTGCTTCGCCAAGGATGACGAATGATGCTCCGCCAAGCAACTTTGATATGATTTTCGAGCATGATGATTTTCTTTATTGCTGAGGATATCGTGAACGACAGCGGCTATTTTTGAGAATAGCCGCTGTCGTGTGATCATTCGCTTCGTAAGCTCTTTACCCAGACGGGTCTGCGTCACTCGCTTCGTAGTGACTTGACAGGATTCGCCAAAGCCGCCCGCACACTCTGCACACTCACCGTCAGCAAAGCAATGCCAATCGCCGCCAAACCTGCCAGCGCAAATACCCACCATTGCAACTCAATACGATAGGCGAAGTCTTGCAGCCATTCGTTCATGAAATAGTAAGCGATAGGTGTAGCGATGACAAAAGCAGTACCGACGAGCTGCATAAAGTCTTTAGAAAGTAAAGCGACTAGCCCAGTGACACTTGCGCCGAGGACTTTGCGGATGCCGATTTCTTTGGTACGCTTCGCTAATAGGATATTAAAAAGTCCAATCAACCCAATAAAAGCGATGCCAATACTGACACCTATCAAGCCCTGATTGATAAGCTTCAAAGTTTGATCGGTGGCGTACTGAGCAGCAAATCGAGCTTGGACATCTATGGCATCGAAGTAGGTGTTTGGGAAAGCGTTTTCGTAGGCATTTTGGATGTCTTTGATAAGCTGTTTTCGGTTGACATTGGCGGCGAGTTGTAGAGAATAATAGCCATCCTCAGTCGCAAACTCACCATTTGGAATATCGTACAAAATAGGTTCGGTTGGGTAGTGGAGCGAACGTTGATGATGGTCTTTGACGACGCCGATAATTTTATTTTCGCCCCCAAAATAAGTCACCTTTTGTCTGAGGGCATCTTCTGCTTTTTTGAAGCCCATCAGGTACATGGCTCGTTCATTGATGATGACGTAGTTGTTGGTTGTTAATTGACTATTTGCGGCTGTATCTTTTGCTATGAAAGGCAATTCATAGAGCGAAAAGAAGCTTAAATCAGTGACTTGTCGAAATAGGCTGATCGGTTGCTTGTTTTGATTGACTGTCAAATCTAAACGATCTAAATTATCGCCAGGAAGATTGCGAGAAACGGCGATGGGAGAAGTGCCAGGAATAGCAGCGACGGCTTGTTTAAATTGGCGAAGATGGACGCCCATGTTTTCGTAATTGCTCGTTCCTAAAGGGGCTAGAATCGCTATTTTGTTGTCTAAATTGATCCCTAAATCCTGTTCTTCCATATAATTCAGCTGCTGATAAATCACAATGCCCGAAATCAACAACCCAATAATGATCGCAAACTGAAGTACGACCAGTCCACTTCTCAATCGAATCGCATTCGCACCAACAGACACCGACTGCTGAAACAATGCCATCACATTGGTATTCGCGCCCAACAAAGCAGGCAAAGCACTACTCGCTAGCGTGCCGACCACAAAAAGTACAGCCAAACCAAAAGCTGGACTTTGCACATCCATACTCCAGAAAGAGAACGCACTCCTATCCAAGCCAAACGCTTGTTTGATAAAAGGCAAAGTTCCATACGCCAATGCCACGCCGATACCAGTCGCCAACAGATGAGATAGCAAAGTAGAAACCGCCACTTGCTGCAATAAATGCTTTTTCTCTGCACCTACGATTCGCCTCAAACTCAGTACTTTTTGCTGATCGAGGACATCTGCTGTGGCGATGTTGAAGTGATTGATCCAAGCTAGAAGTAGGATCAAAACAGCGATACCAAAAAGTATCCAAATATTGTTGCCTTTACCAGTAGCGGTGATCTCGTATTGCAAATCAGAGTAGAGATGAATGTCGTGAAATGGTTGTAGCTGAAAGACATCTTGGACGCTGTTGGTTGCTTTGCTCTGAGCGATGGTTTGGGTTAGTTGTTGAGCGAGTGTAGTCACGTCAGTCTCTTTTTCTAACAATAAGTACGCGTAGGTATAAGGATACTCCAATTGCATATCACCATACACATCCAGTCCCCAACTTGTCATCGTCACCAACGAACTCAATCCACCAAACTGAATGTGGGACTGAATGGGTGGATTCTCCACCACGCCTGTAACGGTAAAAGGTCGTCGGCTTTCAAAAATGACTGATTTTCCTATTGGATTTTCGTCCCCAAATAGCTGCTTCGCCCAGTCTTCGGTCAGCACAATTGTGTTGGGTTCAAGCAATGCTGTTTTTGGATCGCCTTGCAACAGTTGAAAAGAAAAGACATCAAAAAAGGAAGGATCAGCGAAGAAGAAGTTTTTGCCTCGGACAACTTGATTTTCATACTGAAAAACCACATCATTGGCAATCCATCGCGCCAGTCGCGTATAGTTTTTGACAGTAGGCAATTCCTCCTTCGCTATGACAGGCACGCCAGTATAAGTCAACGCACTCGCTTGTTTCAATTCACCAGATTCATAAATATCATTTTGAATCCTGACAATATTTTCGCCCTTCTCCTGAAAGCGATCAAAATTCCACTGCCAGTCAATGTACTGAATAAGCAATAAACTCACAGCTACGCTCAATGCCAATCCGCTGATTTTGACAGTCGATAATTGCTTGTGTTTCCACAGTCTTCGAGTGGCTACTTTTAGGTGGTGTTTGTACATGGTGCTCTCTTTTTATTCGCTTCATAAACTCTTAACCCCGATATTAGATCAGGATTTCAACTTAGTTATTCATTTTTAAGGCTTTCAACTGGATTCGCTAAAGCCGCCCGCACACTCTGCACACTCACCGTCAGCAAGGCTATCCCAATTGCCGCCAAACCTGCCAGCGCAAACACCCACCATTGCAACTCAATGCGATAAGCAAAGTCTTGCAGCCATTCGTTCATGAAGTAGTAAGCGATAGGAGTAGCAATGAGGAAAGCGATGGCAACTAGCTTGATGAAATCTTTGGACAATAAAGCGACGATGCCTGTGACACTCGCGCCGAGGACTTTTCGGATGCCGATTTCTTTGACTTTTCGCTGCACCATGAAAGTCGTGAGACCAAAAAGTCCAAGACAAGCAATGAAAATTGCCAAGCCTGCAAAAATGGTGAAGATGGAAGACATACGCGCTTCTTGCTCATATTGCTGCTGAATGGTATCGTCCAAAAATGCAAACTCGAAAGGTGCATCTGGAGCGAGTTGTGTCCAAACAGACCGAATATCCACTACTTGATTTTGCAGATCGCCTTCATTGAGTCGGATGACGATATTGGGTAAATTGAAGCTCGCCACTTTGAGGACCAAAGGCTCAATCGTTTCGTGCAACGAATTGAAATTGAAGTCTTTAACGACACCGATCACTTGTCCTTTTTCGTAGCCACCAAACAACAATGTCTTACCGATAGGCTTGTCCCAACCTAAGCGCGTGGCTGCTTCTTGATTTATTAAGTAAGCTGTGCTATCAGTGGACAAGTTGGTATTGTAATCTCTGCCGTTTGCGATCTCTAAATCAAGCGTTTGCACAAAATTCATGTCGATATGTGCGTAAGTCAGTGAGGTGCTTTTGTAGTTGGCAGGTTGTTCTGGCTCGAAGATAGTACTATCGAATTCATCGCCAGGTAAGGTTTGAGCAGTGGATACTTGTTGGACATTGGTTTGCTCGGACACTCGTGCCAAAAATGGACTGTAATTGTTGCCCAAAGCCCTCGCGCCGCGAACGATCAATACATGTTCTTGGTCAAATCCTAAAGAACTTGTTTGCAAAAATTTGAGCTGATCGCCAACAATCAACGTCGCCATAATCAAGCCACACGAGACACAAAACTGAAAGATGACCATGCCTTGACGCAGCCAGTTTTTACTGTTCCAATTGAGGAGTTGTCCTTTGATAACTTGAGTCGGTGAAAAGGCAGAAAGCGTCCAAGCGGGAAGTACGCCAGCCAGTAGCGTTGTGATGGTAATCAAGGCAGCAATCAACACCCAAATATAATTGGAAGAAAATAGATTCAGGCGTAAACTCTTGTCTGCCAAGGCATTAAAGGCAGGTAAAGCAATCCACGCCAGCAAAACTGCCAACACAACAGCTATAAAAACATACAACGCAAACTCGCTAAAAAACTGTTGAATCAACTGTCTCCTATTCGATCCTAGCACTTTCCGAATGCCCACTTCTTTCATTCGTGTCAATGCGCCAGCTGTGGTCAGATTGATAAAATTGATGCAAGCCAACAATAGAATAAAAGCTGCTACAGTACCAAAAATCCAGATAGACGACAGTCGCGGTTGCAAATAAATATCTTGTATCGGTTCAAAGGGAAAGCTAGAATAGTTGCCAGGCTCGCTGAAGAGTTCATCCACTACATTTTGGGCGAAATAGGTTTGTACTTTTTGTGCCAATTCCATTGCGCTGCCCTTTTCCGTTCTCAAAAAATAAGTCAGCACAGCCGCCGACGCCCAATCCTCTTTCCGTTGCTCGACGCGAGCCACATCTGTGATGGGAGCAAGAAAGTCAAACTGTAAGTGTGATTGCTTCGGGAAGTCCTCGATGATGCCACCGACTTGTAGTAATTCTCCGTTGTTGCGCGTTAAGTTTTTACCAATGAGCTGCGACCAATCTTGTTGCGTTCCGAAATATTTAGTGGCACTTGATCTGGTTAGAATAACGGTATTTGGGTTTTGAATAGTAGCTTGTGCATCGCCCGTCAAAGATGTTGCACTGAATATTTCAAAGAAAGAAGGATCGACGAATAGTACCTCTTTTTCACGCACGTATTCTGTTCCTTTTTGCAATGTAAAGCTACCTTCGTAGACTTGGGTGATCGTTTCCACCTCAGGAAATTCTTGCTTCAACGTAGCTGCTAATGGTACAGGAACTTGAGGTATCGTCCACGTATTTTCACCGTATTTTGCATCCCACAAAGCGCGATAAATGCGATCTGAATTATCATGAAACTGATCGTAACTTAATTCATCTTTCACCCATAGCGACAGCAATAAACAGACTGCCAGTCCTGTACTCAAGCCTGCCAAGTTGAGAAAAGCATAGCTTTTGCGCTTGCGCATATTTCGGAAAGCGGTTTTGATGTTGTTTTTTAGCATGATAATCTCTTTTTATTCGCTTCTCAGCGAGTTAACAGGATTCGCCAAAGCCGCCCGCACACTCTGCACACTCACCGTCAGCAAAGCAATCCCAATCGCTGCCAAACCTGCCAGCGCAAACACCCACCACTGCAACTCAATACGGTACGCGAAGTCTTGTAGCCATTCATTCATGAAATAGTAAGCGATAGGTGTGGCGATGACAAAGGCGATCCCGACCAGTATCATAAAATCTTTGGAGAAAAGGGCGATGATATTGGCGACACTCGCACCCATTACTTTGCGGATGCCAATTTCTTTGGTGCGCTCTGACAAACTCAATGCCACTAAACCAAACAAACCCAGAAAACCAATCAAAATTGCTAGCAGTGCCGCACCTGAAATCACCTTATTCCATTTCGCTTCTTCTTCGTACTGACTTTGTAGGTCTTCATCCAGAAAACTAAATTCAAAAGGTAGTCCAGGACGTATCGTTTGCCAAGCTGACTCCAGCTGACCGAGTGTGGTAGCAACTTCTTCTGATCCGATTTTCACCAAAAAGTGATTGTAGCGTTGACCAGCTTGTTGATGTAAAAGCATGGGTTCCATCTCTTGTCTGAGATCCAAAAAATGATGATCTTGAACCACGCCGATGACGGTCGCATTGGCAAATTGCTCAAATTCCTCTGGCAGTTTATAATTGCCCACTGTCCCTTCCATGTATTTTTTCTTGAAGGTTTCGTTGACGATTACAGAGTTGTTTATATCTCCTAGATTACCTGTTCGGAAGTTTCTTCCCTCAAGTAGTTCAATATCTAGCACATCCAAATAATTGGGATCAGATTTATAGGCAAAGACGATGTCTTCAAAGTCTTCATCTGTAGAAAAAGCATGATTGCCTTGTGTGAAGGCGTAAGAGGTACCTGCTAGCTGGCGCACACCTTTAGCACTTGCCAGTTCATTTTTATAGCGACTCAAAAGTAGCTCAGTATTTAGACTGTCTCCACGCGTGATTTGCGTCGGCACGACAATGACAGCATCGCTATCAAAGCCTAAATCTTGTGCAAAGAGATGGCGTTGCTGCTTCAGCATAATGAATGTACACGCCAATAAACCTATCGAAAGGGTAAATTGAAAAACCAATCCGACTTTGGTTACTAAGTTGTTGCCACCTATTTTGTAATTGGACTGAAAAGTCTTGATGGTCTTCAATTTGGAGAGTAAGATGGAAGGATAAGCACCTGCCAGCAAACCCGTCAAAACGGTGATACCGATGAGCGGCAAATAAGTCAGCGGGGATGCCCAATTGATGGATAGCGTATAATCAAAAAGACTATTGGTATAGCGAATAGATAATAAAACTAACACTACTGCCAGCAATAACGCCACTAAACTCGTAAAGACAGACTCCGCCAGAAACTGTCTCCTCAACTGCTCTTTTCCTGCCCCTAATACTTGACGCACACCTACTTCTGTCAGTCGTTTTGTACCGCGTGCATTGGAGAGATTGGTGAAGTTCAAGCAAGCGACCAATAAAATCATAAGAGCGATAATTCCCAATATGAAGACATAGTCTGTATCAGCATTGGGCAATAGTCCATTTGCCACTATCATTCCATTGAGTCGATAATCGACGAATGGATTAGCAAAAAACTGATAGGCTACTTCTCCATCTTCATCTGCTTCGTATTGTTGACCGATAAAGGCTGGCAATTTCTCTCTCAAAGCAGCCAAATCTTCCGCTGCTCTCAAACGAATAAAGCTGCTGATAGCGAAGTTGCCCCATTGTGTATTTAACTTTTCTTCTGCATAGCTGGGGAAAAAGGAAAGTGGTAGTAAAATATCAAACTGTATGCTCGAATTGGAAGGCGCATCGGCGGCGATTGCACTCACTGTAAGCGGACGTTCTTCACCTTCGTATTGTACGGCTAGAGATTGCCCAATCGGATTGGTACTACCGAAGTATTTTTGGGCGGCAGCTTCACTCAATACCACATTATTGCCTGTCAATGCTGAACTAGCATCGCCTTGAAGCAACGGAAAACTAAAGAAGTCAAAGAAATTGGACTCGACCAACATCGCCTCCTCCTTAAATAATTCTGTATGATGCGCTACCACAATCTCCTCCTTTAGCAATCGTAGATGATCTACCACTTCAGGAAAATTGTCTTCCAGCGCAGGTGCAATCGCACCAGGTGTAGCGGAAAGGCTGAAGGCATCGTCAATGGTGACTCGTAGCATTTGAATCTCTTCCGCTCCTTCATGAAAATTATCAAACGACCGCTCATGCTGTATAAACAAATACGCCATGCTCGCACAAGCAATACCGATCGCCAAACCCAGAATATTAATGCTTGACGTAAGTTTTTGACGGATGAGGGATCGCCAGAATGTTTTGATGTAGTTGATGAACATGGCTTCTTCATTTGATTCAATAAACGAAAGACAAAGATTGTGCCATGAATATAAAAAACTGACTATCAAACAATTAACATCAAACGGCTAGTCAACTGTATAAAATTGGACAGCGCGATGTATCAAGCCGTACAGTAGTCTGTAACTCAATCAGCAGTTAGTGGAGCACCGTTTATTTGTACTCGCTCCAAAATAATATCATCCGCATACTCAAACACACTTTCCTCTTCTGCTGCTGCTACGGAAATCGTATGTAGCAAAACATTAGAAATGGGCTGTGCTTCCACACCCACTATTTTGAAGGGCAAACCCTCTATCTTTTTGCAGCGAATATTGCTGGCATAAAAGTTGGTAAACTCCGTCGGATAGTTGTTGCCACGATAGCCATGATAGTCCATTCTGAAAATAAACATCGCTTCTTGGATAGTGTCGATTTCAATATTTCGGAGATAAATGTTTTGGACTTTCCCACCACGATCTAGATTGCATTTAAAATTCAGGGCGTGCTTGCCTGCGATGATGTGGCAGTTCTCGACAAACACATTTTCCACGCCACCCGACATTTCAGAACCCACGCAAAAGGAATTGACGCCAGAGTTCAATTTGCAATTTCTGACTACCACATTTTGACAAGGTGCACGCTCCCAAGCATCTTGATCGCGCCCTGCTTTAATCGCAATCGCATCATCTTCCGTTTCGATATAGCAATCCTCAATCAACACATCTTCGCAGCTGTCCGGATCAATGCCATCATCATTCAAATAGCCACCAAAAATATCCAAATTCCGAATCGTTACATTTTGACTAAAGACAGGATGAATTGTCCAAAACGGACTGTTCTTAACAGTTAAATCTTGAATCAGAATGTTCTTACACTCATATAACTCTACCAAGGTCGGACGCAACCAATGTTCCTGTCCATCACCAAATCCATCATCTTTTCCATCGCCATCCAAATCCAGAAATCCATTTCCAAATACCCGCTGATCTTCAGGTACTAAGTCATTACCCATTTGCCGCAACACTTTCTTATCAGGCTTCTGTTTCTTTCGCCAATCCATCGACCATTCCCTCCCATTGCCATCAATCACACCTCTGCCTGTCAATGCCATATTTTCTTGTTGAAAGGCATAAATCAAAGGTGAATAATTCCAGCAAACCGTTCCTTCCCATCTCACTTTCACCAATGGCAAATAGTCCTCCGCTTCATCACTAAATTGCAAAATAGCTCCTTCCTCTAGATGCAAATTGACATTACTTTTCAAATGAATCGGTCCTTTTGAAAACCATTTTCCTTCTGGCAAAATCACTTTTCCGCCTCCTTTCTGGCTCATTTCATCAATAGCCGTTTGTACTATTTCCCGAATATCATTTGATTTTTCTTCTAGTTTCAATTGGATTTCTCGATCAGGGAAAGTCGGTGCTTTGATGCGCGCTACGATAGCTGTCGCTTCTTTCTCCCAAGCTCGCTGTTCCTGCTGTTTCGCTTTTGCTAAGGTGAAATCTTCAGTCGTTGTCTTCGTTGAAGGAGAGCAGGAAAAGCAAAGAAAAAGTAGCATGATTATTTTGGTGGAAAAGCTTGTATGATGCATATTGAGATGTGTTTTAATGACCTATTTCTTTTAGTGGAAAAAGTGTTCAAAGTCCGTTAAAAACAGACCACTGTTTGAGCCAAAAAGGAAATTAGCTTGAAATTTGATTGTCAGCAACCACTGTGTTTAGCTTTAAAAGAAATTGTTCAGGCGAGTTTTGGGATGTTTAGCTCCGATAGCTATGCGGAGTTGAGCACTTTTGGAGCGTTAAAAAAGAAATCCAGTCTTGATCTTTTGGTACTTCTGTATCAAGACAAAAGTACGAACCCAGCTCAATTCAACTTCTCCCGCTCCATCATCTCCTCATTCACCACCAACCCCAATCCAGGCAAATCAGGCACCGTCAAGAAACCGTCATCAAACTCAAAATAATTGTCAAACAAAGGATACAGCGATCCATAGTTCTGATGCAATCGCTTGCCGGCATACTCCTGAAAACGTGCGCCATTTGGTATAGACGCCAAGAGCTGCAAACTTGCCGCAGTCGCCAAAGTCGGTTTAGCATTATGTACCATGATTTGCTTCCCAAATGCGTGTGCCAAAGCTGCCACTTTCTTACAGTCAGTAATACCGCCACATTTAATGACATCCGCATTGATGATGTCTACGTTCCCGACTGTGATGAGGTCTTTCATCATCCATAGATTGTATTCATGCTCGCCTGCCATCACAGGAATCGTGAGGTCATCTACGACCTGTCGCAAACCCTGATAATCTTGCTGAAAAACGGGTTCTTCCAGAGCCGCGATATTGAAATTTTCGTACAATCGCTTTGCCATCACCGTCGCCTGAGCGGGCGTATAACCGTTATTGAAATCGACGAACAGTTTTATATCGTCACCTATCGCTTGACGAATTGCTTTCACACATTCAAATATATCATCGTCGGGATACGGATTGATATTTTCTTGCCGAATCTGCATCCTAGCTTTCACCGCTTTATACCCTTGCTCGACAAAGCCTGCTGCTACAGTTGCCATTTCAGAAGGCGTCATGTAATTATAGTTGCCTTTATCTCTACCATAGCTACCGTAGACTTGAATTTTTTGCTTGCCATTGCTCCCCAAAAGTTGATGAACCGGCATGTCCAAAATTTTACCTTTCAAATCCCAAAGTGCATTATCAATACCAGACAACGAACCAGGATGTAGTCCGCTCGTACCAGTTTCCAATCCTTTCAGATAAACCTCCGACCAAATCCCTTCACTTTCAAAAGGACTTTTTCCGACTAAGTATTTTTTTAACTTTTTCTCGATGTAAAAAGGTGTAATATCTCTATTTGAACCATCACTTTCACCCCAGCCAGAAATGCCTTCATTGGTCTCTACTCTAACAAAGCAAGCCTTTCGAAAGCGGTAAGATTTGACATCCGTGATTTTGATTTCTTTTGGTGGGTTAATGGCTGGCGTCGCGCTAGAGGGCTTGGGTAGCAAAGTGGTCAATGCGCCAGCACCGATCAGTTGTAGGAAAGATTGTCTATTCATTTTTGTAATTCGGTTTTTACTTAATTAGCAATGCAATTCGATATTCGATCATTCGGATAATTAGGTCTTTAGGAAGAAGTGAGTCTAGTGGAAACTGAACCGCTCCTTTTGATCTTTTATACTCACTCAATTCAGCGTCAAACTGCTCCATTGTAGTCGGATGTGGATAAAGTCCAACATGCTTTTTGTGCCCTGCTATCATGATTTGCGCTTCTCTTTTCCCACCCTGAATTAAAGCATAAGCAGGTATATTATAATTCAATAGTTCAGTTGCATTTGGTTTAGCTTTTAGGATGCATTCCTTCAATTCCAACAGCACCTTTCTGACCTCCTCAGACTGAGCTTGAAAATATGCCTCAACCGTTTCAAATTGTTTTGTTTTACTCATCTTTGATTTAATTATGTTGCTCTTTCAGGAAGCTTTTAATTGCCACAGAAAAGTCAGTTTACGCTAAATTGTAATGGTAAACCACCTTTCATGAAGTCTTGTAGGTGTTCTTCCTGACCGACTTTATTCAAAAGACGGAGAAGCGTTTGATCGACACTGAATACAAAAAGTCAATTTGACAAACGCCTGAACTATTTACTATAAACAAACAAAGATTAAATCATTCGATTATGCAACTAAAGAGATGGCGCCTCTTGGGGATGCTGTTATTGCTATTCCTAAGTAGTGCAGTTTGGAGTCAAAAAGGAGCAATCTACGGCATTGTGAAGGATGCTGCTCTGGACGAACCTTTGGGGTTTGCCAATGTCGGCATTACTGCTTTAGGTCTGGGAACGACTACCGATTTAGAAGGCAATTATCGCCTACCGAATGTACCTGCGGGTACGCATACCGTTCAATTTAGCTATTTGGGATATGGAACTATTACTAGAGAAGTAACACTAGCAAAAGGGGAGCGTGTACAAGTGAATGTAGAGCTCTCAGAAGATGGTGTAGAGTTAGAAACGGTCGTCGTGAATGGGCAAGCCGTCGGGCAACGCGCAGCAATCAACCAACAAATCAACGCCAATACCATCGTCAATGTCGTCTCGCGAGAAAAGTTACAAGAACTTCCCGACCAAAATGCTGCTGAATCAGTTGGGCGAATTTCAGGTGTGGCGCTGCAGCGCGATGGCGGAGAAGCAACCAAGGTCAGTATTCGTGGACTGTCACCTCGCTACAACTCTATCACTATCAACGGCGAGCGTATCCCTTCTACGGATGGCAATGACCGTTCCGTTGATTTAAGTATGATTTCTACAGATGCGTTGGAAGGGATTGAAGTATTCAAAGCCATAACGCCAGATCGAGATGGAGATGCCATTGGTGGTACGGTCAATTTTGTGGTCAAAAATGCAGATGCAGGCTGGCGAACCGAAATACGTGCCTTGGGCGGCTATAACGATCATCAAAGTAATGCGGCATTGGTCAGAGCAAATGCGAGTGTGTCCAATCGTTTTTTGGATGATAAATTGGGCGTCATCATTGGTGGAAATTATCAATTGGCAGATCGAAGTTCGGATTTGTTGACCGCGAGCTATTTGATTACAGGCGAAGATCAAGACAAAAATGCCCTCATCAATACGGAAAACCTGAACTTAGCTGACCGTATCGAGCAGCGAACACGAGGTGGCGCGAATTTGAACCTAGATTATCGTTTGCCTTTTGGCAATCTACAAGCGAGTACTTTTTATGGTCTCGTCAATCGAGATGAAACCCGCTATCGAACCCGCTATCGTCCAGAAGGTAGCCGAAAAGAATACGAATTGCGGCAACGCCAAACGCTTCAAAGCACTTGGAACAATACGCTGACAGGCATTTTCGATCTGCCTTTTCTCAATTCTAGACTCGAACTGCGCGGTAGTTATGCCCTCACTCAACAAGACATACCCAATGAACGCACCCATCGCTTCCGAGAAGATGGCGCTTTTACAGGCAATGTTGAAGAAAGCGACATTGAGCTAGTGGTCGCTGCTGCTAAGAATGATTTGGAAAGCACTTTTTTCCAACAAGATCGCATCGACGATACGCAAGTCAATACGACTAAATATACCGCTCAATTGGACTACAGTATTCCTTTCAAATTGTCTGATCAAGCAAACGGCACCTTCAAATTCGGCGGAAAAGTGCGCTTCCAAGATCGAGACCGAACGTCTCAACGTCTGTGGTCTGCCTTTGGAGCAATTGACCAAATCGCTGCTGACTTTCCAGATCGTTTCAATTTGAATAGCGATGACAGAATCACAGTCAGTCAGTTTTTCGGTGACTTTAATCCCGATCCTTATTTGAATAACCGCTACACCTTCGATTTTGGAAGAACGTTGAGCGTAGATCGACTCAATGAATTTACGGATACGTACAGGGACGAATATTATACTTTGGATGAACGCCAACGCCTCCAAAACTATCAAAGTTCTGAGCAATTGAGTGCAGGCTATGTGATGGCGACTTTTAATTTGTTCAAAAAATTGACCTTCATTCCAGGTGTACGCATTGAGCGTACAGATACGGATTTTGAGGGTTTATTTGGTCGCTCTTTTGAGGCAGAGGGGCAAGTATTTATTTCGGCACAAGACACGATCGGGAACAATGATTATACCGAAGTGCTACCAATGGCGCAATTGAAATATCAGGTGTTCGATTGGATGGATGTTCGTGCAGCAGCGACCAAAACATTGGCACGACCCAATTTCTTTGACTTGATCCCTTGGCAGGAAATTGACGACATCAACGGCATCGTCCAGCGTGGAAATCCTGAACTTCAACACACCCAAGCTTGGAACTACGACTTGCAAGCTTCTTTCTATAACAAATACGGTCTGTTTACCATTGGCGCATTTGCGAAGCAGTTGCGAAATGTTGATTTTCAGCGTATTAGCCGAGATATTGATCCCAATTCTGCAACGAGAGGCTATCAATTGATTACACGCGAAAATCTGGAAACGGACGTAGATGTCAGAGGAATCGAAGTGGATCTGCAAGCGCAATTAAGCTTTCTGCCCAAACCTTTCAACGGCATCGTTTTCGGTGGCAATGTGACTTTAATGCAATCGACCACTAAGTTTCCACTGCTCGAAGTCATCGAAGGCGAACCGCCATTTTTCGTCCCGACGATCAACAACACTTTCCGCGATGGCATTTTGCCCGATCAGCCACAAGAAGTGTACAATTTGAATTTTGGCTATGAAATCAATGGCTTTTCAGCGCGACTATCGATGATTTCTCAAGGCGAAACTTTGCAATTCGTCGGTAGCCGGGAAGAGCTGGATGGCTTTTTCAGTGGCTTTACCCGCTGGGACTTTGCGATGAACCAAAAAATAAACAATACAACTAAAATTTACTTCAATTTCAATAATATCACCAATACACCTGAAGTCGTCACGCTCGGCGAAAATGTGAGCTTCCCGATAGAGGAAGAGTTTTTCGGCTGGACGATGGATTTGGGCATTCGGGTGCGGTTGGTGAGAGACTGATAGAAGTTTCAGCAAAATATACTTATCCTTTTTTGCTTGATCAAAAAAGAACGAAAAAAATCAAGACCTCGATTTATTTCTTAACGCTCCAAAAGGACTCAAAATCCTAAATAGGGTCGAATCAAGTCGTTTTCAGGAATCTAGGAAGCCGTGAACAGAGGTCGAAAGAATAAAATTGTCGAGTTGAAAATTATCTAAGGCATAGTTATTAGATATATGATGTTCTGATGCGATCGTCTAATGTCCAATATCTGTTGTCTAATATCTTCAATCAAATTAGCTTACTTAAAATTTCAAACCATGAGACAAATTTTAATTTTACTTGCCACTACTTTATTTACCAGCAGCCTATTGGCACAAACCATCGTGCCCGTTGCACCTGGAAATGGCACACTCAACGAAGCCATTGAAAACTACATCGACGCGAACAATGGCGTAGATGATTCAGTCATTTTTCAGTTGGAAGATGGCGGTATTTATGTCTTGACGGCTACACTTGATTTTGACTTCGACCTCAATATTCAAGCGGCGCCCGACTACGAAGTACGCCCCGCGATTCTGCCGACCGTTGCAGGAGGTGGAGAGACGTTTCGCCCATTTCGAGTGAGAGAAAACATCACTTTGAAAGGATTGTATGTCACGACTGAAGATGCCCTGGGCGGTCAAAGCGACCAAATTGTGCGAATCAGTAGAGATGGTGCACGTGTCACTATTGATGATTGTCATTTTGATAAGGCGACTCAATCGGCTTTCCGTATCGACAATTCAGACAATAAAATCTACATGACCAATAGCATCATCAGTAACATCACCAATTTGCAGAATCCTTCCAACGGGCGCGGATTCGATGACAGAGGGCAAGACATTGATACACTTTGGGTCGAAAATTCAACGATTTATAACTTGACGGCGCGTATTCTTCGTGATGATGGCGGAACGATCAATTATTTGTTGTGGAATCAAAATACATCTGTCAATACAGGTGATCGTACGTTGGATATCGGCGAAGGTTTGGATGTGACGGTAACGAATAATTTATTCATCAATCCTGCTTTCCGAGGCGATGACGATGCAGATGCAACAGCTTTTCAGATAGATGAAAGTGACGAAGAGCAAAATGTGATCATTTCGCACAATAACTTTTACCGTGATTCTGCACTACTAGAATTGTATGCTGAACTTAGCGTCGATGCTGACGAAGGTGACAGTTTGTATGCTAGAAATTTCATCAATGGAACAGCTCAAAATTTCATTGATATGGCAGGCTTGGATTCCACGATTTACAATCAAGAGATAGATTTCATCAATGCGCCAGCAACGCCAGTCGATTATGTTCGTGCTTTCTATGATGACCCGACAACTGCACCTCCTTTGGATGATGGTAATGGTGGTGTAGGACCTGAGCGCACAGAGCAATTGCCTTTTGACTTCTGCTATAGCGTCGCTAACCCAATGGCAAGCGCAGGCACAGAAGGACAAGTATTGGGTGACCCGAATTTTGATTCTTGTTTGATGTCTTCAGCTCGACGCATTACAAATATGCTTGACTTTGCAGCTTATCCGAATCCATTTACTTCTTCTCTCACCGTAGAGTTAGATGTAGAACGCACTGCTCGCGTCGATTTTGTGGTGAGTAATGTATTGGGACAAGTCGTTCATCAATACAGTACGGACGCCATCATAGGCGCGAACCGTTTTGATTTGCAGATGAGAGATTTGGAGAATGGCTATTATTATTTGACTATTCGTACAGAAGATACGCTTTCGACCAAGAAAATCTTGAAAGTGGAATAAGAGCATACAAGTCTAAACCAACCGATATTTTCAGAAAAGGTATCGGTTGGTTTCATATCAAAAACTTGTTTTGTTTAGTTCCTAGAAATCGACCTTACAACAACTGCTTCACTGCCACTACATTTTCTGTCACCACTTGTCCGTCTAGTAGATGAATAATGCGGTCGCCAAACTCCGCACAGTATTGCGAGTGGGTCACCATAATGATGGTCGCTCCTTCTTCGTTGAGGTGGACGAGCGTTTTCATCACGTCATTTCCGTTATTGCTATCTAGGTTTCCGGTCGGCTCATCCGCAAAGATGACTTTCGGGTTATTGATGACGGCACGTGCCACGGCAACACGCTGTTGCTGACCACCCGACAACTGCTGTGGAAAGTGCTTCGCACGGTGCATCATATTGAGTTTTTCCAGTTCAGCTTCGACGCGCTTTTTGCGTTCTTTGCCGCTCACTTTGGCATAGATCAATGGCAGTTCCACATTTTCATAAACCGTCAGTTCGTCGATCAAATTGAAGCTTTGAAAGATGAATCCGATATTGTTTTTCCGCAATTGCGCGCGCTGCCGTTCGGAGTAATTCGCCACTTCATGCTCCAAAAAATGGTATTCGCCGCCATCAGGACTATCGATCAATCCTAAAATGTTGAGCAAGGTTGATTTACCACAACCTGAAGGGCCCATGATGGACACAAACTCACCCGGCTGTATCGCGATGTTGACATCGTTCAGCGCGGTCGTTTTGACCTCATCTGTGCGATATACCTTCTTTAGTCCGACTGTTTTTATCATGTTTTTTTGTTTTAAGTCTTGATTTTAGATGTTCTCGAAGCTCTAGTTCAGCAGTTTTGTACAATTCAGTTTTTTTGATGAACTGACGAACTGTTGAACTGATAATTCCGTCAGAAACGAATATTCCATCAAGAGATGAAGATCACGTCTCATCAATTTATCAGTTCAGCAATTTTCTCAATTCCTCCAGTTTCCCATTCCTCTCGAAGCTCTCCAAACTCTCCCTACTCTCGAAGCTCTGTTTCTCAAACTCTCAACTCTCTCACTTTCTCAATTCTCTCTCACTACAAGCTCATCCTTCTCCCCATAATTCTCATAGCTCGAAACAATCACAATGTCTCCATCTTGTAAGCCATCCTGCACCTCATAGAAGTTAGGATTTTGGCGACCTAGACGAATGTTGCGTTTGCGAGCGACGCCGTCTGTACCGAGTACATAGACCCAATTGCCACCAGTTTCTTGGAAGAAGCCACCTTTGGCAAGTAAGCGCGATTCTGTTTCATCGCTGAGGGATAGTTTGAGGGAAATCGTTTGTCCGCGTTTGATGGTTTTGGGATGTCCATTGGTGAAAACAAGATCGACATCGAATGTGCCATTGCTCACCTCAGGATAGATTTTCTTGATGCTCAATTCGTACGTTTCGCCGTCCATGGTGAAAGAACCTGTTTGCATCAAAAAGATGCGAGAGATGTAAAACTCGTCGATGCGGGCACGGATTTTGAAATTGTCGAGGACATCAATCTGAGCGATGCGGGCGCCTTGGTTCAGCAACTCCCCTACTTCTGAGTCTAGCGAAGAAATCTGTCCAGAAATGGGAGCTTTGATGACTAAATTATCCAAACTATTTTTAGCAAATTCTAAGTTGCGACGCATCAGATCTAGAGAAGTTTCCATTTGGTTTTGCTGGGCAGCTTGTGCCAAAGAATCTTTTCTAATCGTCGCTTCTAGCAGTTGCTGTCGGCGTTGTAAATGCTCGTACTCGTCTTGTGTTTCTTCCAAATCAACGACTGCAATCACACTGTCTCGAATCAAATCGCGATTGCGGCGCGTCCGTTTTTCCAGCAAATCCAGTTGAAACTGTACATCCAGCGCTTGCTCCCGAATATTCAAACTTTGCTGCTCCCTGACGATACTCTGATAGCGAATAGTATTGATCTGATCGACGATCTGCGCCTCTTGATTCAGTACACTCAACTGCAAATCCACATTCGATAACTTCAAGATCGGTTCGCCCTTCTCTACCATCGTTCCGTCTTCCAAATATCGCTCTTCGATGCGCCCACTTTCGATAGCATCGATATAGACCGTCTTGAATGGCTCAACGGTCCCGAAAATCGTGATGAACTCTTTGAATACGCCCGTATGAATCGTATCTGTCAGAATGCGCGCTTGGTCGACATTGAGCTTTGAGGTCTTTGTATTTTTATAAATCGACATCAATAGAAATCCCAATCCTATGATGCCCGCAGACATCAGGATAATTTTTCCTATCGGTTTTTTCTTTTCTATTTTTTCATCCATGTTTTGAGATTTGAAGCGCTTTATCTGTTATTTATGACTGCTTAGTTTATGCTGTTTAAGCTTTATGCCTGTTCTTTTGTTGAATTGATGAATTGTTGAACTGAGGATTTCGTTAGAAACGGGTATTACATTTTAAAAATGAAAATCACGACTTATCAATTATTCAGTTCAGCAGTTCTTCAACTCCTCTAATTCTCCCAATTAGTTGAAATTTCGTTTCCATCAATAAAACTATCCAAAAGAACGACACATCTTACATTAAACAATCATCATGCCAAACTACCTAAACAACTATCAATCAACCACTTATTATACATTTTCAAAAAATAAATGGCTGCCATGTATAAAAATGAACAGTGCAGTGTTTAATTTTAGCACATCGGAAAAATAAGATAGTCGAGCAGAGTGTATCAGCCTTTCACCTCTCACGTCTCGCCTTTCACCTTTAAAAAAAAATGAAGCAACCATATCGTATTCTCATCGTCGATGACGAAGAAGACATTCTACTGAGTTTCAAATTGCATTTAGGGCAATATTTCGAGCAAGTCGATACGCTCTCTGATCCCAATCACGTCCTGCGACAGTTGCGCAAACAAGAGTATGATGTGCTCTTTTTGGACATGAATTTCAAAAAAGGAGAGACTAGTGGAGAGGAAGGTATGCATTGGCTCAAAAAAGTATTGTCGCTTCATCCTGAGATGAGTGTCATCATGATTACGGCCTATGCAGATGTGGCGACGGCAGTAGAGGCAGTAAAGATAGGAGCGATTGACTTTGTGGAGAAGCCTTGGCGCAATGAAAAACTGATGGCAACTTTGCTAGCCGCCTTGAAGCTCAAACAATCCAAGCAGCAAGTCAAAACCCTCAAGCAAAAGCAAAAATCACTAAACACCTCTCAGAATGAAGCGGAAGATATGGTCGGCTCATCGCCAGCCATGAAGCAAGTCTACACCTTGATCGGGAAAGTAGCGCGGACAGACGCCAATGTGCTGATTTTAGGGGAAAATGGAACAGGAAAAGAACTCGTCGCTCGCGCCATTCACAAACAATCCAAACGTGCCGATGCTGCCTTTGTCAAAGTGGATTTAGGTGCCTTGTCGGAGAGTCTGTTTGAGTCGGAATTATTTGGGCATAAAAAAGGTGCATTTACAGATGCCAAAGAAGATAGGATGGGGCGTTTTGAGATGGCTTCGGGTGGGACGCTTTTCCTAGATGAAATCGGGAATTTACCGATGCCACTTCAAGCCAAATTACTTTCTGCCTTACAAAACAGAAGCATTCAGCGAGTAGGTGATAATCGGGTGATTCCGGTGGATATTCGGCTGGTCTGTGCGACCAACATGCCCTTGGCAGAAATGATAGAAGCGAAAACCTTTCGACAAGATTTGCTCTACCGCATCAATACCATCGAAATCAAACTACCCGCTCTCCGCGAACGCGCGACTGACATCCCGCTGCTCGTCCAGCATTTCTTGAAATCATACAGTAAAAAGTACCAAAAATCGAAGCTCGCCATCGCTCCCGAAACCCTCACTCAGCTTCAAAAGTACACTTGGCGTGGCAATGTCCGCGAACTGCGCCATGCCGTAGAACGCGCCGTTATTCTGAGCGACAGCGATACATTGACCATTCGCGATTTTATTTTGCAGTCAGAAGAACAAGTCGTCGATAGAGAAATGGGTTTGGAGGATTATAATTTGGAGAGTCTGGAGAGTTGGGCGATCCGAAAAGCACTGACCAAACATAGCGGCAATATCTCACAGACGGCGAGTGAGCTGGGGCTGACTAGGGCGACATTGTATCGAAGGATGGAGAAGTATGGGTTGTAGGGGAGCAGGAGCTGTTTACTTGCTTTGCTAAAGTTGCGGGTGGCAGGTAGAAAAGCTAATTTGGTAAAGCTTATTCTGTGCACGAGTTAATGTATCCGTATAGTTAGCTGGATTCGTTTGTCTTATTTGTATTCGTATCTTACCATCTATAGGATAGGACTACTGTCTTTATCTTTTTTGTCAAAACAGCAATACCTATGTCTAACATCCACAATAAAGAAAACTGGTTAGCTTTATACGACTTGGCTCGTGAATTTCAACAACTCGCTCCTTGGAATTGGATGGGAGATGCTCAAGTCTTTGGTGTAGAGCATCCGACTAAGAAAACGCTTCACTTTTGTGTCGTATTCGGCAGAGGAGGTGTCGTTTATGGATTGAATGTCTACAAAGGGGTGGAAGGATTGGATAGTTATATTGGTATTTTAGAAAGTTCGCCCTATGACAACCCATTATTTACGCAGCGAGCCATTGCACTAGCATTTGAAGATAGAGCAAACTTGACAAAAGAGGATTATGCGCACATCAAGCAATTGGGGCTTTCGTTCAGAGGAAAGAACAACTGGATTCAGTTTTTAGACTACACACCGGGTAAGCATCCTTGGGTCATGGCAGCGGAAGATGTCGATACGA
Source organism: Bacteroidota bacterium (assembly GCA_038749535.1). Taxonomy (GTDB): domain Bacteria; phylum Bacteroidota; class Bacteroidia; order Chitinophagales; family Saprospiraceae; genus JAAUTG01. Next base: position 43,192 of record JBCDHX010000010.1, read on the forward strand.
TGATGATCGTCTTGGAGCAAAGTATGGAAGTTGCTAAACAAGTGCAGACGAATCCAAAATTGGTCACTGACGGCTATGTATTCATTGAGCATACAAATGATCTCCTCATCCGTAAAAAAGTAGGCGGGAAATGGGTCAGCACTTTTGAAGATCCCGATGAGCTGATGCATGAGTGGGAGCAGCAAGAAGAGAACAATCGTCCAGAGCTGAATCCAGGGACAATAGAAGTGCTTCAGGATTTTAAAAAGAAATATCCTATTGAAAAATACGCGCTCATCAATGGATTGGAGTACATATCAGCTCCTATTCAAGAAAAAAAGACAGATCGACCTTACTACCCTTTCATGGCATTGTGGCTGCATCATGGTTCGGGGCAGATCGTCAACCAAAATATGGGCAGTACAGAAGAGACTGAAAAACTGCTCTATGAATCTTTACTCGGGTTTGTGGATAGCGTGAAAAAGTTGCCCGCTCAGATCGTTGTGAGTAGTGATTTGGCGTATGACTATCTGCATCATTTGGAAGAGCTGTGGGGAATAGAGGTTATTTTCAATGAGGATGAAATGAGTGCCAGACAAGTCATTCATGAGTTGATGGGGTATTTGGGTAGGTAACTTAGCTAAGAAGTATAAATTTTGGGAAGTATCTGACATTTTTACTTCCGTCTGCTATTGAGCAATCTTGTATACTGCACCCCAATAAGCTGCCGATCTGCGTTCATATTGGCATAAGTAAAGCCACCTATTCCCGCTGTAAGTACACCATTTCTTAGGGCGGGCTGCTTCACATTCAGCAAACTGACTGATCGCATAAAACGGTAAGTAACACCGACTCGATCACCGTTTCTGAGATCATGAAATGCTCCAACCGTACCTATGATACCAGCAGAATAGTTGTCGAATCTGGGTCTGTCCAATTCATAAATACCGTCATAATTAAAATTTTGATTAAAGTATAGGGACTGATTTAACCCTACACCAATATAAGGGTATATGGATTTTAAATTGAAATGATAATTGATGATAGTAGGAAATTCTAACGCGTGTAATGCAACTGAAAAGTTGCTAGGTTCACGATAGACATCTGTCTGTGCGTATTGCTCGTTGGTATTTTTGGTGAATGTATAATTTAATTCCTGCTGTATGCTAAATTTTTGGCTGAAAGAGACTTTCAATAAGCCACCAAATATAAAGCTATTGACGCTAGTGAATTCTGGAACATAGATAGTTGATCGGTCGAAAATGGGTGCAAACTTAGTATTTTGCCAGCCGATCATTCCACCGATCGTCAATTTCGCTTTGTTTTTCTGTATGTCATACATTAAAACAGTTTCATCTTCATTTCCAAAGCAAGTTAAATTATTCGCTGCCAAAGAGGCGATAGGAAATTTTCTGTAAGTAATAGATTTAGTCAGTGGTGTCCAAGATGGACAATCTTTGAAGTAATAATTTAGAAAGTTATTTATACCTATGACAGGTATTCTTCGTCTTTCCTCTCCTGTTCGTTCGATAAAAAATAACTGCTCTCCATTTAAATTCACGCCTTCATAAAGACTCACATCTCCACGTAAAAAAGACGCCAATAATATATCGGTTTCGAGGGATTCATATCGAATGCGTTGTCGTACATATTTAGTATCATTGACATAGAGTGTATTCAATCTTTCTAATGGAATAATTTTCAAGTCTCCATCAATTTCAATTACCAGCTGCTCAAACCCTTTCAAAACAGGTACTTTTTTGAGCTTTCCTGTTAATTGTATACCATCGGTCATCTCTACCAATGCTGAAATGGATTGTGCATGAGATAGAACGCAAACGAAAAAAAGAAAGAAAAACAGTATTGGAGTTTTCATACTTAGCTTTTAAGTAGATTATTTTTGCAGAAGTTGAATTCAATATATACACGATTAAATCTTGTTTTGTTTATTCATAAAAACTAATCCTTGACACCATTTTTCCCTATCCCCCACCCCACAAAAAGTTTCACCACAACCACTACAAAAAGCAAAATAAAGGGATAAGTCCAGCTACCAGTCCAGTCAAATAAAGCACCAAACAAAATAGGTCCGGTCGCAGCAATAACGTAACCAATCGACTGTGCCATACCGGATAACTCAGTAGCAGCGGCTGTACTATCCGAACGCAGCACAATGAATAGCAACGCCAGACCAAATGTGCCCCCCAAAACAAAGCCTATCATAGATACCCAAATGGCTGTACCGCCCAAATCGGGGAGGAATAAAGCAATGAGCGATATGACTTCTACGGCACTCAAAATCATAACAATCCAGCGCTGATCGTTTTGGCGACCTGCCCAGATCGGAACAACCATCGACCCTAAAATGCCGACGCCCTGAGAAAGCGACAGCAACCAGCCGGAAGTCGCTGCATCCAGTCCTCTACTTTGCAAAATAGTGGGTAGCCATGCCAATAGAACGTAAAACGTGAAGGACTGAAAGCCCATAAATAGAGCGACCAGCCACGCTATACGCGAGCCGCTTAGTTTGCGCATCGCGTCCCAATAATTTCGCTTGGAAGATTCTTTAGGTAATCGCTTCAATTGAGGCAACCAAAGTAACAATGCGATGAATGCAAGAATCGCCCAAACGACCAGCGAACCTCTCCAGCCCAAACCTGCCATCTTCATCAAAGGCACACTCATGCCTGCTGCCAATGCCGCTCCGCCAGCCATCATACTAGAATATAGGCTGGTCACTAGACCTGCTTTTTCGGAAAAACGCTGTTTCGTCAGACTCGGCAAGAGTACATTCCCGAAAGCAATCGCTATCCCCGCCAATATCGTCCCAATATACAAAGCCGGAATCCAATCCATCGACCGCACTAAAATACCGATAGTCAGCAGCAGCATCGCACCCAAAAGTGTACCGCTAATGCCAAAACGATTGGTAAAAATAGGCGTCAGTGTAGAAATGATCCCAAAAGCAATGAGTGGTAAAGTTGTCAGCAACCCCAATGCACCACTAGACAGTCCAGTCGCCTGCCGAATGTCTTCTACAAGTGGTCCTATACTCGCTAGAGCTGGGCGTAAATTGAGCGCAATAAACAAAATCCCTGCAAGTAATAATAGATTCTTTGGAGAACGCCAATCGGCGGACTGTTCGTTGGACATAGGTAGAATTAGGTGCAAATACAGTTGGGAACAGCTAGTCGATGACTTAGTTTGGATGAACTAAGGACAAACCGTATAATCTGTGTACGACTGAGGTACGGTCACCAGTGGGTAGATGTTATTGAAATTGACGGCGACCCCTTCGTAAGGATAACGATACCGCTCGCGCACAACGATGAAATGCAAATGCGGATAACCTGCCAAGCCCGACCGACCGACTTCCCCTAGAGGTTGACCTTGGCGCACACTATCGCCCTCAGACACATGGATACCATTTTCAGGAGAATGATAGTACAACCCAAAAGTATCATCATCATGATCGACGACGACGTAGTTGCCAACACCACCGCCACCACTCGGCTGATCGTTGACGACTTTCACTACTTTTCCACCTCGTGCCGCTAAAAACAAAGTTCCCGTTGGGAGATCAAAATCGTAGGCGTGCTGATCGGGTCTGCCTGCACCATGAAAGGAGCTGGAGCAATTGGCAAGTCCCATCGAAAAAGAAGTTTCCCCAAAAAAAGGAACAATATAAGGAGAGGTTGAAGGGTCTGGATAAGTCTGTCCAGTGCAATCCAGCTCTTCTTGATAGCTAGAGTCATCTTCGGGACAAGGACAGAAGACAATACAGTCCTCTTGATACGTGAGCTCCGGTTCTTCTTCACAAGAACAATTCAATAAAATAAAGCCGAATGCGAGTAGAATAATGAGATATTTCATTGGATGTTTTTCTTTATGAACGAATGAAAGAGGTAAAATGTAGATCAGCGTACTGCACACAATTAAGTATAGCTAATCGACGGAGCACTAAAATCACAGCTCAACTGTCCAACTTTGTCGAAATCGCTATCTTTGGCATCATGCTCAGAAACTTCACCACCAATTTGCTCTACCGCGTCTTTCTGCTTTGTGCTATTATGTCGATCAGCATAGCGGCATTTTTGCAGCAGCAATACATCATAGGCGCAGTAGCCTTCCTGATTTTGATGATCTTCATTTACAATTTATCGAAATATGTAAATAATACCAACAAAGACGTAGCAAGCTTTCTTTCGGGTATCCGATACAATGACTTTACGTCCAATACACTTACAGATGTCAAAGGCAGTCACTTTGAAGAACTACACGAAAGTTTTGACCTCATCAATCAGAAATTTAGAGACATTCGGGCGGAGAAGGAAGCCAATTATCAGTTTTTGCAGACACTGGTGCAGCACGTGGAGGTAGGGTTGCTCGGTATCGATCAAAATGGTAAAGTCATTCTCATCAATCAAGCCCTACAGAAACTCCTACGTCGATCTTATATCTCTCATACTGCTGCATTAGAAAAGATAGACGACCGACTCTGGGAAGTCATTATGACTCTAAAAAGTGGGCAGCGCGAACTGGTAAAAGTCAACGTGCAGAATAAGCTGCTCCAACTCTCCATCCAGGTCACAGAAATCACGCTACAACAAGAGCCTTATCGACTATTTTCTTTCCAGAATATACAGTCGGAGCTGGAAGCGCAAGAGTTGGATTCCTGGCAAAAACTAATCCGGACGCTGACGCATGAGATCATGAATTCTGTTGCGCCCATCAATTCACTAAGTTCTACTTTGACGCAACTAATGAGTCAGCAAGAGACGATCAGCGATGAACTCTTTCAGCAACTTCAGCAGTCTTTGGCAGTCATTCAGCGACGTAGCGAAGGACTGATGCGCTTTACGGAAACTTATCGCAAACTCACCAAGATTCCTTTGCCGCAGTTCGAGTCAGTGAACGTCGCTTCGTTGATTTCCGATATTGAAATATTGATGCAGCCCGATTTTGAGAAGAATCAAGTAGCTTTCGTCAAACAACTACCAGAGAAAATAGCTGACATCGCCGCTGACCCAAATTTGCTCGAACAAGTACTTATCAATTTAATCAAAAATAGCTTGTCAGCAGTCCGCAATCGCCCCAATCCCAAAATTGAAGTAAGCGTCTTTGCTGCCGAAAATGCAAAAGTGGGCATTCAGATCATAGACAACGGCATGGGTATTTCAGAAGCAAAATTGGAGCAGATTTTTATTCCATTTTATACGACGAAGGAGGAAGGTTCCGGCATTGGTTTGAGCTTGTCGTTACAGATTATACAGATGCACAAGGGGAGTTTGTCGATTACTTCGACGGAGGATGTTGGGACGACGGCGACGATTGTTATTTAGTTCATAAACTGCACACACATCGGCTTCGGCACTTCTATTCGTTGCCCTGTAAAAGTCAATGCGCCGGTCGATGAATCGATCTTAAAAATGCTAATCGTATCGTCCTTCTGATTGCCACAAAGTAAATATTTTCCATCCGGGCTGATCGCAAAATTTCTGGGCCAAACGATGGTTTCTTGCTCGATTTCGATTAAAGACAATCGACCTGTTTTTTCGTCGATCTTGTAGGCTGCAATGCTGTCGTGGTCGCCGCGATTGGAAGCATATAGAAACTTGCCAGAAGGATGGACATGAATGTCTGCGCTACCATTAAAGTCATCAAAACCTTCAGGTAAGCTGGAAATGGTTTGTTGCATCTCAAATGTTCGCGCTTTTTGATCAAAAGTAAACAGGCTAACTGAGCCGCTCAATTCATTCATGACATATAAGAATTTGCCGTTCGGATGAAAAGAGATGTGTCTAGGCCCTGCGCCTTTGGGTAGATCTAGAAAAGCAGGCTGAGCAGCTTGCAACTTGCCCTCCTCCAACTCATAGAGCATCACTTTATCCATCCCCAAATCTGCCGCATAAATCAAATCATCAAAGCCTTGACGAATAAAGTGCGCATGAGGACTGTTTTGTCGTTCGGTATTGATGCTGCTACCTTCATGCTGAATAACAGTCGCCGCTTTTGCCAGGCTACCATCTGATTGGACAGGTAAGTGCGTGATAGAGCCACCTGTATAGTGTGCGATGAGGACTTCATCTCCCATTTTGCTTGTGCTAATGTAGCATGCGCCATTTCCTTCGGTCGATTGTTGATTGCGTAGCGTTAAGGATAAATCTTTCGAGATCGAATAGGCGTTGACGCTGTTTTCAGTTGCGCCTTTTTTTCGCTCCAAGGCATACAAGAACCGATTGTCGGGACTGATAGTCAGGAAAGAGGCATTAGTGATATTTTCTGTTTGGGATTTTAGAGTAACTTCTCCTGTTTCCGTATTCAGAGTGTAAGCATAGATGCCTTCTGAGGCTGTGTCGGTTGAGGTACCGACAAAAAAAGAGAAATTGGAAGCTGTATTTATTTGCCTTGAACTGCTGCACGAAAGCGTGAACAGTAAAATCAGTAGCGCAAAAAAGCTGGTGTAGTTCATAGTGAAAGACGTTGGTTGACAGTTCAATCTTGCTCTAAAAGTCCGACAAGACATTTCAACGTGTAAGATATTCAATATCCTCAACTTGAGCCTGTATGTATTTCCAGCCATTGCTTTCATAAATTGTGCCTTCCGCCGTGATTTGCTCTGCCACAAAAGGTAAGACCTGCTCATTGATGGATTCACCATTTGCACCGAGTAGCAAATAATACTCGTTGCCTGCGTCAGTTCGCTCTATCACAACAGGAGGAATACCGCCACTTATACACCGTATCGCACAACTTTTATGCACTTTCCCTTCGGCAGGCTTCATTACACCGAACCAGCATTTGGGGTCTAGGATTTCTCCATTTATACGCGCTTGCCCTAAATCACGAACAATGGCATCTTGCTGCTCTCCTTCGATGGATAAGATGGATTTTTCCTTTTGCGATAGCTCAATTAAAACTTTGCCATCACCATAAATCAACGTACCGCTAATTTTTAACCGCTTCCCTTGCAAATCTCCTTTTTCTTGCTCCACAGGACGCACAAAAGTCATCGCTCCGTTTTTGCCGTAGCCGACTAGCAGTGCTTCGTTGCTACCCGCTATGGGACTTTGTCCTTCATCCAGCACGAGTACTGGAAAAGGATGAGCGTAGAATGTACCAGTAAATTCTTTGAGCATCCCCAACTCGAAGCGGTGGTCATTGAAGGGTTTGGAGAACTTCACTAATGTAAAAGCCAAAGCTAGAAAACCTATACCACACGTGAAAAGTAGTATGCGAATCAGTCGTTTGCTACTGCTAGGCATCTCGCTTTGCCAGCCAATAAAAAAATCTTTTTTACTCATAATTATTCTTGACTATAGCAGGTTCTACAAAAGTGCCTTCGGGTAATGGATTGGGATTGACCCAAACTTTATTCTTCAATATTTTTACCTGATAGGTCTTTATTTTTTCCGTAAATGGAGGCGGCGACTGACCATCTTTTGGGCGATATTGATAGCCATGCCATGGACAGGTAATACAACCATCAACGACTTGCCCTTCGGATAGTGGCCCTTGCTGATGTTTGCAAACATTGTTGACCGCTGAGATTTGTGTGCCGTATCTAAACAAGGCGATATTTTCATGCTCCAGCCAAATGCCTTTACCACAATTTTCGGGGATTTCATTTATCGCAGCAACTTCAAAAAAATTATCTTCTCGGAGTTGAAATTTTTGGACTTTGATTCGCCTCCATTCCTGGTAAGCACTTAGCAAATGTATGCCCGAAACCAAGACGAATCCTGCAACCAATAGCACCCAATAAACTGGATGGGTTTCATATTGCAAAATACCTAATGCGATATGGAGGATGATCATGGCGTAAGCCACATAGACCATCATGTGTAGTCCTTTCCATACTTTCGGGCTGAGGTTTTTCAACCAAAAATCGTGGGAAGTGGCAGCCATCAGGAAGAGGATGATCAAGGCAAAAAAGCCAAGAATCTGAAAGGGGAATTTGCTGATGGAATTATAATGCTCGTTCGATAGAAATATACTCGCAATCGGATGAATATCGCCCAGTGAATGAAACTGAATAATACTGAATATGCCGTGTATCGCTGCGAATAGGAACATACTCACACCAAGATGACGCCGATTGTAAAGTAAAGGCAGAAAAGCGGAATTTAGTCGGCATAGCGGTCCAATAATTAGGATGAAGTGCAGCAAAACAATGGCAACCAATGAGCAGGTTCTAATGATCAAAGTCTCAATGGTCACCATAGGATTCAATGCCAAGTGCAAGCCGATGAAGCTCAGACACATCACCATGATCGCTAGCCAAAGGACGATATCATATATTTTTTTGTGCCTGTTCCAATGCACACTTTCGTATTTGACTGCCATATCAGTAATATTTTGATAGGATGAGTATTAGACTGATGACTGCCACCAATCCTAGCCACAGGAAGAGGTGTCTGATGCGTTGTTTTACAATCATGGATTTTTATTTTAAACCTTGAGGTATCATTGAATTATTACATCTCTTTATTACGCGATTGAATCCACCACTTTCGCACAAAAAATATCCAAAACACACACATACCTGGCACTAACAATAGCTTAAAAAATAGCGTCGTCTCTTTTGCGCCTTCATCCACTTGGTTGAGTCCTTTCCACAAAAAAAGGACGCTAAAAGCAAAGCCCAAGACCAGATAGAGTCCTGCGATATTGATTAGAATTAATGCAATGGTTTCTTTCATGATGTCAAGTATTTTCAACTATTGATCTACCTATCGCTTATGCTCAGGACTATCGAAACCAGCTTGGCAGCCTGCCGCCCACTCGTCGGGTTGATTGCCATAAGCTGGGATGCCTCCATTATCTTTTAACATTCTAGCCAAGTGCAAACAGTTCCAAACCAAGAAAGTCGTATTTCGATTGGTGAAGTCATTTTCAGGACCGCCTGAGTCAGGGTCAAGATAAGAAGGACCAGGTCCTGCCGCGCCCATCCAACCAGCATCTGCTTGCGGCGGAACGGTATAACCGATGTGGGACAAAGAAAAGAGAATGCTCATCGCGCAGTGCTTTACGCCATCTTCATTTCCTGTGATGAGCGTCGCCCCGACTTTATCGTAGTCTCTGTATTGTCCTTTTTTGTTGAATTGATGCGTGTAACCATACATCCGTTCGAGCGTACGATTGCAGACAGAGGATTTCTCGCCTAGCCAAACAGAAGTACAAAGTATCAAAATGTCACAGTCGTCTATTTCCTTTTGAATGATGGGCCAATCATCTCTGTCCCATTCTGGTGTTTTGGACATATCTAGTCCTAGACCAGCAGGAATCACGTAATCTACGGGACGGATGATCTTTGCAATCACTCCGACGGACTCAAAAATGGCTTGCGCTTTTTTAATTAGTCCCTCGGTATGCGACAGGACGGGATTTCTATTCAACGTACAATTGAGAAAAAGCACCTTCAAATCGTCATAAGTGGCAGGCGGATTTTCGCAGTGCTTGGCTATCATTTTGTTGAGTTGTTCGCTCATTTTTTCGTTTTATTTTAGTTGCAATTTTATTTTCTATTCACTTAAAAGTGTGCATCAAACCCAGCGTGATGAATTGATCGTCAATCCCAAATTCTACATTCGAGTATTCTATAAAAAGCAATACGCCTTTGAAACTTCTATGCATGCCGACACCAAAAATGAGTCCGAATGCATCTTTGGTCTCCTCGACTTGATGGTGCGCTTTCTTTTCGACGGTATAGTTGGCGCCGAGTAAGGGATAAATTTCTGCAAATTGGGTTTCAAAAATATAGTGACCTATGAAGTCAAAGTCGATAATTTCTGCTTCTTCGCTTTTGAAATAAGAGTATTCAGGACCGAAACAGACGTGTGCTCCGATATTGTGGTACATTCTTAGGTTGATGCCTGCCGAATTGATATTGAAAGAATAAGGTGCTGCTATACCTAGCGTCAAGGAGCGTTCGTGCGGACTGGAATGATGCTCTGACTCTGTGTTTTTATGTGCTTGCGCCCAAGTCGTGAAAGTTGCACTCAAAAATAACAGAAGAATAGCAGCTCGTTTCACCGCTTTCAAAAAGGAGTGATAGGTATGTAGAATATACCGGGTGAATGTCTTGACTTGCAGAACGCCCTTAACTTTGATAATGACTTGAAAAAGCAGATATAATTGTTGACCTGTCTTGTTGTAGTTATCCATTTTGTGACCATTTAGCAGGAGAGTTTGAAAAATAAACCCTTTCCATTTTTCCTTTTCGCTCCAATGATGAATAGCGATCCATATTCAAGGCTACGATTTTCATAAATATCCTTTGATACCTCAAAATCTCTCTTTGTGCTTGCCAAAATGAGTACTTTGTATCGTAGATATGAGTCGGTTCACTTTTCGCCCCATTGACCTCAATGATGGAGAAGTTTTCTCCTTTTTCCAATTCCTCAAAGCTGTTGTATCGAATATCTAAGCGACCATAATAGAACCCAGGGATTTTGTGGAGAATGTCATTGAAGGTCTCTATCAAACGCAGACTGATTAAATGGCTTCCATCTACAAATTCCGTTCCCCGATTGTGATTGCCAAAAGGCACTAAGTATCTTTTTTCGCCATTTGGCAAGACTTCAGAAATGTTCATCGTCTTTTTCAACTTGGGGATTTGCATAGCAAAGCGAGGCGTTTTCAATAAAAGCCCCTCTATCGTAGAGACACCATCGCCTTCGACACACAGGAACTTTTTGATCGTAAGATTTGTGATAGTTCCCTCTTTTTCGTTTGGCAATCTGTAGTAAAATAGCCCCAGCTCATTAGGAAAATCAATGATTTCTTGAATAAGGATGTTTTCTCTCGCAGCACGACTATACGCTGTTAGCTCTGCCATGGAAAATACTTTTTGTACACCAATCCCTCTATAACCTGTATCTGGTTTTACGATGAGTGGAAAAGCTAGTGTAGCGTCATCCAAAAGTCTTTGAAAATCATACTTTTTGGAAGGGTCAATGCGAATGGTTTTTGGATAAATTTCTGGAGGCAAATTCTTATACATATCGTATTTGCTATCATCAAATAAGCCGCCATTGAGCATGTTTTGATTAGCAAATTTGTAAAAGTCAAGCCTGCGAAACTTGATCGCATGAACTACCCAAAATAAGAAAGTGGGCAAGTAAACAACCGTCGTTGACCAATATTCCCAATGCGTCAATTTATGCCACCATACCTTCATAATAGATAATCTCTAAGTGTTGTTTGTTGCTTATTGATGAGGTCTAGATGGGTCAATGTGATGCTTTCGTTTTCGAGGATACATTGTGTGATGTTTTTGGTCATTAGGCTACTTTTTCTATTGATGACCAAGCCATTTTCAGTGTCTTTCCTCTTCGTATTGGTGTGAAAATCAAGTAGTTCCGCTCCATCTATGTTTTTGTTTTGTCTATCCAAAAACTGCCTCAACCAAGTCTTTCTTTCTTGTGCAATATTAGCACCGTAAAGCGTGGCGGATGACCAAATATGGACTTCTTTGGTGTCAAGTGGAGTATTAGATTTTAGACTTCCATCCCAGCGTAGTTGAGTCAGTTTTTTATCGCTATAAGATATGACAGTAAAAGGTTCAATTTGCTCCAAATCCATCGTCTTCCAGACTTCTACTAAGCTATTTGCAGCGATGATTTCCAAGAGTATCAATCCTCTACTTTTTCTGTAGGGCGGTTGATGTCTATGTTTCTTTTCAGCTCCATTAAGCAATACAAAAATGCTCCCATCTTGCTTCACACCAAACCAAGTTCCCTGACTTTGTGGGTCGATTGGTGCATAAAACCAGTTGCCATCAATCCACTTTTTAACAGGAGCTGTCGCCGTTGGTCGATCTATATGTTCATCCCGATTTGAGGTAACAACGGTTCTATATTTATCTTGGTAGAAGCTTACCGTACACATGCTTTCTTGTGTTTAATGGTGGACTTTGCCATACCAAAATTTTCATTTTGTACGTCTTTCCCCAACTGTAATAGACCAATTTTTATGATAGCTTGGTGGTGAATACAGTGTTCCATATTGAATAATAACTCTCGATGGTAATTGGATTCGATATAAGTATCTTCTCCTGAGCACGAACTTTTAAGGTGCAAAACCTTATTGTGCTTCTCTAAATTGGCAGCAACATTAAGCATGCACTCAACTGCATCATTCACATTTCGCTCAATTTTTAGATTGCGTTGGCGGCTATCGTAATCAATTTTGGCAGACTCATAACCACTCAGCAGTTGTTGAAAATGCTCGATGATATGTCTAGTGTGTGCGCCTATCGAACCATTGCTAAGTACACTTAATTCTTGGGTATATTCATTTGGTGTCAAACGCCCAACGATTTCAATCGTATTCATCAATACCTCCTCTGCCTCCGAAAATAATGTCATGTCTTGCATCTACTGAATTTGTTGGTTTAAATGATTTCTAGCGAATATCCACTTAATGAAATTTTGTATCTCCTCTTTGTGAATAAAAGACAAAGCGATACAAGCCGCCATGACGATTAATGCCAAGGTAAAAAGTCCACCGCCATCACCCTGCACTTCTGTACCGAGGACTAGAAAATGTGAAAAAATAGCACCTGATATAATACCGAAGGATAGGAATATCCCCAAGATTTTGGTTCTAGGAATCAGTATTAGTACGGCTGTGATGAGCTCTACGACACCCAACCCTATTCTACCGTAAGGCTCTACTCCTAGCTCACTAAAAATGTGAACCGAATCAGGATGTCCAGTAAACTTAAAATATAAGGTTTGTACAAAAATTACAGCTACCACTAAGCGCAGTAGCAGAGAAATGATGTTTTTCGTTTTCATTTTGATATTTACTTATTGATAATCGTTTTCCAGTTCTGATCTGCTTTTGCTTTCAGTACCACTTCATCTTCATTCCAGCGCTCCAAAGTATTGTTGAAATAAGCATTGTAGAATAGATAGAGTCTGTCCTCAATGATCTTGAAGGTCTTGGGATTGATCTTGACTTTTTCACCACGATCGCCCATAGCAAAGGCACACCAACCACCGTACTGTGGCTCGAATTGAGTAGGATTTTCTTGAAATATTTCTCGATTGGCGGATGAAGAAAAATGGTAGGTCAAGCCTCGGTAAGTCAGGACATACTGCTGACTGCCTTTCACCGCTTCGTCACTGAAATAGGCAACAGGATCGTAGCCCTGAATCGCTAACTCGCTTTTTATATTGTAGTGTTTTGCTCGCTGATCTAAGCTCTGTGAGATAGAGACCGAGGCAAACACTGCAATAAATAATAGAGACAGAAAAGCTCGTCTCAATCGATTGAGTTGTTCTCGCATTGCTTTGTACTTGAAAAGTATGATTACTTACTTTTTCATTGTGGAATGCAAAATAGGTACGCCCCAAAGGGAAAAATGTAAAGTACCTTACATTTTAGGCGGGATTTCATACTCTAAATAGCTAGACAGCTTTCTTATGGATCAATATTGCAAACCAATGACTTACAAATGAAATCGTGAAGCGATTGAATCATAAGTAACCGCACGACTTGTCCCGAGGAGTTTCGGGATGGAATGTGTGGGATAAACACAAAGACACCAAGATCCTGATAAGGGTCTAATTTGCTGTGTTATAGTCGATAGAAGGAAGTGAGATGAAATTTGTCAAAGAACCAGGCTTTTGATTTTTTCCATATCTAGTATTTCAATCTCCTTTTGGGTATAGCGCAGGATATTTTCTTCTTCCAACTCTTTGAAAAGTCTAACAACAGTTTGCCGCGAAGTGCAAGTCAACTGAGCAAAATCTTTTTGGGTGAGATAATTAGGTAGGATGGTTTGTTCTTTCTCCTCCATGAGCATATCTAAAAGCATCAAAAGGCGGGTCTTTGCGTCTTTGAAGAGCAGGTTGCGGTAGTTATTTTGAACTTTCTTGTATCTGAAACCAATGAATTTAATATATTTCAGCGCAAAATTGGGTTTCTTGAGCATGATCTCCTCCAGACTCTCCCTGAAAAAAGTACAAAGGATGGCTTCTTCTGATAGGACTTTAAAATACTCATTTGAGTCTTCGTTTTTTTCAAAATTCAAATCGCCAAATAGATCGCCCTTCTTTAACACATCAACGACGGTTTCTTCTCCGTTTTCCTCTATTTTGATCAGTTTGATCGTCCCTTTTTTCAGAAAGTAGATTCTCTCTTTTTCGCTAAAAGGTAGATCTAGAATCTCATTTCTCTTCGATTTTTTGAACCGTTTTAAGATGCACAGCGCATTGATCTCCGCAAAATTGAGATTCCTGAACAGTTTATGATCGTGTAAGTACCAGTATTTTAAGTTGGATGCCATTCTTTGATAATGTCTGATAAGGTAAAGAAATCCTGCTCGCTTAATGAATAATAGAATAATAGACTTTAAAACTGAACAATTACACAAACAAGTATTCAGCACCTATATTTAACTACAACGACCAAGCCATACCACCTGTCGTCGCCTCCAAATCCACACAGCCTTTTTGCTGTCCTGGAATAGGCGAATAAGCCATCACCTCCTCTCCAATGTATTCATTCATTTTAAAGGCATCAATTCCTTTACCTCTCAGTGATTTCAATATGCCGAAATTAGCAGCATCGGGAGAAGGCACAGCACCGTCTTCTTGCTGAGCTGCCCCTAGTTCTACACTCCAAGTCTTCTTCTGATCGTCGGTTGCCTTTAGATAGTATGCCAATCGACCATCAATATCTTCCAGCGTCAGATCGACCGCTTCTTTTTTGCCAGTCGTTTCCAGTGTAGTTGTTAGATATTGCTCAATACCAGCTTTAAAAGCCAATCGCTCTTCTTCGGGCGGAATCACCTTCATGTAGCCATCAATAAATTGCGCCAGATTCAAGTCCAGCGCGCCAGGAATATCCTCCGTAACTGGTAGGATGACTTCCAGCGTTTTAGCTACTATTTCCGCCTCTGCCTGAGAGAAAAAAGTCGGTGTCCAAATCACCGCTGCATTGCTCTGACAACTCTGTAATAACCCAGCCACGGTGGAAGATATGGTCAGTCCACCTAATGATAATCCTATATTTTTTAATGCACGTCTCCGATCCATTTTATTTTAGTTTGTGTTTTCTAAATTGAATTTTGCTGAACGTTTTGAAATTCAGTCCTTCACTGAAGAAGTCTCATATCTAAATCAAAGATTCATCTTCTTCAATTCCTCCACCACATAATTCGCCGCTCGCGCCGTCAACGCCATATAGGTCAGCGATGGATTTTGATTGGCAGCCGAAGTCATGCACGCACCGTCAGTGACAAACACATTCGGTACTTCGTGTAGCTGATTGTGCTTATTCAAGACAGATGTTTTCGGGTCTTTGCCCATTCGAGCTGTACCCATTTCGTGAATGCCTTTGCCGATAGGTGCATTCGAATCATAAGCTTTAGCGTCTCTGAATCCTGCCGCTTCCAACATTTCTTGCGCTTGCACCTTCCAATCTTCTTTCATCAGGCGTTCATTTTCCTTGAACTCTGCATCAAAAGTGATAGTCGGTAAGTCATATTTGTCCAATTTATCGTAGTTCAGGAACATTCGATTCTCATGATACGGCAACACTTCTCCAAAACCGCCTATCCACATCTGCCATCCACCTGGTTCTAGTATCGCTTTTTTAAGATCAGCGCCATAGGCATATTCTGCAATCACGCTCCCCAAATCACCACGACTAGCGCCACCTTGATAGCCATAGCCTCTGATGAAATCGACATTGTCCTGTTTACCTACATTTCTAAATCTTGGAATATAAAAGCCATTCGCCCTACGTCCTATGTAGTATTTGTCTTCAAAACCATCAAATTTAGCATTCGCACCTGCACCCAGTTGATGATCCATAATATTGTGTCCCAACTCGCCACTGGCATTGCCCATACCTTCTGGGAAAGCGTCGGACTTAGATTGCATTAGAATAGCTGTGGACGCCATCGCCGAAGCACACAAAAAGACAATTTTAGACTTAAATTCAATGACTTCTTTGGTATTAGCATCGACGATTTTGACACCTGTGGCACGGCGTTTTTCTTTGTCGTACATCACTTCAAAAACGATAGAATCGGGGCGAAGCGTCATATTGCCAGTGGCTTCTGCCATCGGGAGCGTAGAAGAATTGGAGCTGAAATAGGCACCATACGGACAGCCACGTTTGCAGCGATTTCTGTGTTGACAAGAGACTCTGCCTTGACCAGGTTTGGTACCAGAGGTAATGTGAGCCACGCGACCGATAGTCAGAGTACGATCAGGATAGTTTTTGGCGAGACTGGCTTTCAATTCTTTCTCCACACAGTTCAATTCCATAGGTGGTAAGAAGACGCTATCCGGCAAATGTGGTAAATTCAGTGCTTCTCCACTCACCCCAATATGCTTTTCGACATAAGCATACCATGGCTCAATGTCTTTGTACCGAATGGGCCAATCAATCGCGATGCCATCTCTTGCATTCGCTTCAAAATCTAAATCCGACCAACGATAAGTTTGTCTGCCCCAAATCAGTGACCGACCACCGACTTGTGTTCCTCGAATCCAGTCAAATCGCTTGACTTCATCGTAGTCATAGTCTTCATCTTTGTTGTAAAAATGGCGCGTCGTTTCATCGAAGCCCCAACGCGATTGTTTCGGATATTTCGCTTTGATGTGATCGGGCGTCTTCCCTCCATTTTCCAAATCCCAAGGATCAAGGTGTATGGTCGGATAGTCTTCGACATGTTTGACCATCCGTCCTCTTTCCAGAACCAAAGTCTTCAAGCCTTTCTCGCACAGCTCTTTGGCTGCCCAGCCACCGCTCACGCCTGTTCCGACGACGATGGCATCGTACATATTTGTTTGTGTTGACATTTTCGTTTTGTTTATCATGTAGTGATCAGATGACTTCGAGTCATACGATCACTTGCGTTATAATAATTCTTTGTCATCTCCTCCATCACCCAATTCGTTCGCAAAGCACTTTCGCCCATACTCGGACAAACACCTTTTCCCAGCAAATCATCCACCACCGTCTGAATCAAAGGCTGCTGAATATGCTTGGGCAATTTAAAAGTGAAAATTTGTGGTTCTTTGATGTCAGAAGTTTCCAAACGAATCTCAGGCGCACCAAAAAACGGAATACTCAATTTTCCTTTCGTTCCAATGACGGTCAGTTCATCTTTCACAGCACTTTCATCAACCGTAAAACACCAACTGCCGACACATTGAATCCCATTTTCAAAGACAAAACTACCTGTAACTATATCGGCTGCTGAGTATAAATTAGTGTGATTGGCTGCTTGACCACTCACCGATTTGATTGCGCCGAAAACAAAGTCCAGATAATCCAACTGATGAGCTGCCAAATCATAAAAATAGCCACCGCCAGCAATAGCTGGATCGACTCGCCAATTGGAATCTGTGTTGGCGACAATATCTGGTTGAGGTGTTTTGTATAATTCTATTTTCACCAATCGGACATCTCCGATCACTTTGCTGTCGATGAGTTCTTTGAGTCGTATAAAATTAGGTAAAGTTCGGCGATAGTAAGCAACGTAGAGCGGCACATTTGCATCATGACAGGCTGTGAGCATTTGATGGCATTCGGCTAGGGTTTTCGCCATTGGCTTTTCGACATAGATGGGTTTTCTTGCTTTTGCTGCTTTGAGCGTGAGTTCTGCATGAGCATCGGGAGGTGTAGCGATATAGATGGCGTTGACTTCAGGGTCATTGATTAAAGCGTCGGCATCGTCGTACCATTTTTTGACGCCATGTCGCTGTGCGTAATCTTTTGCTTTTGCTCTATTTCTGCGCATAACGGCAACCAACTCAGAGTTCTCAATCACTTGCATAGCTGGCGCGCTTTTGACTTCGCACACATCACCTACACCGAGGATGCCCCACTTGACGGTAGCGTCATTTATTTTTTTCATTTGCTGGTCATCGTTCGTTTATGAAGAACGAGTTATCAAATTCTTTTCAGAGTAACAAATTTTTGTTCTGTAAAATCGAGAAAATCTTCTGAATAAACGGAATAAGGTTGTCCTATGGCAGGATAAATGGAGCGCATATGTGGGTGGATTGTATGTAATTTACTCGTCATCCATTTAGTATTTATTCAATTCGCTAATCATGAGATATTTCCTCCTCTTTTTCTTACCTTTTATCCACATCGTTTCAGTCCAATCCCAAAACCTAAAAACCAAACCCTTTCTCCAATACAGCGACTTCGGCGCAAAAGGCGATGGCAAAACAGACGACCTGGACGCCATCATAGCCACCCACGCTTTCGCCAATGAACACCAACTACCCGTCAAAGCAGATGAAGGCTACACCTACTACATCGGTGGCGAAGATCGGACAGCGATCATACAAACCAATACCGATTTTGGGACAGCTCAATTTATCATAGACGACACCCAACTAGAGAATCGGCAAGCACCTGTTTTTGTCGTTCAGTCGAGCTTGCAATCCTTTCCAATCGAAGGGCTAGCTACCTTGAAACGCAACCAAGAAAAGATCGACATAGCTCTTTCTCAAAGCTGCCTCATCACCGTCACCAACTCCAACGTCAAACACTACATCCGATTTGGATTGAACCAAAATAACGGCTCTCCCCAAACCGATATCTTCGTCGTCGATCAAGCAGGCAATGTAGATATGAATGCGCCAATAATTTGGGATTTTGATACGATCACGTCTGCCAAAGTATTGCCCATAGACAGTACGACCCTAACCATCACAGGCGGACGCTTCACTACCATAGCCAATCAAGCCGAATCCAAATACGACTACCACCACCGAAACCTCACCATCCAACGCTCCAACGTCATCGTCGATGGATTGGAACATCGCATCATCGGAGAAGGCAATCAAGGTGCGCCTTATAGCGGCTTCATCACCATCAAAGATTGCGCTTATGTTACCGTCAAAAATGCGCTGCTGACTGGACACAAAACCTATCAAACCATCGGTGCAGCAGGCAAGCCCGTTTCTATGGGCAGCTACGATCTATCGGTCGGTCGGTCCCTCAATGTCTCCTTCATCAACTGCCGACAAACCAACAATATTCACGACCTGACCTATTGGGGCATTTTAGGCTCCAACTACTGCAAAAACCTCCTCTACGACAACTGCACTTTGTCTCGATTCGATGCACACAAAGGCGTCGCCAATGCCACTATCCGCAACTCCACCCTCGGACACATGGGCATCAATGCCATCGGCAGCGGTACGTTGACCGTGGAAAATACGACTGTGAGAGGAAGAGGATTTATCAAGCTCCGCACCGACTACGGGAGCACTTGGCAAGGCGAGTTCATTATCCGAAATTGCACTTTCATCCCCGAAGGCAATCTATCTTTTCCTGCCTTAATCAGCGGCTATTATTCTGGTCAGCACGACTTCGGCTACACTTGCTATATGCCCGAGCGTATCCTCCTCGAAAGTGTCCATATCGACGACACTCGCTTTTCGGATAACTACCAATATCCTGTCGTTTTTAGTGACTTTAATTCAGAGATGACGGACGAGATGTATGAAGAGCGATTTCCTTATGTGCGGACGCAGGAAGTTGTGCTGGATGAGGTGACGACGGATAGTGGAAAGGCGATTCGGTTGAGTTCTAATTTGGTGTTTTTCGAGGGGGTGGAGGTGAGGAGAAAGTGATTGGTCTCAACTTGAAAAGTCTTTTCTTGCAACGGAAAGCCATTTTTAGCTGTTCAATATTCAGCAAATCTAAATGTACTATTTTATGACAGATCAATTATCCATTCAATATCTAACAAATACAGATGGACAAAAAACTGCTGTGGTGATACCAATAGATCAATGGCTGGAATATGCTGAATATTTAGAGCAATACATGACGATCAAACAAAGCATCAAGAAAGGCTTGGAAGAAGTTGCTGAGATCAAAGCTGGTAAAGTCATTCCTCAATCTGTAGAAGATTTTTTAGAAATGAACTTACATTCTGACTAAGCCGATCTAAGTTGATATTTACAAGCGGGCTGTTTCTTACTATTATCGAAGATTTCTTTCATCTGCTTCTTCAAAGAACAATTCTTCACTCTGTATTACTAAATTAGCTGCAATTCGCTCTTTTAGAATTGTAGAATTAAAATTTCTTTTAATTTCCTCATCTACCCTATTCAGAAGATATGGAATTTCATGTCCAATATTATTGAGCTGACAGTCAGAAGACATTATTCTAATCATATCTTCCAAATGATCTAGGTGTACTTCAAATCCAAAAGTTTTATGATTAGGTTTGAATATTCCTCGTACAATATTTGGTGCAATATTATTGAGAAACTCTGGCATCACATATCTATCTGATGACTCTCCAGGATTTCTATTGACTGAGTTCAAATTTTCTAAATGATCTGTTAATGAATTACTCAGATTATTATAAAGATTTATGTTCTTTGCCCGTGACTGCTGGGGCGTGGCTATGGGTAAGATTGAACTGATTGTGTTTATTTCGTCGTTTTTTAAGTTGTCGATGAATGATTTATAGTTGTAGACGTTTTTGTACGATTTTATGTTGTGTTCGTGCTTTATTATATTTTTCGCTTTAGATCTAGGATCGACTTTTCTTTGTACAGTCTTTCGTGAAGCTGTGAGGTGTCTATAGATATCGATGTGTAAAGATGAGGAATTTAAGGGTTCAAAATTTATCAAGAAAACTAACGAAATACTTGCAAAAGATAGCAATTTAAAA
>JBCDHX010000011.1:0-61975 GCA_038749535.1 Bacteroidota bacterium
AGAAAAAATATATCTCTACCCAGTAGTAGTGGACAGGTCATCTTATGCCTTAAATACTAATCTAATTATACCATCAAAATTTATATATGATGAATTATTTTCTACCTCCTTTTCTTAGAAGAAGAGCAAAAACACCTTGGCTAATCTATTTGATCGGTCTAGGTGTGCTAGCTGCTTGTACAACTGATACAGATCGTAGTGTAACTATTGAATTTACAACTCAAAACGATCAATTCACAGTTCATGCGACTGACTATCAACTCGCTTTAGCCGATGACTATATCGCCATCAAAGCAGGCGAGATGCAATCCAAAATGAAGCTATCAAATTTTGAAGGTATGCCTACCTTGGATGCACGAAATCAAGAAGTGATTTACAAAGAAGCCTTCAATAAAGCCAATCTAATTGTTTACGACAAAGGAAGTGGCAACGCAGGTTATGACATTCAGTTACAGCCTAGAGGGAATATAGCTGATGTTCAACTTGAATTGGAAGATGCTGAAAACGCCTACATCAATCAACAAGGACAGCTCATCATTCCGAAAGACAATGGTAGCATCATTAAACACTCCAAACCTTATGCTTATCAAGAAATCGACGGACAACAAATCAAAGTTGATAGCCGCTTTGCACTCGCAGAGGGTATTTTGTCATTTGAGGTAGGTGATTATAATCGGGATTATGAATTGGTGATTGATCCAGAGATTTCGTTTATGGAAATGCCACCTTGTATGTCAGGTTTGGGCGGTCGTGTATTCTATGATACCAATAACAATGGCGTGGAAGATGGTAACGATTTTGGTCAAGAAAATATAGGGATTGAGGTTTACCAAGTAGGCGCAACTAATCCTACGATTACTACAACTTCAGACGCGAATGGTGATTGGAGCGTAAGCGATGCAGGTTTGACCTATCCAGTTAGAGTAGAGTTCGTCCTTCCGTCTACACTTAACTTAGATCTTTCTGCAGTGGGAACAGACAATCGAACAGCCACTCAGTTTGTAGACGGATCGAGCTGCGAGGTGACTATTGGTGTATTTGACCCATCAAAATACAATACAGAAGACGCAAACGTTATTGTTCCATGTTTTGTCAACGGCGACCCTTTAGCTGGCGGCACCTCAGGTTCGGAAGATGCGATTGTTCGTGTTCCTTACACTGCGACTGGCACATCTGCTAGTCCTAGTCAGCCGGCTCCCGAAGTATTGGTCTATTCCAAACATGTAGGAGCTATTTGGGGAAATGGCTATCAAATAGAATCAGGACGCACCTTTCTATCAGGACTTGTCAGGCGACATGTCGGACTAGGGGTAGGTGGACTTGGGGGCATTTATCTAATTGAAGATTCGGATAATGCGACGACTGTACCTTTGAGTGCGCCTGCGGATGAACTACTGTTTGTAGATTTAGAAAACGCCCCTTACAACTTTAACTTTGGTACAATCCCTAGCAATTCTGCAAGAGGATTGCCAGCCAACTTCACCGCTACTTCAAGAGATACAGAAGCTTATGATGGTGTAGGCAAACTAGGCATTGGCGATATTGATATTGACGAAACAGATGATAATCTTTGGATCGTTAATTTATTCAATCGCTCTCTGATCAAGTTAGATGTCAGCGGTTCTACACCTGGAACTGCTATAGAATATCCACTGACTGGTTTACCGGGCTGGCCTAGTTGTGTCAACGGCGAAGCTCGCCCCTGGGGACTGACCTTTTATGAAGGAAGAGGCTATCTCGGGGTAACCTGTACAGGAGAAAATGGAGGTTCACAAGCAGATATGTTTGCTTACGTTTTTTCGTTTGATCCAAATAACCCGACCACATTGACTAACGAATTAGATGTTGATTTAACTTATCTAAAAGGACAACCTAGTACAGGAACTGGCTCAACTGCAGCTCGTAGAGCTATATCTCTGAGATGGAATCCTTGGGTCAGCACTTATGTCGATTCTCAATGGGCAAGTGGTTCTGGCGGCTTTGAAAGCACCAAATCTAGACCCATGCCTATACTAAGTGATATTGTATTTGATGGCTTAGGAGGCATGACGATTGGATTCATTGATAGAGGATCTTTTATGCTAGGACAAGCCAACTTGCGTCCTGATCCTTCTCAGAGTGGACTGATCAGCAATGTAAGTGCGGGAGAGATCTTACGGGCTTGTCTAAATTCAACGACTAATAGATATGACCTCGAAAATAACGGCAGTTGTGGAGGCGTCTCTGGTCTATCCAACAACCAAGGACCAGGCGGTGGAGAGTTCTACTGGCAAGACCGATATTTTACTAATAACCCTAATCACGAAGAAACTGGACAAGGCGCATTAGCACAAATTTATTTTGCTGACCTAACGGTAACTATTGCTTTAGACCCTTTGAATTTTGCATCGGGCGGTTTGGAATGGTTCAAAAATACAGACCCCAGTTCAGGAAGTACACCCCGAGGTTATCAAGTATTTAGAGGCGGAATAGGTGATGGGATATTTGCTAAATCGACAGGCTTAGGAGATATAGAACTCACTTCCGTATCGCCTACACTTCAAGTTGGCAACTATGTGTGGGTAGACGAAGACGAAGATGGCGTACAAGATGCCAACGAACCATCAGCTGTTGGCGTAAGTGTGTCCTTATACGATAAAACCAATCCGCTAACCCCCACTTTTGTCGCTTCCACGACAACAGATATTGATGGCGAGTATTATTTCGATAGTATTCAAGCCAATGTAGATTATGGCATTGTATTCGGCTACGATGGCGCAACCATGAGTAGTCAGTTCGATCCACTTACAGGCGAGTTGTCCGCAGGACTTTCCGTTTATACGTTAACAGACGAAGACAGTGGCGAAGGTAACCAACCTGATGTCAACGACTCAGATGCGACATTAATGACTCTAGGTACATTAGTCAACTATCCTGTCATCATGTTTAATACAGATTCGACGAACTATACTTATGACGTTGGTCTCGTCGTCGAGCGCACCATGTGTCCACAAATTGACGACACTAACCTACAAGATGTCGTGCGATGTAATGTGGATAGTTTCATTCTAGCCACGATTATGGGCACTGATCTCACAGGACGCGAAGCCTTTTTTACCGAACCAGGTGGTAGAGGTTTGTCCTTCGAAAATGGCGATACGATTACCATTGATAGTTCTTTGACACTTTATGCTTACGATCGTGCGGTGACCTACCCAACAGGAGGAGCTAACCTGGAGGCAATGTATTCTTTCGAGCAAAACAACAACGATTCTTCAGGCAACGGCAATGATCCGCAAGGTAATGCTAACAATGCAGGAACAGCAGCCACCTACTCAATGGAGGCAATTGAAGGCAGTTTTGCATTGGACTTGAATGGAACAAATGACGAAGTACTCTTCAATGGAACTGTGTCTAACATGAGTTTCAATGATGCTTTCACCGAGCGTACCATTGCTACTTGGATACGTCCAGATGATACCAGTGGCGTACAGATTATTTTTGAGCAAGGCAGCCAAATTGATGGCTTTTCGCTACGCCTAAATGATGGCGAACTACAAGCTGGCATCGCGCACGCTAACAACAATGGTTCTCGCTTCATCGCGACAGGTCCAATACGTTTTCCTTTAGATGGACGCTACCATCATGTGGCTGCCGTATTCGATAATGGCATATTGACGGCTTACATAGATGGCGCGCCAGGCGTAAGCGTGGACACACAAAATCCAATGGTGGACGCTGCCAACAATCAGCAAGCAGGTATCGGTCGGAATTTCGGAGGTAATGCGTTTAACCAATCTAATAACGGTGGTTATTTTGACGGTTTGATCGACAATGTTAAAATCATTGCAGCTGCTGAACCACCAATCATTCTATGTAAAGACGAAGTTGCCTTTACCATCAACAATACACAATTTGAACTCAATCCAAGCGTCATTTGTACCGACGGCACCAACTTTGAAGTAGCTGTAGGTATTGACTATCTAGGTCTAGCGAATGATGTGCAAGTTACTTTCCAAGGACAAATGCAAACTTTCACACCGACTAGTCCAAATGGAACAGATACCGTTCGGTTTACAGCGATGACTCCAGCTTTTAATCAATTAGTAGAAGCAGCAGTAGTTGGGCTAACGGATTGCGAGGAATCGATATTAGTTGATTTGATTGCATGTACCGAATCATGTGTGGATGACCTAGGTGGTATAGTCTTTCTAGATTTAAACAATGACGGTACAGAAGATCCAACCGACGTAGGTCAATCCAATATTTTAGTGGAGATTTATGAGTGTGATAGCGACGTTCCTGTGGCGACTGCTTACACCAGTGAAAGTGGTGAGTGGAGCGTTTCGGACTTAAACAACTATCCATATCGAGTAGAGTTTTCTACTCCACTTACTCCTTGGCTAGACGCAGGTGCTTCAGGTGCAGATAATGGAACCGACGTACAATTTGTAGAAGCACCTAGCTGCGAAGTGAACTTTGGAGTGGTTAATCCTGCCTTATGCGTAGCTGGTTCGGATGGAGTCGTAGATTCGGAAGATGTCTTATTGATTACACCCTGCTACGTCAATGGTGATGCAGCTAGTACAACTGGTCCAACAGAAGTTCTAGTAGCATTAGACTACGATAGAGTTGGTGGTCAAAATGGTAATATTTATCTAGCAGATAAAGACGAGATTGGTTCTACTTGGGGAACGGCTTACAGTCGAAAAGATAGCGTTCTATTTATTGGAGCGTTCTTGAAGCGTCACGTCGGACTAAAAGAAGGACTGGCGACAAATCCACTCGGAGCCATCTACCAACACGATCTTAAAACAGGAACAAATAGTCTGTTTGTAGATGTGAGTACTTTAGGCGCAGATGTAGGTAGCATTCCAACTAACTCAGGTAGAGGACTACCGACCAATCCTGCAACACCAAATAATGATACGGAAGCTTTTGGTCAGGTTGGTAAAGTTGGATTAGGAGATGTTGATATTTCGGATGACGAAAAAACGCTCTTTGTCATGAGCTTAAATGACAAGACAGTCTATGCAATTGATATTGCAACACAAACGCTAGTGGACGAATACCCTATGCCAGATCCAGGTTGTGTAGGAGGAGAGTTTAGACCATTTGCGCTTAAATATTACCAAGGGTCACTTTACGCTGGTGGTATTTGTGATGCTATTAATAGTCAGAGTAGAGATAATTTAACAGCAACTGTTTACCAACTAGTAGGCAACACCTTCGTAAGTGTAATGGAAAGTCCTATAGACTATCCGAAGAGAGGTGTGTCAAGTAACTGCCCTGCTGTCAGTGGAGGAGGATGGTTTGCTTGGTTAGATACGTTTGACGCGAATGTTTGGAGATGTGCAGGGGCGCTGATGGGATATCCTCAACCCATTCTTTCTGATATAGAATTTGATGATGCAGGTGATATGATATTAGGCTTCACAGATAGAGGGGGTCACCAAATGGGTTCTGTTAATTACCCGCCTTCAGGTACGCAAACCTTTAGCTATGTAGTAGGAGGAGATATTCTTAAAGCCTTTGCTACTGACAATGGTTTTGAACTAGAAGATATTAACAATTTTAATGATGAGTTTTATTCAGGCGATTTCTTTTCTGGAGGAGGAGGTAGTCATGACGAGACAGGAGTCGGAGGATTAGCTGTTTTACCGACAACAAGAGATGTCGCTATGACAGGTATGGATCCCACTGCTTTTAGGACGGGAGGTATCTTCTGGTTAGATAACATGGACGGCACTAAAGAAAGAACCTACCAAATATATGTAGGCAATACTCCATTTTTCGGCAAAGCAAACGGTCTGGGAGATTTAGAGTTAGTATGTGCATCCGCCACCATCCAAGTTGGCAACTACGTCTGGGTAGATGAAGATGAAGATGGGGTACAAGATGCCTGCGAGCCAGGTGCTGCACAAGTCAAAGTCTCCCTCTACGATAAAACCGATCCACTCAATCCTGTATTTGTTGCTTCGACCGTAACAGATGTAGACGGTCAGTACATTTTTGAAGATATTGAAGCAGATACACCTTACGGTATCGTCTTTGGCTACGATGGCAGTATGGCAATGAGCCAATTCGATCCATTGACAGGTGAGCTAAGCGCAGGGCTATCAGTTTACACTTTGACAGATGAAGATAGCGGCGAAGGCAACAATCCTGATCTAAACGATTCAGATGCCACTTTGATGACCATCGGTACTTTAGTCAATTATCCGACGATCATGTTTACTACTGATTCTACCGATTACTCTTTTGATGTAGGTTTAGTTGTAGAACGCACGATGTGTCCAATGATAGACGACACTAATCTACAAGATGAGGTTCTATGCAATACATCTGAGTTTATTCTACCAACTATTCAAGGGACAGATTTGACAGGTATGGAAGCTTTCTATACAGAGCCAGGTGGTATGGGCATGGTTTTTGACAATGGCGATACGGTCACAGTAGATAGCACTTTGACGCTCTATGCTTATGACCGTGCCGTCACCTATCCACAAGGTGGTACTGATCTAGAAGCGATGTATTCTTTTGAAGAAGACAATAACGACTCTTCAGGCAATGGCAACAACCCTACAGGTAACGCTAATAATGCAGGTACAGCTTCGACTTACTCTATGAATGCGATTGAAGGTAGCTTCGCGCTTGATTTGAATGGGACAAATGATGAAGTACTATTCAATGGAACGGTCTCCAACATGAGTTTTAATAGTGCCTTCACCGAACGTACTATCTCCGCATGGATATTGCCAGATGATACAAGCGGTATTCAAATCATATTTGAGCAAGGTAGTCAAATAGATGGGTTTGCCTTACGCCTAAACGATGGCGAACTACAAGCTGGCATCGCTCATGCGAATAATAACGCCTCACGTTACATAGCAAGCGGACCGAAGCGTTTCCCACTCGATGGACGCTATCATCATGTGGCAGCGGTGTTTGATAATGGTATTTTGACCACTTATTTGGATGGCATTCCAGGCATATCTGTAGATACACAAAATCCAATGGTTGATGCAGCCACTAATCAACAAGCAGGTATTGGTCGCAACTTTGGCGGTAATGCTTTCAATCAATTGAATAACGGAGGTTATTTCGGCGGCTTAATCGACAACGTCAAAATCATCGCTGCTGCCGAACCGCCGATCTTCCTTTGCGATGACGAAGTCGCCTTCACCATCAGCAACACGCAGTTTGAGTTGAGTCCACGAGTGATTTGTACAGATGGCACGAGCTTTGAAGTAGCCGTTGGCATTGACTTTTTGGGCTTACAGAATGATGTGGAAGTGACTTTCCAAGGGCAAACACAAATCTTCTCACCGGCTCAACCGAATGGAACTGATACGGTACGCTTTACGGCGACTACTCCAGCGTTCGATCAGCTCATCGAAGCACAGGTAGTAGGGCTTACAGATTGTGAGGTAGCTACATTAGTAGATTTGATTGCTTGTTCCGAACCTTGTGTGGATGACTTAGGTGGAACAGTCTTTAATGACTTCAATAATGATGGTGTAGAAGATATGAATGAAACAGGGCAAGGGAATATTCTAGTCTATGTGTACGAGTGTGATAATGATGAGCCAGTAGATAGTGCCTATACGAACGCGAATGGAGATTGGAGCGTAGATGATACCAATATTACATATCCAGTTCGCGTAGAGTTTTCAACACCGCTCACGCCTTGGCTGGACCCAAGTGCAGCTGGTACAGACAATGGAACAGATGTACAGTTTGTAGATATGCCAAGTTGTGAAGTGGATTTTGGAGTATTTGACGAAGATGAGTATTGTACACAAAATCCATTAATGATTACCAATTGTTATGTAAATGGTGCAACTACTTCAGCTTCAGGTCCTGATGACGTGATTGTAAGTGGCGCGTACGAATTGGAGGGAATTCCAATAGCATTTAATGGTTCCGAAACGAATCCGAATACATTGGCGACAAAATCTCAAATAGGTGCTACCTGGGGATTAGCGATAGATCAAGAAGAATCACTACTGTATGCTTCTGCATTCCTCAAACGGCATGTAGGTTTACCGAATGATGCGACCAATCCTGCGAATGGTGCATTGGGCGCAATCTACAGTATTAGTTTACCCAATGGATCACCACAATTATTCATTGATCTAACCGCTCTAGGTTTCGATCTTGGTATGATTGCTAATGATGCTACACGTGGTTTGGGAGCTCCTGCTGATCCATCTCGTGATACAGATGCTTACGACAAAGTAGGAACGGTAGGTTTCGGCGATTTAGATATCAGCGATGATGGACAGTTCTTATTTACGGTGAATCTAAATACCAAAACGTTACTTAAAATACCTACTACAAATCCAACAGCAGCGAATATCGAATCGTTTCAAATCCCTGATCCAGGTTGTGCGCCGACTACAGCTTCGTTCCGTCCTTTTGCAGTGGCTTATCACAATGGTGAAGTATATGTAGGTGGTATATGTGATGCAAGAGGAGGATCTAAGTCCAACTTAAGTGCCTATATATATAAATTCAATCCAGACGACAACAGCCAGCCAGCTCAAATAATATTTGATTATAGTTTAAACTACACGAAAGGACCAGCAGGTAGTACACAAGCTTTTGGGGCTACTTGTAACAACAGAAGGGGTTGGTTTCCTTGGACAGGTAGTGTGCCTGGCACCTGCGTTAGCGACGTTATCATCTATCCTACACCAATGTTTACAGACATTGAATTTGATACAGATGGTTCTTTAATCATGGGTTATGCAGATCGTATGGGACATATGTTAGGTTGGAGGAACTGGAGACCTACTGGCAACAATGCACTTATTCGTAATATAAGTGGCGGTGATATACTTAGAGCATGTAGAATAGGTGATGAATATGTTTTACAAGGAGGAGCAGGTTGTTCTAATAATGCCAATAATAATCAAGGACCTGGCGGAGGTGAATATTATGCGGGGGATTTTTTCCGAACTAGTAGTGGGAATGTTGCTCATGCTGAAACCTCTAGTGGGGGACTAGCTCAACTAACAAGCTTAGGAGAGGTAGCGGTTACCGTAATGGATCCTCTTGGGACATCTACTAATTCAGGTGGATTCGGATACTTTGATAATACATCAGGACAACAGCGAAATCCTGGCTATTTATTGTATCGATCAGCGCAGTCGGGAGCAGCTTATTTTGGTAAAGCGGTGGGATTAGGAGACGTAGAAGCCTTTTGTCGTCCTATTCCTATCCAAGTCGGCAACTACGTATGGAACGACCTTGACGAAGACGGCGTCCAAGATGCTTGCGAAGACCCAATAACCAACCTCATCGTCAAACTTTACGACGATGCAGGATTATTAATTGGTCAAGACACGACAGATATGGATGGAGAATATTATTTCGACATCACGAATGTCGATACAACAGGTATTACAGTAAATGGTGCTGGTGTAGCCACACCAACTACAGGTTTTAATGGCTTAAATGAAGGCGAAAAATACTTCATCGTCTTCATGGGCGATAGCTACGATGACGCAACAGATCAGATTACTGCAAACGGTGTCATGTACGGGCTTACCACCACTGACAGCGGCGAGGGCGAAAATCCAGATCAAAACGATTCGGATGTATCGGAAATGACTGTACCAAATGTGGGCGATATGCCAGTCATTATGTTCGTAGCGGATAGTACAGATCATACGTTGGATGCTGGTTTGACTGAACCACAAGAAGTAATCCTCGGGGCTATCGGCAATTACGTCTGGCTGGATGAAAACTCAGACGGCTCACAAAATGCAGGCGAGCCGGGCATACCAAACGTACTAGTCATCCTAAACAACATGGACGGCAATCCAATCGACTCGACGGTGACGAATACCGACGGTGGTTATCTCTTCCCTGATCTACCGAGTGCGATGTACTTCGTTGATGTGGACGAAACGACCTTGCCTGACACGGATGGCGATGCGAATACACAAGACTTAACGCAAACAACCATCTTCACAAACGTAGTGGATGGCAGTGATGCAGATACAGATGATGACGACGGCGACTTCGGCAATAAAGATCATAGCGGCGATGGCTACAAAATCACCCTCGACCCAGGCGAAGAAAACCTCACCGCAGACTTTGGGTACAACTACAACCCTACCGACGATGTGAACGATCCAGATAGTAGTCCACTTGGCGCAATCGGAGATGCAGTTTGGTACGATGCTGACCAAGATGGTGTACAAGACCCGGAGGAAGTAGGCGTCGAAGGTGTGACCATCAAATTGATTGCTGCGAGCGATGTCACCATTGATGGTACAATGTTCGCACCAGGCGATCAGATCACGACGACGGTAACGGACGAAACGGGCTTCTATATTTTTGATGGCTTACCGGCAGGCGCATACAGCGTGATGGTCAACCAAGTAGGTAGTCCAATCGACGGCTTTGATCAAACAGGTGATCCTGACCATTTTGGAGAAAGCGAAGCGGACAATCCAGATGATACCGTCGAAGATGACAATATGACCACCAATCCGATTGTCCTCGGACCTGGCGATGTCTTCCTAAACGTTGACTTTGGATATGATAACGATGATGACTTAGGTGCAATCGGAGATTTCGTATGGCTAGATGCAGATGCAGATGGCAACGGACCAAATACAGTCGGTGCAGATGGCATCACCGTCAATCAAGGTAATGCAGCCGAAGACGATGCCGATGAAACACCAATCGAAGGTGTTACGGTTTCACTAATCAAAGATACCGACGGCGACGGCAAATGGGATGTGGGCGAACCGATCATTGCAACAGACGTGACCGATGAAAATGGACTGTACTACTTCCCAGGTCTGCCAGCAGGAAATGGAGAAGACTATTTAGTCATCGTGACTGATACCGACAATATATTGGATGGATTGAAGCCAACCTATGATGCAGACGGCGATGCAGGCACAGGCAATATAGTCGATGTCAATCCAAACGATCAGATGTCGAATATGGAGCTAGGCTTGAGTTCAGTCATGAATTTGACCGCAGGTGCAGGCAACGAAGTCGTCGATCAAGACTTTGGGTACACACCTGAAGATCAAGACCCAGGCGAAGGTGTCATCGGCGACTATGTTTGGTACGATACGGACGATGATGATGTACAAGACCCAGACGAACCTGGCATAGAAGGTGTCATCGTTGAGCTATACAAAGACTTAGACAACGACAATATGATCACCGGTACGGAGTTGGATAGTCCATTTGCAACAACCGTAACGGATGAAAACGGTAACTACTATTTCGGTGGCTTGCCATTGGATATGACTTATCAAGTGATCATTTCAACTGACCCAATGGATAATCCAGTCTTAGAAGGTTTAGTCAATGTTTCTGATCCAGACGGTGACGATGACAACGAGGGTGATATTGTGACACTTACAATAGCTAATCCGACCGATCTAGATCAAGACTTTGGCTACTTAGCTGATCCGAATGAAACGGTTGGTTCTATTGGCAACAAAGTATTTGAAGATACCAATGCGAATGGTGTACGAGATGTAGGTGAACCAGGCATCAACGGCGTTACGATTGATCTATACCGCGACTTGAACGGCAATGGTGAACTCGATCCAGGCGAACCATTGATTGGTAGCACAACCACCAACAACAATGTGACTACGGACAATCCAAGTGGTGAAGATGGTATGTACTTCTTCGATAATCTACCACTTGATGATTATATCGTAGATGTGACAGATGAGGATGGTGTCTTAGGCGGCTATTGGCAGTCAACTAGTCCAAATCAAGACCCAACGACGAATAATGGCGACGATCCGATGGATAATTCGAAGGAAGATGCCTTCGCCGTCACTATTGATGGGACGATTCCTGATAACACAAACGTGGACTTTGGCTACTACAAAGACCCTGCGGCGGTGGGTAACTATGTTTGGTTAGACACAGATGGAAATGGATTGCAAGATGACGGAGAAACAGGTATCAATGGAGTGGAAGTCAGTATGATGGTCACCTATCCTGATGGAACGATGATTACATTGGTCACAACTACTGTCAATGATGCCATTGGAAATCCTGGATTTTACGAATTCACGAATCTATTGCTGGATGAAGACTACAATGGTGATGGAATGGGCGATGAGCCGACTTATACCATTAAAGTAGATGGCAATCAAATTACACTTACTAG
This sequence comes from Bacteroidota bacterium, assembly GCA_038749535.1. GTDB lineage: Bacteria > Bacteroidota > Bacteroidia > Chitinophagales > Saprospiraceae > JAAUTG01. The sequence goes on from JBCDHX010000011.1 coordinate 12,146, forward strand.
CATGAATTTAGTGCCAACAGCAAGTGATGTCAATAGTAATGGCAATGATTTAGAAGATTCTGACAACTTCAACGGCGTAGCCGCTCAACCTGTGCAAGGCAATGAGAATACGGAAGCTATTGACCCAGAAACAGACGAAGATGTGGTCGCAAGCTACGATTTCGGAGTCGCTGAAGAGCCTATTCTTTGTGATACAAACGATGAATGTAACTACACAGCAGATTTTGAAGTAGATGATGCAGGCAATCCGCTAGTAGCAGGTAGTGTCGATATATTCGCTACCCAACCGTATGCCAATATCTATGGGAATGGTCAGGGACTGACGTTCTCTAGCGACGATCAAACCAACAATCCAATCAATTTGTACAACACAGACGGAACGGGAGGTAATGATCCAGATTTGGAGCGTAATAGTGAAGGAACAAATCAATGGGCAGATGGAAATATCATCACTGAGATGCTAGGTAATGTACTGATTATCAATCAAACTAGTGATATTTCTGATCCAAATGACAATGGTAGTGGGGGACAAATGATCGTCAATTCTGATTTGCCATTAGGACGTTTTGCCTTCGATATGGTTGATTTAGATTTGCCATTACAGGGAGATGTGATCTACGAAAACACCTCTACAGGACAGTCAGTTACTATTCCTTTTGAAGACTTTGAACAGGGTTCTGGAAGTATTTATGAAATATCAGGTGTGCGTTTTGGAGATCGTACTGCTAACCGAGTCATCAGTGTAACAGCAGATAATTTAGGTTTACAGTTCTTCGATAGAGTGACTTTTGATTTAGCCGCGGAAAGTGGTGCAATCGGTGTTATTTGTGTCACTGTCAATCAAAAAGAATTGGGTGCGATCGGTAACTATGTCTGGGTCGATGAAGATAGTGATGGCTTGCAGGATGCAGGCGAACCAGGCATTCCAAATGTAATCATTATTCTAAACGATATGGACGGTAACGAAATAGATCGCACCATCACGGATAGCGATGGCGGTTATCTATTCCCTGATCTACCGGCAGCGATGTACTTTGTGGATGTTGATGAAACAAGTTTGCCAACAGGCATGACACAAACGACTATTTTTACAAATGTAGTGGATGGCTCGGATGCAGATACTGACGACGACGATGGCGACTTAGGTAACAAAGATCACGATGGTGACGGCTACAAAATCACACTTGATCCAGGTGAAGAAAACCTAACCGCCGACTTTGGGTACAACTACAATCCAACAGATGATGTGAACGATCCAAATGGTAGTCCATTAGGAGCTATCGGCGATCAAGTATGGTATGATGCGGATGAAGACGGTGTGCTTGATCCTGAAGAAGTCGGTGTCGAAGGCGTGACCGTCAAATTGATTGCAGCAAGCGATGTGACTGTCGGCGGTACACCATTTATTGCAGGTGACCAAATTGCAACAGACGTAACCGATGCGAATGGCTTTTATCTATTTGATGATCTGCCAGCAGGCGCATACAATGTCATGGTCAATCAAGTAGGTAGTCCAATTGATGGCTTCGATCAAACGGGTGATCCTGATCATTTTGGTGAAAGCGAAGCAGACAATCCAGATGATACCGTCGAAGATGATAATATGACGACCAATCCTGTTATACTCGGACCTGGCGATGTCTTCCTAAATGTAGATTTCGGTTACAACGATCCTAACGTATTAGGTGCAATTGGTGACTTCGTCTGGCTAGATGCAGATGCAGATGGCAACGGACCAAATCAAGCAGGTGCAGATGGCGTAACCGTCAATCAAGGTAACGCTGCCGAAGATGACATGGACGAACAACCTATTTCAGGTGTAAGTGTGGCTTTGATTAAAGACACCAATGGCGACGGTAAATGGGACGCAGGCGAACCAATCATTGCAAACAGCGTGACCGATGAAAATGGACTTTATTTCTTCCCAGGTTTGCCAGCAGGCAACGGCGAAGATTATCTAGTCGTCGTCACCGATACGGATAATGTACTTGACGGACTCAAACCAACTTACGATGCTGACGGTGGCACAATGGAAGTGGACGTTTTCCCAACTTCGCAGATGTCGAATATGGAATTGGGCATTAGTTCTGTGCAAAATCTAACAGCAGGTTCAGGTAATGAAGTGGTCAATCAAGACTTTGGATATACACCTGAAGATCAAGACCCAGGGGAAGGCGTCATTGGCGACTATGTTTGGTACGATACAGATGATGATGATGTGCAAGACCCAGACGAACCAGGTTTGGAAGGTGTCATCGTTGAGCTGTACAAAGACTTAGATAACGACAATATGATCACGGGCGCGGAGTTGGATAATCCATTTGCGACGACCGTGACGGATGAGAACGGTAATTACTACTTTGGTGGCTTGCCATTGGATATGACTTATCAAGTGATCATTTCAACTGACCCAATGGATAATCCGGTCTTAGAAGGCTTAGTCAATGTTTCTGATCCTGACGGTGATGATAACAACGAAGGTGATATTGTTACACTAACAATTAGTGTTCCGATAGACTTAGATCAAGACTTTGGTTACTTAGCCGATCCGAATGAAACAGTTGGTTCTATTGGCAACAAAGTCTGGGAAGATACCAATGCAAACGGTATGCTTGATCCAGGTGAGATGGGTATTAATGGCGTAACGATTGATCTATACCGCGACTTGAATGGCAACGGCGAACTTGATCCAGGCGAACCATTGATTGGTAGCACAACGACAAACAATAATGTCACAACAGACAACCCAAGTGGTGTAGATGGGATGTATCTTTTCGATAATCTACCACTAGACGACTATATCGTAGATGTGACTGATGAGGATGGCGAGCTAGTTGGCTACTGGCAATCAACAAGTCCAAATCAAGACCCGACCACGAACAGCGGCGATGATCCGATGGACAATTCCAAGGAAGATGCTTTTGCTATCACGATTGATGCGACCATTCCTGATAATTCAAATGTGGACTTTGGTTACTATAAAGAGCCAGCAGCAGTGGGCAACTATGTTTGGGAAGATACCAATGGAGATGGACAGCAAGATGATACCGAAATGGGAATCGAAAATGTAGTTGTTCAGATGATGGTGACTTATCCTGATGGAACAATGATTACAGTAGAGACGACTACCGATGCTGATGGCTTCTATGAATTCCCGAATTTGTTAATCGATGAAGACTATCGAGTAGGTCTAGGTGAAGATACAGATGCAAATACACCCGAAGGAACTGGTGTTAACGGAGCTGATCCATCAACACTTAATCCTAGCGGTACACAGACACCGTTATTTGTCATCAAAGTAGATGAAGCACAAATGGCGATCACTGACTTAGACTTAGTACCTACATTGATTGACCAAACAGATGGTGGCATTACTGACAAAGATGATGCAGATGACAACGAAGGCGTAGCAGCCATTCCTGTACAGGGCAATCAAGATACGGATCTATTCCAGACCGATCCTACAATAGCGACTGCTAATGACGAAGAAGTGGAAGCCTGTTATGACTTTGCTTTCCGACCAGCAGTTAATGATTTAGCAGCGATCATTGAGCTTGATCCTGACGCAGGAATGTATGACATTGGAGACCCAGCTACCTTCAAGATTACGGTCTTCAATCAAGGAGATACACCTACTTCGGATATTACCATTACTAACTATGTACCTAGTGCTTTGACTCCTCCTGCGGATCAGACGTTTACTGATGCAGCGATGGTCATGTTGAATGGAGGTGGAACAGCATTATTTGATGTCATTAAAGTGGGTGACACTTACACCATTGACTTTGGAGATACAAATACTGATTGGTTGCAGCCTGACGAAAATGTTATGTTCTCTATCACTTATACAGTCAATGATGGAGATGCTAATAACGTGATGGATGATGAAATCATTAATATTATCGAGATCAGTTTCTTTGATATAAATAATGATGGCATAGCCGATGTAGATGTAGATAGTACACCTGATGAAACGAATGATGACAATACGGGTGAGAATCCAAGAGACAATGGTAACGATGATGTGACGGACAATAGCAATGGCGACGAGGATGACCATGACTTTGCAGAAATCACTGCTGCTAATGTATTACCAGTAGAATTGTTGTTCTTCGATGCGAAAGCTGACGGCGATCACATCGACTTGACTTGGGCAACAGCCAGTGAGCTAAACAACAGTCACTTCGAGCTAGAGCGTAGCGAGGATGCGAAAAGCTTTAAGCCAATCGATCGTATCGAAGGGCAGGGCACGATACTTGAAACGACTGAATATGCTTATGCAGATGAAGATGTCATCGGTGGAGTCGTTTACTACTATCGCTTGAAGCAAGTAGATATTGATGGCACGACTGAATATTCAGACATCCGCTCTGTGAAGCTGAATAAAGGCGATACCGAATGGACGATTTATCCAAATCCAATCGGTGCAGATCAGTTTTTACAAGTTGAGTTCTACAGTGAATCGACAAGTGTAGCTTTCTATGTTATGGATGTGGATGGCAAGCAGGTGATGCGTGTAGAGCAAGATTTGACGACGACAGGATGGCAGCAGATTCAAATTGATGTGTCTTATTTACCTGCTAGTACTTACATGCTCGTTGATGAGCAAGGCAACTCGAAACAGTTTATTAAAATCAATGAATAGTAAATTCCTCGCACTTAGAATGCTCGTGTAATAGTCTTTGTGCAAACGGACCGTGTAGTTAATTCTACGCGGTCTTTTTTTGTTGATGTTTAAATTAGAGACGATTTCGCTCATTGTGTCTTCTTGGCTTAAAACCTAGAGTAGAAAAATGAGCTACAAAATCCCTATGCAAGTCTCCGAAATCCAACTGACCTACAATACAAAAGTTAAAGCAAAAGACCGACCCAAGATCACGGAATCCTCAGATGCTTATTGGGTGTTGGAATCCAATTGGAGCGATCAGATCGCGCTGCTTGAAGAGTTCAATGTACTTTTCTTGGATCGTTCTAATCGAGTGATGGGACTTTGCCGTCTTTCAAAAGGAGGCATCAATGGAACGGTGGTGGATGTACGTTTAGCTTTTGCTGCTGCTTTGAAGGCTCGGGCTTCTTCTATTATTTTAGCACACAATCACCCTTCAGGTAATGTCAATCCTAGCCGTCAAGATATTGAGATCACAAGAAAATTTGCACAGGCAGGCAAGCTATTGGATATTCCTGTTATTGACCACATTATTCTCACACCTGATGACAATTATTATTCTATGGCTGACAAGGGCGATATGAGTTTTAATCTTTACTGACCTCATTTTCGTCTGTATAAGTCCACTTTTTAAATTAAAGACTGATCAACTTTTGGGTATGCTCATGCTAATCTACTCGCATGAAAAAGATGTGGGAACAAAAATGTGAAGAGCTATCCAATCAATTTGAGCAAGTCGTCAATGGCTTGTTTTCTCCTGAAATCTATAATTATCTCATTGCTCGTCGGGATGAGCTGTATTCCAAGCAAAGTGATAGAGCCGCTTTCGCAGAACTTCAAGAGGTTAATCAGCTGCTAGACAGCAGCCGTATTCATTTAGATACCTTATCCGAGTATCGATTTGTCCTCCAACTTACCCATTTATCGAGTGAAGAAATCAATGAATTGCTATCAATCGAGAATGCTCGACTAAACATGGCCGAGCAATTCGATGCAGTTGTTCACGGCTACGTTTTCGATATGAACAGAGGCACAAATCAAAACAGTTTATTTCAAGAAGCTGCGGATTTTGATTTACCTGAAGAATGGTCAGAAGAAAGAAAACAACAAATTCAAAGTGCCATTCAGAAGGCATCTGAAATGTATCGAATTGATGTTGTTGAACAGAGCGGGGAGGTCGCTAAAGCTAAACGTCAATCAAACCATACAAAACTGACTTATGGTTGAGTTGATAAAATTCTTCTTTGAACTTTGTTTGCATGAGAAGGGGGAAAATCATGTCTCATAGTCGACTTTATAAAAGTATCTTGAATCACATCATCGAGCTTATCAAGAACAAAGCGATTCCTCATGATGTAATCCAATACATCGACTTCAATTACGATGAACCTTATCGAGGTATGGAGACTGATGAAACTAGATTTAATGATTGTGTGCTAAATGAAGAAGCTGAGAAAGTCATTGCTTCCACAGGTGCAACCATTACTCATGAATATGGCGAACGAGCAGGCTATTTGCGCCGAACTGACGAAATCATCTTACCACTCACCATGCAATTCAATGGTCGATCTGATCTATATTATACCTATGTCTTTTCTGCACTCGCCCATTGGACAGGCGCACCTAATCGCCTGAACAGAGAGCAAGGCGATAGAGGCTATCAAGATTATGAACTGGGAGCACAAGACCATCAGAGAGAAGCGATCATTGCTGATTTGAGTGCTGCTTTTTCGCTGACTACTTTGGGTTTTTCAAAAGCTATATGTGCAAACATAGCGGTTCACATTGAGCAAAATCTGCATAATTTAGGGCAAGATCATCAGTTTTTAGAAACGCTATTGCCGCCGGCACAAGCGGCAACAGCGTATATCTTTTCGTTTAGTTCGTGATTGGGGGAAGTGCAGATGCATTATCTATCAATGATGTGATAATTTATCTTATGACAAGTTGGACATCCACTAATAGATTGATTCCAACAATTGCTGTGCTAGAATGCTGAATATGTTTTACGTCTTGAAAGATCAACAGCCGATTGCTTGTAAAAGCGCACAAGACTTTTCCGAGCAATACTTCTTGTCCAATCCTTTTTTGAAAATTGATAAAACAGATAGGCATACAGTATCAACCATCTTTCTAGGAATTGATCTAAGGCGTAAGGATGAACTTCGTCCTGTACTATTTGAAACGCTTGTCACTACCGATAGTCTTGAAAATAAAATTGAGTTAGATCGGTATTCTACTTGGGAGGAAGCAATGAGTGGTCATGAACTGCTGCTCGACAAATATGCTAATCTTCACGATTTAGCAAACTGAGGTTGGATTAGTGAAAAAGGAAAGAGAACATTTGATTGAAGTAGATTTTACAGATGAAGAGCTAGAGCAATTGACAAGAAACGCCTCCGCACTTCAAACCAATATTGATCGCTATGCCATTGATATGGTCACAAAAGGCTATGTGCTTTCTGAATGTATTTACGCAGAGGAAATGTACCATATCCAAAGCAATCCGACAGGAGAACAGATCATTAATGCTCAATTGGATTCTGCACTCAATCAGATAGTCTTAGCTATCGGAGTGATTGAAAATTTTGCCGAAGAACTCAACTTCTTTACTGTGCTAGATTTGCTCAAAGAACGGTTGGGAAAAGATGTAACTGCCTGCACCACCTTCAGTGAATGGCTAGTGAAGGAGGCGAGAAGCAGAGGTGCAAAGATCAATTGATGTGGTTTATGGTTTACGCTCGGCGATCATCAAGGTGAAGTAAGTAGGTGTTGGATTGGATTTGGATTCTATCTCTTCACCTTTTACGAACTGTTCAATCAAAAAATTGTCACCAAAAACAGTTTCAAAGCGAGCTTCATTCCAAAAGTTGACTTGGTGTCCTTTTCGCTTGGGTTTCGTTCCCCGGGCATCTCTTGCAGAGATTAAGATTCTTCCTTTTGGCTTAACCAAAGCAGCTAATTTTTGAGCGAACCGCTGAACTTCGCTTCCTTCGTTGAATAGGTGTGCCACTCTATGGCTGTAGATGACATCATACTTTTGATTGAAGTGAGTCGTGAGAAAGTCGCCCTGTATGAGATCAATAGTGGAAGTATTTTGGACAGATAATTCTTGAATCTGTCGTTTTGCCATCTGATAGCCTACTTCAGATTGCTCGATGCCTGATACTTGGAATCTTTTTGAAGCTAGATAGGCAATGTCTCTACCGTATCCAAAGCCTACTTCTAGAATAGATTGATCTTTATCCTCTCCAATTACTTGTTCTACAAACAAAGCGGTCAGACTTGGATCGTTTAGCCAAATCTCGCCTTCCTTCTTATAGCGATCACTCCAAAAATCGGTGTTGGTCAATTGTGATCTCCATTACTCGGAGGTAATTTGGCGACGTATTCCCAAGTATTGCGAAATAGCGTTCGATAACCTTCTGCAAATTCAGCTTGGCGCATGATGGTGATTTGAACGTCGTTGGGCTGAAAATTGAGAAAAGCAAGTTTGTCGTGATAGGAGTAAAATGATCGGTCATTAAATTGATCGTCTGTCACCCATTTGTATTGCGCATAGCTTTGAGCAGGAAAATGCCAATCATTCTCCTTGACCAATATTCTGACATCCATTCGGTCTTTGATAGTTAGCATCCGATCAGCATGAAGTTTCCATTGTGCCTCACCGATAGCAGTAATCCAATTTTGGTGAACGACATTAGAAAGGAAAACTTCTACCTTGTTCTTGGGTGAACCATATTTTTTAATCGTTCCATACACATCAGTTAGAAAATCCCAAAAGCCTTCTGCTCCATTCATTCTGACTACGGCGTCTGCTTCCTTTACACCATTTTTGATAAATTCGATGCCGGCAAGTTCAAAAGTGCGTAGAATACGATCAACAGTTTCTTGTTTGGGCTGCCCCTTTTCGCCTTCTATATTCCTGATTGTGTCTTTGCTTAGTCCTACTTGCAAAGCCAAGTCCTGTTGTGTCCAGCCCAAAAGACTTCTCGCAACTCTGAGTTGTTTGGCAGTTGAAAACATACGGTGGTACTCCTCTTTTCATATTTCTATAGTCCTGTACAATCAGAGTCCAATCAAAAATCACATAAACTTCTTGACAGACTAAAAACAATCATATAAAACAGGCTTCAAGTCATGCAAAAGATGATTGGTATGGCAGACACTACAAAATGACAACTCAATTTTGCTTAGGAGTGTGGGAGCAAATGGGAAAATTAGAAAAGACGGTCAACCGATTGGCAGTCCAAAAACTCAACAAAGATTTAAAGAATAGAATTAAGCCACTGATTGCGCTGCAAGTCCGAAAGTATAGAGAGCAAGTAGGAATTGAGCGATCAGATATGGCAGAAGTATTAGGTATCACCTATCAGCAGCTTCAAAAGTATGAGCAAGGTGACGATCATATCAGTGCCATTACGCTGCTGTTCATCGCTGTGCTATTGGATCAACCCATCGAATATTTTTTTGAGCCGGCTAGGCAATACCTCGAAGAATAAGTACCTTGATTTTCCCCCCACAAATGACTGAGGTGCTTTACTCGCCTCTTCGCTCGAAAGAGTGAAGGGGCATCTTTTTTGGAGAATGAATACCCCAATTTCTTCATAAAAAGCTAGGAAAATCATATCTTTAAAGAGTGTTCAGATGAGGGCACAAAAAAGGTTAGGCAACTATATCTGACCTCTAAAAATTCATATTATTTCTTAAACGACTGCTAAAATGACTGCTGAGGATTATTCTTTATTTGTTTTATCCTCATTATCAGCACTTTAACAATACAAGTTGTGATCCCTACTGGATTCGAACCAGTGACCTCTGCCCTGTCAAGGCAGCGCTCTAAACCAACTGAGCTAAGGGATCAAAAGGATGACAAAAGTAATATAAGTTGATGGATTGGGCAAGTTTTGTTGTGGTATTATTTATTGTACTGTTTTATTGAGTCCGAATATGGCGATACGCTCACTATTCCGAGCCACCAAAACACTCGACTTTCCATCAATCTCAATCCCTTCCATATCTCGCACCTCACCATTCACCTGAAAGCCTGATACTTTAGGGGCGATAGCATCAAAAGCGCCATCCTCATTGCCTTTTAGCAATAGTCCATAACCCGCATCATAGCGACCCACTTCCGGTTTGGCATTGTAAAAATTACCACCGATGAGGACATCGAGTTGCCCATCTGCATCGAAATCATCCACTTGAATGCCGTAGATGGGTGAGGTCTGAGCGGCGCGAGGAAGAGCTTGCAAAGCGTATCCATTTTCGCTACTCATCAAAGCGACACTTTTCAGGGTTTGTACCTCTAGTTCTAGGGCATTCTCCAATTGCTCGGGTGTGAAAACTTGATCGACGGTTTGTCCGACATAGTTTCTGTAGCGCAAATACTTCTTTTTCATCGGCGGCATTTGCATAACGAGATCATGGCGACGGGTGAAAGGCAATAACTTCCCATCTTCGTAGCGAGCAATAATCTGTTCGGCACTGCCATTTTGGTCAAAATCATTGACGAACATTTTTATCGGCTCAGTTTCGGAAGCGCGGAAGCGAGAGTTTAGTCCATGATTGCCGATGATGAAGTCAGGGCGACCATCGCTGTTGAAGTCGCCACTTTGCAAACAATTCCACCAGCCACTGCTGTTGGCTATCTCTGATGGTGTAAATTGCCCATTTTCGTTTTCAAAAATCGTGATAGGCATCCATTCGCCCACGACGACCAGGTCTTCGTCTCCGTCGCCATCTGTGTCTGCCCATTGCGCATCCGTAATCATACCCAATGACTTCAAGTCTGGTGCTACTTGCTGACTCACATTTTTGAACTGACCACTGCCATCATTTTCCAATAAATAACCATTGACCGGCACCCCATACAAGAACGGACGCAAACGCAAGCCTACAAATAGATCCTGATCGCCATCGCCATCAAAGTCAGTAGCGCGGACGCAAGAGGTACTTTCAAAATTGAAGGTCGGCAACGTCTGTTTGGATTGGTAGAAATTGCCTTTGCCGTCGTTGAAATAGAGTCGGTCGATCAAGCCGGAAGAAGAGTTGGGCAACTCATTGCCACCTGCTGCGATATATAAATCTTGATCGCCGTCGCCATCCGCATCAAAAAAGAGGCAATCGACTTCTTCTGCTAATTTTCCCTGCTCAAACAGTACTTCATTCGTCGCTCTAAAGTCGCCGCTAGCTTGCTGAATAAAAAGTTTGCCTGCGCTATCTTTTGCACCACAAATATAGAAATCGTCCCGACCGTCGCCATTCACATCTGCTACATCTATTTTTGGTCCTAAAGTAGACATCATGTGATAGATCAGTCGCTCGCGATCAAAGTCAGAAAAGCGATTTTCTTGATGCTCAAAGTCGATATTGATGTCATTGGAAACATCGGTGAAAAGGGGCGTAGCTTGAAAGTCTCGGAAGGTGGCGGCAGCGACAGCAGTGCCTTCATTTTGATGGAGTTCGAGTCGTTGATTGGCAGCTATATTATCCAAAGTTGTCTGTTTTCCATCTGCCCAATCAATCAAAACGCGCTCCACCATATGCGTTTCACCCAGCCCGAAATGCACCACATAGTCCATAGACGACTGAAAACCGCGCATCGGCATATGCTCCAACGTCTGCAAGGTATCGCCATAAAATATAGTGACACGAGAACCGACTGCTTGCGTATTCGTGCCCTCGCCGCTGAGTTGGAATTGCAAATAATTACTGCTGCTCTGATTTCTATAAATTGAAGCTGGCATATTGACATTGTTGACGACTAGATCGAGATCGCCATCGTTGTCCAGATCGCCATAAGCTGCCCCGTTGGAGTGTCCTTCAGTAGCCAATCCCCACTCTGGCGCTTTATTCTCAAATTGCAGATCACCTTGATTCTGAAAGGCATAATTAGGCACAGGATAGGAAGGAATAGAGTCGATGAGCTTTTTAAAATCAACGCCTTCGCGAGTGATAATCATACGCTGCGTCTCTGCATTGGCGATGAAGTCGATATAATCCTGATCGGTCAAACTTTGATAAATGCCATTGGCGACATAAATATCACGTAGTCCATCATTGTCCAAATCACACATCAGTGCCCCCCAACTCCAGTCCGTCGCTTCCACGCCTGCCAAGCGACCAATCTCACTGAACGTACCATCGCCATTATTCAATTGCAACATATTGCGGGTGAACTGATGATAGTAGTCGTTTACGAGGTTATTTTGATATTCATTCCAGCCTTCAAAAGTGGTTTTCTGCTTGATGTCATCATCCTTTTCAGGCAGCATTTCGGTCACGAAGATTTCGGGATAGCCGTCGTTGTTCATGTCCGCCATGTCTGCGCCCATAGACGCTGCACTGATGGAATTCATCTGCTCGGTCAGCACCTCTTTGAATGTGCCGTCTTGATTATTGATGTATAGATAATCGCGCTCGAAAAAGTCATTGGAGACGTAAATATCTTGCCAGCCATCCAGATTGACATCGCCGACCGTCACGCCCAATCCAAAACCGATAATACTTCCATAAACACCGGCTGTTTCGCTCACATCTTCAAATCGACCACCTACATTTTTATACAACTTATCACCGCCGATAGCATCGCGTTCGTAGCGTTCGTTTCGCTTTAAGTTAAAGCTCCCAATGGCACGAAAGGAGTTATTCAATAAATATAAATCCAGATCACCATCTCTATCGTAATCGAAGAAAACACCATGCGTCGAGAGTCCTTGATCGGCTATACCAAACTGCTCTGCTTGCTCGCTAAATGTGCCGTCTTGATTGTTGATGAATAGCTCGTTTTGCTTGTTATCCCCTTCTACGCCACCGGAATTGCAGACATAAATGTCCAGCCAGCCATCTGCATTTACATCTGCCATCGCGACACCTGTCGACCAAGCCTTTTCGCCAGCTACACCAGCCATTTCCGTCACATCTTCAAACTGAAAATCGCCTCGATTCAAATACAATCGATTCTGCTCCATATTCCCGGTGAAGTAAATATCGGTGAGTCCATCTTGATTGACATCTCCCAATGCGACACCACCACCGTTGTAGAAATTGCGGTAAGTATAGATATTGAAGTTTTCATCATAGGAAAGCGTATTTTCAAAATCAACATCGGTCGTGCGCGACGATAATTCTTGAAAAAGCGTATTCGTATTTTCAGATTGACTACAAGCAGTAAGCAATACCAGTCCCATCATCATCCATGCAAGTCGGTTCATAAACGTGTTAGATTTTCTCCTCTAATATTGAGAAATGAACACATAATCCACTTTACTGAGTATTGAAAAATAAATAACTATGCACTCTATGTGCCTATGTGTTTTACAAAAGAAACCACAAAATTACCCTTTTTCCCATTCTCCCGACCGCTCCCTAATTGAGTTTTTCAAAAAGATGACACCGAGCAACAAAGCGAAGGTGTTTTCGTCTAAATAACTGGCATTAAGTTATGAGCTTTTAGATTCTAGCTATACTGACACATTAACTCGTGGACAAAACAAGCTTTACCAAAGTGACTCTTCTGCCTTGCCACCCGCAGCTTTAGCAAAATAAGCAACCAAGTAAATTCAGAATTTGACTCAACCATTCACTATGCTTTACCGATTATTTATTTTCTCTCTTTCCCTATTTCTCTTCGCTTGCCAAGAAGAAACAACCGATACAACTCAAGAAGATCTATTCATACAGCCTCTAGAATTGAATTATACGACTGCGCCTGTCACTTTTGAAAGTGTAGACGATAGCAATTTTCAATTTGCTGCTGATGTTGTATATGATAATGCTCACGAGCGCAATGTATTGGACATTTTTACCATCAACTCGGAGACGCCTGCGCCGCTTGTCCTTTTCATTCATCCGGGTGGTTTCATTCAAGGTGACAAAAAAGAAGCTTATAACTTCACAGCCGAATTGGAGTCTATTTTGAAGGAGAATATAGCTTTTGCAACCATCAACTACCGCTTTTTGCAGCATACAGACGATGGTGTGCGTACGAGCTTACATGATGCGAGACGAGCGTTGCAGTTTTTGCGATTACATGCCGAAGAGCTGAATATTGACCCTGAACGAGTGGGTGTATTGGGTGTCTCGGCAGGTGGCGGTGCAGCGATGTGGCTGGGAACACAGGATGATATGGCGAACCTGAAAAGTATGGATTTGAGGGAGCAGCAATCGACGCGTCCGCAAGCGGTAGTGGCACTCGGCGTGCAGGCGAGTTATGATTTGGTACAATGGGAGGCTATTTTCAAAGAATTTGACTTCAATTTGGATGCTGACGAAGAGCGATTGGCAGCTTTGTATTCTTTTTATGGCATTTCGTCTTTAGATGAATTGTACTCCAAAGAAATGGAAGCTTATCGTGCAGAAGTAGATATGCTCGATCTCATGACTGTCGATGATGTACCTTTTTATGCCATTAATATAGGACCGACTGCCAAGCCACAAGACGATGGCGAATTGTACCATCATCCTTTTCATGTGGCGGCATTGAAGGAAGCGGCTGATGCGGCAGGTGTCGCGAATCAAGTGTACGCGCCGACGATGGGGATTTGGGCGAAAGAAGGTGAGGAGCCGATTGAGTATATGATTCGGAGATTGAAAGAAGAATAGAAAGGATGAGGCAAAGGGAGCTGAAAGTAACCCCTATGCTATATTTTTGAACAGAATTTCTATTTTCGAGTTCTACACCAAAAGTCCAACTTTATGTCTGATTTATTCAATGAACCACTTCCGGCAGTCAATGTCAAGATAGAAGAAAGCTGGAAAGTCGTGCTGAAAGAAGAGTTTTCCAAGCCTTACTTTCACGCTTTGGTCAATAAACTCAAAAGCTTCCGAGAGGAAGGCAAAACGGTCTATCCAGCAGGCTCTTTGATTTTCAATGCGTTCTACAAAACGCCGTTTGAGCAAGTCAAGGTGGTCATCCTCGGACAAGATCCTTATCACAATCCGGGCGAGGCGATGGGTTTGTCGTTTTCCGTCCCACGCGCCAAACGAACGCCACCTTCATTGGTCAATATTTACAAAGAAATAGAAACGGATCTAGGCATTCCGAAAGCCAAACATGGTGACCTGACCAAATGGGCAGAACAAGGCGTTTTCTTACTCAATGCCATGCTGACCGTAGAACACAAAAAGCCACGCTCACACCAAAAAATAGGCTGGCAACACTTTACAGATGAAGTTATTCGGCAACTGTCCGAAAAGCGTGAGCATCTCGTCTTTATGCTGTGGGGCAATTTTGCGCGGCAAAAAAAAGAGCTCATTGACAATAATAAACACTTAGTGCTGGAAGCGTCGCATCCTTCTCCGCTGGCGCGTGGTGCGTACTTCGGCAGCAAGCATTTTTCGCAAGCGAATGCCTATTTGAAGCGAAAAGGCAAAGAATCAATCGATTGGAGTTTGGAGTCATAAATAGCCCTGCGCCTGCAACTGAAACAACTCAGCATATTTACCTTCTTGTGCTAGGAGTTCTTCATGCGTGCCATACTCCAGTTGCTGTCCTTGTTCCAAAAATAAAATGCGATCTGCCATTCGGACAGTAGAAAAACGATGCGAAATCAGTACTGCCATTTTATCTGCGATCAGTTCTGTAAATCTTACAAAGACTTCGTGTTCTGCACGCGCATCTAGTGCCGAAGTCGGCTCATCCAAAATGTACAATTGCGCATCGCGCATATAGGCACGAGCGAGGGCAATTTTTTGCCATTGACCGCCGGATAGTTCCAGTCCATCTCTGAATAACTTACCCAGTCGCTGATCGAAACCATCCGGTAAAATGTCGACGACGGTATCTGCCAGACTTTTTTGAGCAGCAT
Source organism: Bacteroidota bacterium (assembly GCA_038749535.1). Taxonomy (GTDB): domain Bacteria; phylum Bacteroidota; class Bacteroidia; order Chitinophagales; family Saprospiraceae; genus JAAUTG01. The sequence continues at coordinate 27,623 of JBCDHX010000011.1, forward strand.
CCTCTATACGGACGCGATTTTCGATTTCGGCGATACTACCTACGGCGATGTTATCCGCTACCTTAAATTGATAGCGATTGTAATCTTGAAAAATGATGCCAATATTGTTGCGCAAATCTGCCAAATTATATTGTCGAATATCTACACCATCCAGCAGGATACGTCCTTCGGTTGGTTCATAGAGTCTCGCCAATAGTTTGACCAGAGTCGTTTTTCCAGCTCCATTTTCGCCGACTAAAGCCAGTTTTTCACCTGTCGGTAAATGAAAAGACAAGTTCCGAATCGCCCAACGCTCGCTATTTGGATATTTGAAACCGACATTGTCAAATGCAAAGCCTTTCTGGACAGGCTGAGGCACATCAATTGCGGTTTCGAAAGACCGAATATCCGGCTGTATTTCAAAGAAATCGAACAAATCTTGCAAGTAGAGCGCACTGTTGGCGATTTGGGAAAAGCGGTTCATGATCTGTTGCAAATTATTGCTCATCCCTTTGAATGCTCCTGCCAAAAAGGTCAACGTTCCCAGAGTGATGACACTCGCGATTGCCTGCAAAATAATAAAGACATACGCGCCGTAGTACGCCAAAGTTCCTATCGTAGACAATGCGCTGCCGACCAAAGCTCGATTGACAGCAATCTTTTTATTGGCGTGGTAGTAGCTGTCGGCTAGACTTTCAAAGCGGTTGGTCAAAAAGTCGGCAAGACCGAATATTTTGACTTCCTTGGCGGTGGTATCACTTGCGCCAATGTAGCGTAGGTAGTCGAGTTGGCGGCGTTCGGGTGTCCAGTTGCGCGTCAAAGAATAGGTGCGGTGATTGAAGTGGGTTTCACCCAAAAAGGAAGGAATAATCGCGATAAATAAAATGATGATGAGCCACGGATTGAAAGCAACCAAACCAATACCGAGCGAAATGACGGTGATGATGGATTGTGCTTGTGTGAGGACTTGAGACATCAAAATGGTACGCCCGGTCGTCTGTCTGCGTGCACGTTCCAGCTTATCATAGAACTCGGCATCTTCAAACTGATACAAATCCATTTTGGCAGCATGTTTGATGATTTTGGTAGAAGTTCTATTGGAAAACAAATCGCCCAACAATCCATCAACTAGCGTGATCGTCCGATTCAGTAAGCCGGAGATAACTGCTAGTCCCAATTCAATCGCCACCATTATCCAAAGGTACTCTTGATCTTCGCTTCCATTTTCACTCAATCGGATGATTTCGTCGATAATTTCTTTTCCCACTGCTAGCATCGCTATGGGGACGAGCGATTTGATGAGTCGCAAACTGGCGTTGAGTAAGGTCATGCTGGGACTAGCCTGCCAGATCAAGCGGAAGAAAGCCGGGAGATTGCGCAGCGCACTAAATTGCTGACGGAGAGATAGTTTTTCCTGGTTAAGGTCTTTTGGTTTTTTCTTCAAAGTTTTTTTCTGCATTTGCAGATAACTGATGGAAGGTAGAAAAGGTTGAGGAGGCTGATAAGGGCGTGAGTAGCTAAGTGGCTGTCTATCAGAATAAGATCGGCCACGATACAGAATCGAGTCAGCTCTTTGATGTTAGCTCTACTGACATTATGATCGTAAATAACTGATATACAATCAAATAATGATTAAATACAGGCAAAAATTAATCCCTTTTATTTTGGGCTAAAGGCATAGAACACGGCTCACTCCTTGCTGTTCTCCTTTCAACTTTTTGATCATTATTAACTATTGATATGAGAAACATTGAAAACCTATTTGACTACACTATTGGACAGTTTGAAGCAATAGACCACTTACTGACGATGGGTGTAGGCGCTCATTTGGCAGCCCTAGTTTTCTTTTTAGTCTGTTCCCAGTTTGTAGCTCCGAAGTATAGAGTAGCCACTGCTTTGTCTTGCATTGTTATGGTTTCTGCTGGATTGATTTTAGTGAGTCAGGCAGGAATGTGGACAAATGCGTTTGTGCTAAAGGATGGTATGTATATACGTGACGAACTTTCGTTTAGCAATGGCTATCGCTACGTCAATTGGATGGTAACTATCCCTTGCTTATTGACTCAATTGCTGATCGTGCTCAACATCCGAGGTAGCCAACTTTTCCGAAAAGCAACCATCTTGATTATCGCCGCTTGGGGCATGATTATCACAGGGTATGTCGGTCAATTGTATGAAGTGGATAGCATAACTAGCTTGATGATTTGGGGAGCCATCAGTACGGTCTTCTTTGTGGTGATGAATTATATAGTGGGTATCAGTATTCGAGATGCGCATCCTGCGATGAAAGGCGGCACAGGTAGCACGATTATGAAAGTATTCTGGTTGATGATGTTTGCCTGGACGCTGTATCCCATCGCTTACTTGATACCGGCTTTCATGAATACAGCAGATGGTGTGGTACTGAGACAACTCTTATTTACGGTGGCAGATATATCTTCTAAAGTCGTCTATGGACTGATGATTACCTATATCGCTATCAAACAATCGGCGGCTTCAGGTTATCTTCCTGCTCAGCAAGTGCTAGGGCAAGTAGCTGTAACTGATAAGCCTGCCTGATGCTCTCTTTGCTATATAAATTTCTGAACAGCATAGCACTAGTGCCTGCTATACTGCTGCTGTGCTTCTTATGTTTGGCACTTGGATTGGTTCATTTTGAAGTAGACTATGAGCAATACGAGTGGTTGCATCGGTTTATCATTTCTGATCCGAGTGACATTCAGTTTGCCCTTAGCTTTGTGATAGGGGGGATTTTCACGCTGACGATATTTAGTTATACGATGGTCATGAATGTGATCAACCGCAATATCAATAACTATTCTCCTCGGTTAATTCCATTACTTCTATCCGAAAATCATCATCAAGTCATACTTGGGTTCAGCACAGGGACGATCATCTTTGCTATGACCTTATCGCTTGCCCTCAATGCAGATTACCAAGACTATTTCCCGAATATCGCTGCTGCTTTGGCGGTCATCTTTGCTATGATATGTGTGATGCTTTTCATTTATTTCATCCATAGTGTATCTCAAAGTATCCATATTAATCATATATTGTATGATGTATTTCAGCGAACTTCTCGGCAGATTGCTTCAAGCGTAAAGGAGTTAGGTAAGCACAATTTAACAAAGGGAAAGTCAGGCGAATCATACGTTATCCATGCCGAGCGAACTGGATATTTGCACCGATATGAGCTTGATAAATTGCTAAAGTATGCCAATAATGCTGATGTAGGTATAGTCATTCACAAAATGGAAGGAGCATTTGTACACAAAGGAGAGAAGCTATTATCTGTTTCCGAATCATTGGTACAAAAAAAGCAAGAGCAGCTGCTGAAACTGTTTGTCATCAATCATGAAGTACCATTTGAAGTACCTGAGGTCGGATGCAAACATCTGGTAGAAGTAGCCGTAAAAGCTTGCTCACCGGCATTGAACGATCCGGGAACGGCACTAACGAGCCTTCAGTACCTCACCAGTATCCTCATCCAGCGCTTGAACACTGTTCGCGATCGTTACACTTCTGTTTGTATAGATCAGAAAGTGACTATTCCTATTTTGCCTACTGCTAAATTGATGGAACGCTCATATAGAGAAATGTATCAATATATGTACAATGATCCGATACTGAGAAGTGCATTACGACAATCTAAAATGACCATCGCAAGACTGACCAAATATCATGGTTAGCAAAAAAATTAAACTTTACCACTCGCCTGCAACGTTGCCACTGTCGCTTCCTCGCTGCCACCTAGAGGCTCTAGCGTAATATTGATAGATTCTGCATGAGCGACAAACGTCATTTTTTGAATGGCATTGGGAGTGAGATCGACAACGCCCATGTTGACCATTTCGCCTTCTACGTCTGCCCACATTTGATACTGCTTTTTGTCAGGTGGTTCAGGTAGATTGATGTTTTGTAAGAGGACTTCGCCTCTTTCTTCGTTATAGTGGACGATAGCAAATAGGGCAGAAGTATTACCAGGCTGAGCGGCATTGAGGATGACATTTTCGGTAGTTACATCCATCAATAACGCTCGCTCACTTTGAGCGATAGCTTGTTCTTTCTGACAGGCGGCTTGTAGGTCTTCATATCTATTTTCTAAGCTCGCATATTGAGCGGATAAGTCACTATTACGGGTAAAGAAAGAGAAACTCAAAATGACTAATCCAATAGCTGCCGCTGCTGCCAAAATAGGCATTGGACTGAAATTGAAGGCGTTGTTTCTGACCACTTTAGTCGGTGGCGTCGATTGATCTACTGAGGATAAGACTTGATCTTTGAGGTGCGATGGCGGCTGTATACTATTTTCCTGAAGCACCATTTCCATCACCTCCTCTATCTCGCGTACATGTTGTTGGAGTTCGGGATATTGCTGAATATACGCTTCTACTTTATCGGCGTCTTTTTTGCTCAACAAGCCCAAAACGTACTGTTCCAGCATTCCTGAGTTGCGTATATTGTCTAGTTCGTTCATACTTATCCATATATAGGTTCAATCCGCACCTTTATTTCATCATCACCACAAGCCACAAGCTACTAGGCAGATCAAGATGCTGATTAACTTCTGTTCGTAATCAAAAAGTTTGCGCAATTGTCGTAAGGCAATCCGTAGTCGAGACTTGACGGTGCCCAAAGGAATGTTTAGGTGATCTTCGATTTCTTTTTGGGTATAACCTTGAAAGTAAGCTAGGTCGATAACTGTGCTGTACTTTTCATCTAGTTGAGCTACTAACCCCTTTAGACCGATCTTGTTCACATTCGTATATTCTAAAAAGGTTTTATCGGTCTCTTCGTTCGTTATAGGGCGCAAAGATTGTTGTTGTCGGTTCGATTTTGACTGTAATGTGTTAAGTGCCGTGTTTCTAGCGATGCGCGCCATCCAAGTAAAAAGGCTGCCTTTCGCCGCATCATAGCGATCTATATACTTCCATATTTTAATAAATGTCTCTTGCAGCAAATCTTGCGCCATACCTTCCTCTTTCGTCAAGCGAAGTAGTAAACCATAGAGTGCGCCACTGTAATTGTCGTACAATTCAGACATGGCTTGCTTGTCTTTGGCTTGTAGTCTGGCAATAATGTCTTGCTGATCGGTGCGCACTTACGCTACTATTGTTGGTGAAAAAGACTTCAACAAAATCAAAATGATTTGTTTCTTGAAAATTTTTAGCCTAACAGAATAAGGAAAATAAGGTTCAACAAAAAAATAATTGATGTATTCGTGATCCGAGTTGATCCATTCTTGGTAACTCCAATTGACGACGTCGTTCACTTTATTTTTTCAAAATTTAAAATGTTATCATGAAAAACATATTTGTAGTTTTATTGATCTTTTGTGTGAGCGCCGTTCAAGCTCAATGCCATAACAAGAAAAACAGAAATGTCCGAAATGCCAGCTATCACCATAGTTATAGCTCTAGCGATATAGTGGATGTAGCAGCCGGAAATGATGATTTCAGCACGCTAGTCGCCGCTGTTAAAGCAGCTGATCTGGTAGAAACGCTCCAAAGCGATGGTCCTTTTACCGTTTTCGCACCTGATAATGCTGCTTTTGCTAAGTTGCCGGACGGGACATTGGGCTCGCTATTGGAGACGAGCAACAAAAAGCTGTTGACGTCCATTTTGACTTATCACGTACTTGCCGGGCAGATCAATGCCTCTGACCTGATCGGTGCGATCAAAGTCGGTGGCGGTGAAGCCAAATTGAAAACTGTAGAAGGCGGTGCGCTCATTGCCCGCATCAGTGGCGACACGGTATTGCTCATAGATGAAAAAGGAGGCAAATCTGCTATCAAAACAACTGATATCAATGCAGATAATGGTGTCATCCATGTGATAGATACGGTGGTATTGCCTAATTGATGTGAACTGAATTTAAAAGTAAAAGGAGGTCGTCGTAGAAAACTACCACCTCCTATACGAATCCACATTTGAAGGTGAGTAACGCAAGTTGCTTGCCTTTTTTGATGAACATACTACATATTGATGAGTTATAACAGTCGATTGAATAAAACGACAATATGGCTTATCGAAAACTACGACTGATATTAGGTGACCAATTGAATCATCAGCATTCTTGGTTTGATGACAAAGACCCGGAAACACTCTATGTGATGATGGAGATGCTATCCGAAACCAACTATGTCGCCCATCACATCCAAAAAGTTGTGGGCTTTTTTTTAGCGATGCGTCAGTTTGCACAAGAGCTAGAGGAAAAAGGGTATGAAGTGTTGTATTGGCAATTAGATCATAAAGAAAATAAGCAATCTGTTCCTGACAATATCAAATACTTAGTCGATAAATTCAATATCGAATCTTTTGAATATCTCTTGCCGGATGAATATCGCTTAGATCAGCAGCTAAAAACACTCGCCGACGATCTCAATATTCCAGTGACCGCCTACGATACAGAGCACTTTTTGACGAAACGCGAAGGCGTAGAAGAATTTTTTGCCGGAAAGAAACGCCTCATCATGGAGTACTTTTACAGACGTGTTCGTACGGACTATGATTTGCTCATGGAGTCAGATGGCAAAACACCGCTGACCGGACAGTGGAACTACGACCACAGCAATCGCAAGAAATATCCCAAAAAAATAGACGTGCCCAAAACCAAGAAATTTGAGCGCGATGCCAGCGAGATCGTTGAGCTGATCGAGTCTTTTGACATTAAAACTATTGGTCGAATTCCCGATAAGGTATTCGATTATCCCATCTCGCGCGCTGAAGCGTTGGAAGCACTGGAAGACTTCAATGACAGTCGTTTGATTCATTTTGGCGACTACCAAGATGCGATGTCAGAAACGGAGCGATTGGGCTATCATTCGCGCATTTCCTTTGCTTTGAATGTCAAACTCATCACACCATTAGAAGTAGTGCAGTCTAGTATTGCACATTGGCATAAGCATAGTGACGAGATCGACATATCGCAAATAGAAGGGTTTGTGCGGCAGATCGTCGGCTGGCGAGAATATATGCGTGGTATGTATTGGTTGCAAATGCCGGAGCTAGAGGAAAAGAACTACTTCGATCATCAAGCCAAATTGCCTGACCACTATTGGGATGGCAACACAAAGATGAATTGCATGGCAAACGCCATTAATCAGAGCTTAGACATGGCGTACGCGCATCACATTCAAAGACTCATGGTGACCGGCAATTTCGCACTGCTACTCGGCGTCCATCCCGACGCAGTCGATGCTTGGTATTTGGGTATTTACATTGATGCCATTCAGTGGGTCGAAATTACAAATACGCGCTGCATGAGTCAGTTTGCAGATGGTGGAAAAGTGGCAACCAAACCCTATGTTTCTAGCGCGAACTACATTCATAAGATGAGTGACTATTGTAACAATTGTCATTATGATCGAAAGAAAAAATACGGTGACAAGGCTTGCCCGTTCAACAGCCTTTTTTGGGACTTCTATGATCGAAATGCGAGTCAACTCAAGCACATTGGGCGCATCAATATGATGATGGGTACATGGAACAAAATGGAGAGTAGCGAGCGAGAGAAAATACTACAGCAGGCGGCTGAGTACAAAGCAAATGCGGATGAGCTCTGACGAAAGGTGATACGTGAAAGCAGTCTCTCACCCCTCACGTATCACTGTTCACTTCTAGTATCCACTCCCCCCGATGCGGCGTCCATTTTCTTCGCGCTCGTCGTTTTCGTCTTCATTCTTGAATTGCTTATCGATGGCGAGTTTGGCTTCATTGCTACCGGGAAGCAGCTCATAAGTCTCTGTGCCATAAGTGATTCTGAACTTTCCGGTCATATCCGGCTCTACCAGCAAACTATAAGTCCCGCTGAAATCTTTGCGGAAAACCAAATGGCTACCTTCACTAAAACTGATCTGCAAACGATCTTCATAAACACCAATGCACACGCCCGGCAGGTTGCGGTCTAGCTCGATCTTTTCTTCTTTATCTCCTTCCTTGAGCACTACTTTACCATCGCTAGTGACTTCTAGTTCCTCAGACGAAGATACGCGTCGCATTTTGATGGCACGTGTCGTATAAAACTGAACGTCTCTAATGTCAGCGGCATCTTCTATTTTTTTGCGTAAGTCATGCGTAAATAGTGTCTTGCCTTGAAAAGGACTCTTTTCTTTTTTTCCAAAGATACACGAAGTCAGAAGGATAGACGCGGTCAGCAATATCCAGAAATGTCTCATAAAGGTTTGTTATTTTCTAATAAGAACAGATTGTGCGTTAGTTCGGTGAGCTGTTAGCATCTCGAATTGCCACAGTCTTAGGAACGTTGAACAAATAAATTTTCCTTCTTTCCTTCATCTTTTTCGTGCTACTCTTCGTTAAAAAATCTTTATGTAGCTGAGGCTATACGCAGATTTTTTGCCTTGATTAGCACAAAAATATTTTGACAAGAACGTAAATTTATCTACTCGCCGTTCCTTAACGCCAAATACTTCTCCGCAATTATAGAGAATTTGAAAATAATAAACAGTATCTGTAAAGCTTTTCCATTTCTTACAAAAAAAAAGAGCGCGATACTTTCACTCGAAAATATCACGCTCTATCTTTTCAGGGGATTATTGAAGGAAGCACACTATTGAATCCCCGTACCTAGCGTCACATCGACTTGTTCTGTTTTTTCATTTCGGATAATATCCAGTTCGACTCGATCACCCGGACGATACTCTTCTAGTGTCAAAATCAGATCACTATAGGAAGCAATTTTTTTGCCATCAATAGCTGTGATAATGTCTCCCAAAACGATGCGTCCATATTGATCACGCGCTGTAGGTTGTAATCCGGCTTGCTCTGCGCCACTACCTTCTGCCACTTGCAGTACCAATACACCTTCTACATTGGACAATTGGCGGTCAGAAGGATAGATACCGATTGTGGGGCGATTGATTTTTCCATATTGAATCAAGTCTGGTACTGCAATTTTGACAGCGTCTACCGGAATCGAAAAGCCAATGCCTGCATAAGCACCCGAAGGTGAGTAAATAGCTGTATTGACACCGATCAATTGACCAGAAGAATTCAATAATGGTCCGCCTGAGTTACCCGGATTGATAGCAGCATCTGTCTGAATAACATCGCGGATGGTCACACCGCCTACCGATTCGATTTCGCGACCTAGCGCGCTTACGATACCCGTCGTCAATGTCTGATCTAGCCCAAATGGATTCCCAATTGCATAGGCAGACTGTCCTACTTGCAACTCATCAGAAACACCGACAGGAATGGGACGCAGCAACGAGCGCGGTGCATCTATCTTCAATACTGCCAAATCTTTTTCCGACGCAATTCCGATCACTTCTGCTTCATAACTAGATTGATCGGCGAAAGTTACACTGACTCGATCTCCACGACGCTGACTACTTTGGATGACGTGATAGTTAGTAATGATGTGTCCTTCTTTGTCCCAAACAAAACCCGAACCTGTTCCGCTAGGGATTTCCGTCACATCGCGCGTAAAATAATTGCGCTCTAGCGTAGAAGTGGTGATATAGACGACCGAAGGCGCAGCAGAGCGAAACAAGCGAATCACAGCAGATTCCTCTACATTGAGTTCTTCATTGACAGGGCTGACTTGGATAGGCGTGGTACGCATTTCTGTCACGCTGTCATCAGGCACATTGGTTTCTGAGTCTGATGTAAACTGACAGGCAGATAAAAGCAATGTACAAGCTAGGATGATAAATGATAGGTTGAGTTGCATAAGATTTAAAAATTCTTCGTGGTGATTTAAAATATGATTGGTTTTGAGAGATAAAAGAGCATTTTCTGATATTAGAAGATAACGATCAAAAACGATCTATGATGATTATTTTTTCATCGACAAACAGTCAATTTCTGGCAGTTTCTTTTGAGATTATCCTATTTCAAAAACTCTACTTACTCTGAATTTGTTTGTTTTACAGCATCAGAAGACATTCGCCAGCGATGAAGATTCTTTGATGAAAAATTATATAAAAAACGCTATACCTAAGCTGATAGCTAGAAGGCTAACAGCTAAATGCTAGTAGCTAATAGCTCAAACAATAAATGGCAATAGAACGCGACTTAATTATCGAGGCTTTGTCCATGGTGCGCGATCCGCAGTCCGGACAAGACATCGTCAGCCGAAATATGGTGACCAATCTAGAGATCAAAGGCAATGAAGTCAATTTTACATTGGCACTGCCGTCTCTGAATATGGAACACAAATCGGACATGAATTTTGCCTGTATCGGGACGATCCAAAAACTCTATCCCGAAGCAGAAGTCAATATTCATCTGTCTACTCAAAATCCCAACGCCCCACAGCAATCTCAAAACCTCCCACAAGTCAAAAACATCATTGCTGTCGCTTCCGGCAAAGGTGGCGTCGGTAAGTCTACTGTGGCGACCAATTTAGCTTTGGCATTGCAGCAATTAGGCGCACGTGTAGGACTCATAGACGCTGATGTTTACGGTCCTTCTATACCGACTATGTTTGGACTACAAGGACAACGACCGAAGGTGCAAAAGTTGTATGGACAGCCCAAAATGATGCCACTGGAAGCCTATGGGATTCAGGTGATGTCGATTGGGTTTATCATAGAGCCGGAGCAAGCGGTTGTCTTACGTGGGCCTCGTCTAGCAGGCGTCGTCAAACAGTTCATCAGTGAAGTGCTGTGGGAGCCAATGGATTATTTGATCGTCGATTTGCCGCCGGGAACAGGTGATGTGCAGTTGACGCTGGTGCAAAGTGTTCCGGTGACCGGGGCGGTGATTGTGACGACGCCTCAAGAAGTTGCTGTCGCGGATGCCGTCAAAGCGATGAACATGTTCCAGCTACCTAATGTCAATGTTCCTATTTTAGGGGTGGTCGAAAATATGGCATGGTTTACGCCTGCGGAACTGCCAAACAACAAATACCACATCTTTGGCAAAGGTGGTGGAAAGACTTTGGCGAAAAAAAGTCAATCTGTACTATTGGGGCAAGTACCTATCGTGCAAAGTATAAGAGAGTCGGGCGATGAAGGTAAACCTGCTGTGCTGAGCGAAGGAACAGCAGAGGCAAAAGCTTTCATGAATATCGCCAAACAAACGCTGCAACAGGTAGCAATCAGAAATGAATATCTGCCGCCGACAAGGCTGGTCAATGTGCAGTCGTAAGTAATGTAAATTTTTTATTGAACTTAGATTAAGGAACGATAAAACAATAACTTCCTCGTTCATAACTTGTTCTTTTGACTATACTACGTTGAAAAGCCTCGCTGATGCGCTGCATCGTCTACGTTTTTCGCCCCCGCTTTGCGGGACGAGCTTTGTCTAAACTAAAAATAACTGCCTTCTAAATCGGGAATTTGTTATTTCATCGTTCCTAAGCCTTTTTTACTAACTTTGACAAATACAAACTACAAATTATGATAGCTATGATAGAAGCAGAAAAAGAGCAATTGATGATACGTGTGGAGCAAGCTTTAGACAACATTCGTCCACATTTAGCCATCGACGGCGGCAACATAGAAGTGGTCGACATTACAGCCGATAAGATCGTTCAGATCAAATGGCTAGGCAACTGTGAAGGTTGTAGTATGTCGATGATGACGATGCGCGCTGGCGTAGAGCAGACTTTGAAAAGCCATGTACCAGAAGTGAATGGGGTAGAGGCTATGAATGGTGTCCATGTGGCGTAAAAGCTGACATCAAATGCTTGTCAAAGCGGTGGATCTTTCTGCCGTTTTTTATTGTCCTTTCTTTGAAAAGTAAGTTAAATGAAAGTTGTCTGCTCCAGCAAAAAGGTCATTATTTCCGAAAATGCAGTCCAGCTACAATTCCTTCAAGGTGATGAGTTAATGACCTTTCGAGAATTATTTGAGCGTTGGCGAGACGACCCGACATTCATTACGTTTTATGTAGATACGCTGAAAGCTACTGACTTCTCGGCTCTTTATTGGGAGCATCCAGCATTGCGTTCTACTTACTTAGATTTACCTTACGAATGTATTGTGCAACGCAGTCGACCATTGGAACGACTGAGTGCCGATGAGCAATCATTCGAGCGATACATCCATCAGCCTGAATTGGTTGTTGACTTTGAAAACCTAGGTGGCGATGCTCGATTGGTTGTCCCTACTAAACAAACCGAAGAAAAGATCTACAGTCACTTGAGCAAGTTTATCCGATTGGCAGATGCTGTGCAGATCAATGCTGTTTTTCAGCGAGTAGGAACAACTATTTTTGAAGAAATAGAAAAGAAAAATACCATTTGGCTCAATACAGCTGGATTGGGTGTAATTTGGTTGCATATTTGGATGGATACGCGACCGAAGTATTACAAAACAGTCGCGTACAAACAGGCTGACTATTTGAGCGACAAATTCTTATCTTGAGCCAGAAACGAAACAAGCCAACTATGAACAGACGAGAACTCCTTTCCGCTTTATCCATCAGTGTAGGTGGCGGACTTTTGCTGCCCAATGCTTTAGCTAGCTGTCGCTCTGATAATTACGAAGCGATATTCTTTGAACCCGGACAAGTCGAACTCATCAATGAAATCGGAGAAGTCATCCTTCCAGAAACGCCGGAATCCGGTGGTGCAAAAGCGGCACGTGTGGCGCATTATTTGGACTTCTTTGCAGTCAAAGGATTGACACCTGCACATAAAGAAATATTGCGAAGAGGATTACCTGAGCTCGAAGAATATACCCAGTTTATGTATGGCGCATCTTTCTTTCAACTCGATGCAGACACAAAGCATAATCTCTTAGCGCAACTAGACGGCGAAAGTAAACAGTTGACTACTGATCCTATGTTCCCGCATTATTTTAAGCTGTTGAAAGAACTCATTGTATTCGCCTATTTTACCTCCGAAGTCGGTGCGACCGAAGCCTTGCGCTACGAGCCTATTCCAGGTAAATTTGAGGGCGACTATCCTTATGTGAAAGGAGAGGGGGCTTGGGCTCTCTAGGAGAGTTTGGAGAGCAGAATTCATATCTAAATGAAATAGAATATTCGGGTCAAGAAACGAATCATACAAAGCGTGCGAATTTACCTGTCTCTGAAAGTCGGGGTTCGTGCGTCATATGAAACAAAACAAAATGCAAAACGAAAACAACACATACGACGCTATCGTCATCGGGTCAGGAATCAGCGGTGGCTGGGCTGCCAAAGAACTATGCGAAAAAGGACTCAAAACGCTAGTGCTAGAGCGTGGACGCGATGTCAAGCACGTTCAAGACTATCCGACTGCTTTCAAACATCCATGGGATTTTGAGCATCACAACCGCATCCCATACGAAGAGGAAGTTAAAAATCCCATTGTCAATCGCTGCTATGCCTACGACGAAAGCACACAACACTTTTTCGTCAAAGACGAAGAGCATCCGTATATACAAGAAAAGCCGTTGGACTGGATTCGGGGCTATCAAGTCGGCGGTAAGTCATTGACTTGGGCGCGACAGACGCAGCGATGGAGCAAATATGAATTTGACAATCCGAGCAGATATGGTTATGCCGATTGGCCCATTCGATATGATGACATTGCAGACTGGTACAGCCACGTCGAGCGATTTGTAGGTATCAGTGGCAACAAAGATGGATTAGAAACTTTGCCAGATGGTGAATTTCTGCCGCCTTGGGAGATGAATGTGGTAGAAGCCAAAATGCGCGATAACATTCTAAAAGTGTTTCCAGATCGACGCTTCATCATCGGGCGTTGTGCGCATCTGACACAACCCCAAGACATCCACAGAGAACAAGGACGCGCGCAGTGTCAAGCCAGACATCTCTGCTATCGTGGTTGTCCGTATGGCGCGTATTTTAGTTCCAATGCATCGACCTTACCTTGGGCAGAAAAAACTGGAAATTTAGCTTTGCAATCTGATTCGGTAGTTGAGTCTATCATTTACGATGAAAACGAAAAGCGAGCCGTCGGTGTCAATGTAGTTGACCGCTTAACCAAAGAAAAACGTCAATATTTTGCACGTATCATCTTCGTCAATGCGGCTTGTCTGAATACCAATTTGCTCCTCCTCAACTCCAAATCTAATCGCTTTCCTAATGGACTCGGCAACGACAACGGCTTACTCGGTCGCTATGTCATGTTCCACAACTATCGAGGCTCTATCATGGGGACTTTCCCCGACGAATTGGACAAAACAGTCTACGGCAGACGCCCCACCATGATGATGCTCCCCAATTTCCGACACCTCAAACAGCAAGACGGCGACTTCAAAGGTGGCTATATGACTTTCTTTGCCGCTGATCGTGCTGGATGGACGCGCGAAGTAGAAGGCGAGCAAATCGGGGCAAACTATAAGAATCAATTGCGTGAGCCTGGCGTTTGGCGCGTCTTCATGATGATACAAGGTGAAACGCTGCCAAAATATGATAATCATGTCCGACTGAGCGAAGAACAAACAGATGCTTGGGGTGTGCCGCAACTCGTCACATCGGTCGGCTACGATGATAACGACGAAAAGCTGCTGAAAGACTACTTTGAACAAGGCGAAGTGATGTTACAAGCGGCAGGCTGCACGGATATTCGACGCATAGATGATGGAAGAGCACCCGGTCTAGACATTCATGTCATGGGCGGCGTACGAATGGGAAAAGATCCTGAGACCTCTCTACTGAATGAGCACAATCAACTACACCAATGCAAAAATGTCTTTGTGACCGATGGTGCTTGTATGACAACAACTGGCGTCCAAAATCCGTCCTTGACCTTTATGGCAATTACTGCTCGAGCAGCAGACTATGCAGTAGAGCAGTTTCGGAATGGCAAACTATAGCTATTTCGCTGTAAATGTAAAGTGTTAGCTGAATGAATTTTACGTAAACTTTCTTGCTCGTGCCAAGCATTTATGAACCAGAGATGATTGTGTACTCAATCATCTCTAATTCCCCATCAAATTTCCCTACCTTCACACCATCATTTAGCAAAATTATTGATGGCAATGAGCACCTCTGTCCTACCAACTCAAAATCCAACAAAAACAAAAGCCTGGCAAGCATTAGAAGCGCATTACAACAAAGTCAAAGACGTCCATATGCGCAATCTTTTTGCTGAAAATGGGGAACGTTTCGAGCAATTTTCCACTCAATTTGAAGATATTTTAGTCGATTTTTCCAAAAATAGAATCACTCAGGAAACGCTAGATCTACTGCGCCAACTCGCCAAAGAAACCCAGGTCGAAAAAGCCATCCAGCAGATGTTTGATGGTGAGCGCATCAATGAAACAGAAGATCGAGCAGTACTACATGTCGCTTTGCGCAATCGTGGAGGAAGACGCGTAGAAGAAGACGGCGAAGACGTAAACAAAGCCGTTAACGAAGTCCTCGACCGCATGAAATCCTTTTCCAACCGAGTCCTTTCAGGTGAATGGAAAGGCTATAGCGGTAAAAGAATTACGGACATCATCAATATCGGTATCGGCGGCTCAGATTTGGGTCCTGTGATGGTAACGGAAGCCTTGAAAGCCTATTGGGATGGCAATATCACGCCTCACTACGTCTCCAATGTCGATGCCACTCATCTCGTAGAAACTTTAAAGCATTGCAATCCTGAAACGACCCTCTTCATGATCGCGTCCAAAACCTTTACGACTCAAGAGACCATGACCAATGCCTTTTCTGCTCGTGACTGGTTCTTAAAATCTGGAGCAGAAAAAGACATCGCCAAACACTTCGTCGCTCTCTCTACCAATATCGAAGGTGCAGCCAAATTCGGAATTGAAGAGGAGAATATCTTTGGGTTTTGGGACTGGGTTGGCGGTCGTTATTCTTTGACTTCTGCGATTGGTTTGTCGATTGCGGCGACGATTGGTTTCGACAATTTTGAGGAATTGCTAGATGGTTTTCATGCTATGGATGAGCATTTCCGAACGGCTCCGATTGAAGAAAATCTGCCAGCGACTTTAGCACTCATTGGTATCTGGTACAACAACTTTTTCAAAGCCCAAACCGAAGCCATTCTTCCTTACGATCAATATTTGCATCGCTTCGCCGCCTACTTCCAGCAAGGCAATATGGAAAGCAACGGCAAATCTGTCGATCGCAACGGAGACGAAGTTACCTACGAAACAGGTCCTATCGTTTGGGGAGAACCTGGCACTAACGGACAACACGCCTTCTACCAACTCATCCACCAAGGTACAAAACTCATCCCTTGCGACTTCATCGCTCATGCACAAAGTCAGCATGACGTCAGCGATCATCATCAAAAGCTCATCGCCAACTTTTTCGCTCAAACCGAAGCCCTAATGATGGGCAAAACAAAAGAAGAAGTCTTAGCAGAACTCAAAGGCAAGTCGCAAGAAGAAATAGATCGCGTCCTCGCCTACAAAGTCTTCTCTGGCAATCGCCCCAGCAACTCCATTTTAGTCAAAAAACTAACCCCTCGCGTCCTCGGCAGCTTGATAGCTCTTTATGAACACAAAATCTTCGTACAAGGCATCATTTGGAATATTTACAGTTTTGATCAGTGGGGTGTAGAATTAGGCAAACAACTCGCCAAGCAGATTTTACCAGAACTGAAAGGCGATGAAAAAGTAAATAGCCATGATGGCTCGACCAATGGCTTGATTAATGCGTACAAGCAGATGCGGTGATTTGAGATGTTAGACGATAGAACGACGCCTTCGAACATGTTCTACTTGGCGGGTGGCTTCGAGCCTCCATTGTTTGAGGGACGAGCTTGGAGGGTCTAGCGTTTTTGCCTACTTTTTTGGCAATGCAAAAAGTAGGAGCCTAGCCGGCTTGAGGCGATGTTAGATAGGGCTTTATAGGCAAGTAGCACCTGTAGATATAGTCTGTGGAATACTATACAGTATTATAACACAAAAGACCAATTACCAACAACCGATTACAACATTTACTTTCTGAAAACAACATTCATGAGAGCAATTCTACTGTTGCTAATCGGTTCACTTTTCATCATCAACACGGCTAGGTCACAATGCCCAGTTGACAGCATTCGCCTAGAATGTTTGGCGGTCGAGACTTTCGATGACTTTGAAGGAACAGGTTTTGTACCTGACCCCATGTCTGGAGAGCTCTGCTCCAATCGTTGGGCAATCACAGGTTTTTCGGATGGGGACTTAGCTTTTGAAGATTCGCAGACAAGTGGCGACTATGCCAGAGGAGTAGCAGATGGCACTGGGAATAGCGAAACAACAGGAGGGATTTACGTTCTAGACAATGGTACTCAAAAAGCATTATGGATACAACCTGGCACTAATGACTTCACTTCAGGCACTATCACCTATCGTATTCAAAATCAAAGTGGTACGACACTCACAGACATCGACATCAGCTACGATATTCTAGTGCTCAACGACCAAAATCGCTCCAATAGCTTCAACTTTTCCTATTCCACAGATGACAATACTTACGTTGAAGTTCCAGACTTAGATTACACTTCCATTGCGCCAGAAAATGATCCAGCCAGCATCGAAGTCATCAATAGAATGACGACTATCGTGGGACTTTCTTTGGCAGATGGAGACTTCTTTTACTTGCGTTGGACAGGTGATGACGATGGTGGAAGCGGTAGCCGAGACGAATTTGGCTTGGACAATATTTCAGTCTGCGCAGCAAGCATGGATTGCAGCATCACAAACACAACCATTCAAAACGAGCGTTGCGACGGTGCAGACTTTATATTTGAAGTCGCTTTTGATGTCCAAAATGGAAGCGACAGCTACGAAGTTGTCCGTGTTTCAGATGGACAAGTTTTGGCAAGCGGAATAGCTTCGCCGATAGAAATAACACTAGCCAATAGCACCTCTACGACTGCTTTCGATATCTTCGTTCGAGATGCCATCGAGCCAACCTGCGAAAGCGATCAAGTCACCGTCACACCTCAAGATTGCTCTACGCCAGTTTGTGCCATCACCGATGTAGCTACTCAAAATGCACGCTGCGAAAATGGCGATTTCATTTTTGAAGTGACCTTTCAAGTCCAGAACGGAAGCGGTAACTACGAAGTCATCAACAACGCCGACAATAGCATTCTCGCCAGCGGCGCAACTTCACCCATAGCAGTCACTTTACTCGGAAATACTAGCACTGATTTATTAGAAATCTTTGTCCGTGACGCCACCGAAATGACTTGCCAAAGCATGACCACTACAGTACAGCTAGAAGACTGCAATTGTATGCAAGTCGATGCGCGCATCAATGAATTTCACTACGACAATATCGGCGGCGACATCAACGAGTTTGTCGAAATATTTATCCCAAATTCACAACCAACCGATCTCTCTCTTTACACCATCGAACTTTATAACGGCAGCAATGGAAATGGCTACGGTGATATTACGCTAGATCAAACAATTGTAACCACCGACGCCAATGGCAGCTACTACGTTTGGGAGCCGAGCAGTCTTCAAAATGGTTCACCAGATGGTATCGCACTAGCAGGACCTTGCAGCTTGATCGAATTTATCAGCTATGAAGGTACTTTTGCCGCCAATGATGGCATCGCACAAGGAGAAACAAGTGCCGATGTGGGTGTAGAACAATCCAGCACGACTACTCCAGAACAAAGTTCCATCCAACTGATCGACGGCACTTGGACTTTGACGGATGCGTTTAACACCAAAGGCGCAGCCAATAGCTTACCACCCTGCAGCATCACTAATATTGCTATTCAAAACGGACGCTGTGTAGGCGCAGATTTCGTTTTTGAAGTGACTTTCGATGTCCAAAGTGGAAGTGATAGCTACGAAGTTATCCGTGTTTCAGATGGGCAAGTTTTAGCTAGTGGTATGGCTTCGCCAATCGAAGTAATACTTGTTGGAAATACAGACGCAACGCCTTTCGACATCTTCGTCCGTGACGAAAATGAACCAACTTGCCAAAGCTCTACAACAACCGTCACGCCCGAAGATTGCACGATCCCGATTTGTACTATTTCCAATGTTGCCATACAAAATGATCGCTGCGACGGCACGGATTTCGTTTTTGAGGTCACTTTTGATGTAGAAAATGGCAGCAACGATTACGAAGTCGTCCGAGTTTCTGACGGTCAAGTTTTAGCAAATGGAACTGCCTCGCCTATTGAAGTTACGCTTATTGGGAATACAAGTACGACACCTTTTGACATTTTCGTCCGTGATACTAACGAACCAACTTGTCAAAGCGCAAACGTAACTGTCACACCCGAGGATTGTACACCTTTAATTTGTGCCAATGTAGGCGATTTGGTCATCACAGAGTTTATCGCCAATCCAGCCGCAGTCACAGATGCCAATGGCGAATGGCTTGAAATTTACAATGCCACGAGTGCAGCAATTGACCTAGAAGGTTATGTTCTACGAGATGACGAAACTGACTCGCATACTATCAGTTCTAGCGTTATAATTTCTACAATGGACTATGTAATTCTGGGTCGAAATGCAGATCAAACTACAAACGGTGGCGTCATTGTCGACTATGAATACGACGATATCAATCTAAATAATACAACTCCAGATCAAATCGTCCTAGAGTGCGATGGCACAGAAATAGATCGCGTCAATTACAACAGCACCGATTTTGCCATCGAAAATGGCGCAAGTACTAGCCTGAATCCTGATTTTTTGAATGCAACGGATAACGACAACGGCGAAAATTGGTGCGCGTCGACTAGTACTTACGGTGATGGTGACTTAGGAACACCAGGTGAAGCAAATGACGCTTGCCCTGAATGTATGATCTCCAATATCGCTATCGAAGACGGACGCTGCGAGGATGCCGATTTCGTTTTTGAGGTGACTTTTGATGTTGAAAATGGAAGTGATAGTTATGAAGTGATTCGTGTTTCGGATGGACAAGTGTTGGCGAGTGGAACAGCTTCACCAATTGAAGTTACTATTTTGAATAGTGTAGACGAAACGCCTTTTGATGTTTTTGTCCGCGATGCAAATGAATCAACTTGCCAAAGCGAAGCATCGACTGTCACGCCATTTGATTGCTCACCTTTGATTTGTGCCAACATAGGCGATCTAGTCATCACCGAGTTTATCGCCAATCCAGCCGCAGTTACAGATGCCAATGGCGAATGGCTTGAAATTTATAATGCGACTAATTCGTCAATTGACATAGAAGGCTATGTGCTGCGCGACGATAATGATGATGCTCACACTATAGCTACTAGCGTCGTTATACCAGCGATGGACTATGTAATTCTGGGTCGAAATGCAGATCAAATTACAAACGGTGGCGTCGTAGTTGACTATGAATACGACGACATCAATTTAAACAATACAACTCCAGACCAAATCGTCCTCGAATGCAACGGCACAGAAATAGACCGCGTCAACTACAACAGTACCGATTTTGCCATCGAAAACGGTGCAAGTACTTCACTCAATCCTGATTTTCTCAATGCCACCGACAATGACAACGGCGAAAATTGGTGCGCGTCGACTAGTACTTACGGTGATGGTGACTTAGGAACACCAGGCGAAGCTAATGACGCTTGCCCCGAATGTATGATTTCTAATATTGCGATTGAAGACGGACGTTGTGAAGAAGCTGATTTCGTCTTTGAGGTCGCTTTTGATGCTGAAAATGGTAGTGATAGCTACGAGGTCGTTCGTGTTTCAGATAATGCTGTTCTAGGAAGCGGAGACGAATCACCTATTGAAGTCATTTTGATAGAAAATGTCGATACGACTTCATTTGATGTTTTTGTGCGTGATGCCAATGAGCCAACTTGCGTCAGCGATACAACAACAGCTTCGCCACTAGATTGTACGCCTTTGGTTTGTGCAGAAATAGGTGATTTGGTGATCTCTGAATTTTTGGTTGATCCCGTTGCGGTGAGCGATGCTAATGGCGAATGGATTGAAATTTATAACGCTACGGACGTGGTCATCAACTTAAAAGGTTACGAGATCAATGATGGAGACATGACACCTCATGAGATAGATGAAGATGTCATTGTCCCGCCAACGGGTTATGTGATTTTAGCTCGAAATGCTGATCCGAATGAAAACGGTGGTGTCAATGCAGACTATAAGTATAGCAGCATTAATTTGACTAATTCGGATGGTATCATCACGCTCTCTTGTATGGGCGACATCATCGACGAAGTGATCTATGATGAAGCTACTTTTCCAATTGAACCAGGCGTTAGTACCAATTTAAATCCCGATTTCCTCAACGCCACCGATAATGATTTAGGCGAGAATTGGTGTGAGTCGAGTAGCGTTTTTGGTGATGGCGATTTAGGTACACCAGGTGAAGCAAATGACGCTTGCCCTGAATGTATGATTTCCAATATCGCTATCGAAGATGGACGTTGTGAGGATGCAGATTTCGTTTTTGAGGTGACTTTTGATGTTGAAAATGGAAGTGATAGTTATGAAGTGATTCGTGTTTCGGATGGACAAGTGTTGGCGAGTGGAACAGCTTCACCAATTGAAGTTACTATTTTGAATAGTGTAGATGAAACGCCTTTTGAGGTATTCGTCCGCGACGTTAATGAACCGACTTGCCGAAGCGCAAATGCGACTGTCACACCCGAAGATTGTACGCCTTTAGTTTGTGCGAATGTGGGCGATCTAGTCATTACAGAGTTTATCGCCAATCCAGCTGCTGTTTCAGATTCTGATGGCGAGTGGATTGAAATTTACAATGCCACCGATGCTCCAATTGATATAGAAGGCTATATTTTAAAAGATGACGGTAGTAATGAGCATGAAATAGCAAGCAGTGTTGTCGTGCCAGCGATGGGCTATGTTGTTTTGGGTGCAAATGCAGATCAAACGATGAATGGCGGCGTTGAAGTCGATTACGAGTACAGCAGTTTTGGACTGACGAATAGTGAAGATGAAATCATCTTGGAATGCGACGGTACAGAAATAGACCGAGTCAACTACAACGACGATGACTTTCCTATCGAAGCAGGTGTCAGCACCAATTTGAATCCCGATTTTCTAAATGCTTTGGACAACGATAGTGGTGAAAACTGGTGTGAAGCGACGAGTGCTTATGGTGATGGCGATCTAGGAACGCCTGGTGAAGCGAATGATGCCTGTCCGCTACCTTTGATGTGTGCTGAATCTGGCGATTTGGTCATTTCAGAGTTTCTAGCCGATCCTGATACCGTCTCCGATGCCAATGGCGAATGGATCGAAATTTATAATTCCACTAATGACTCCATTAACTTAAAAGGCTACTTCCTCAACGATAAAGCAGGCACAGCCGAAGAAATCACTGAGGATGTCATCGTGCCGCCGATGGGCTACGTCATTTTAGCTCGAAATGCTGACCCAACAGAAAATGGAGGCGTCGATGCCGACTATGAATACAGTACCAGCATCAACTTGACCAATTCAGAAGATCAAATCCTTTTGCTCTGCATGGGCGACACAATAGATTTGGTGGTTTATGATGATGAAACTTTTTCAGTTTTATTAGGCATCAGCACTTCTCTAAATCCCGATTTCTTAAACGCCACTGACAACGACGATGGCACGAACTGGTGTGGCGCAAACCGACCATTCGGCGATGGTGATCTTGGAACGCCAGGCGAAGCAAATAACGAATGCCCAAAGTGCGAAATTCGGAATTTGATGGTCGAAAATGCTGGCTGTGATGGGATGGATTTTGTCTTCAGTTTGAGTTTTGAAGACACTCTGAGTAGCGGACAATTTGAAGTCGTGAATGTGGCGAATGAAATGATTTTGGGAACTGGAGATGCTTCTCCAATCGAAGTGCGACTCACGGATAATCGTGACAATACAGAAATAGAGATCTTTCTCCGCGATGCCAATGATTCAGCTTGTGTAAGCGATACTGTTCTCATTGATCTTCAAAACTGTGTGGATGTTTGTGACCTCGATTTAATTGATATTGAGACGGAAGCTCCGCTTTGTTTGGGCAATGATAACGGCAGTATTTTGGTCAATGTCAGCTCCACTTTGCCAATCCAGTATTCCATTGACGGTGGCGCGACTTTCCAGACCGAACCACTTTTTGAAAACCTGTTAGCAGACACTTACGAAATCGTAATCACAACAGACGTTTTGGATGACTGCGAAATCAGAACGACTGCCACAATAGATGAGGGTGAAGAAATCGAATTGGACGAAATCGTAGTTCAAAATGAAATCTGCCCAGACGCCAACGATGGTAGCATTTTTATAGATGCAGACTTGGAAGATGCGAATTTGCTCTATTCGATCGATGGAGGCACAACTTTTCAAAATGAGCCGCTTTTTGAAAACCTGTCGCCAAGAACTTACGAAATCGTCGTTCAAGCAGCCGAAGATGACTTTTGTACTACTAATTTTGGTGCTGTTACTATCGAAGAAGGCGTAGATAATGAAGCTCCAACTTTCACTTGTCCAACTAATATTTCACAAGGTACAGACGAAGGCGTTTGCGGCGCGACGGTCAGCAATTTGATGCTCCAAAATGTGACAGACAACTGTGACCCAAATCCAATAATCGAATATACGATTTCAGGAGTAACAACTGCTTCTGGCAGTGGCAATTTGAATAGCTTTTTCTTCAATCAAGGCGAAAGCATCGTCACTTACACCGTTACCGATATAAATGGAAATGCAGCAACTTGTTCTTTCACTGTCACCATTTTCGACGACGACGCTCCCACAACAGACAACTGTCCCGAAGACATCGTTATCAACAACGCCACAGCATTTTACCTCGATGGAGGCGAAGTCACTTGGACACCACCAACTTTCATCGACAACTGTACAGACGAAGCGGATATTCAAATCGATAACAATATCGCCCCACGGATTACGCCGCATCTAGGCGTCACCGATATTAATTACACCGCCATTGACGAAGCTGGTAATAACAGCCTTTGCGAATTTGATATCGTCCTCCGCGACATCTACATCATCGATCCTTGCAACTGTACCGATAGCGGTCAATTCACAGAAACCATTCGCGTCTTTTCTCGATCAGGTGAAATGTGGCAAATCGTAGCTGTCGAAAATCTGCTGCAACCAAATGGTACATCTTATCAAATCGGCGATCAACTAATTGAAAGTGAAGTTGGCGAATACGACCTAGAAGTACTTTTCAATCGTGAAAAGACTTACTCCATCACTGTCAGCAATGGCGAAACGACTTTAACGACCAGCAATTCTTGCAATGAAGCCGTTGCTTGCCGAGGAGATATCGCCATACCAAATGACGGTGGCGCACCCAAATTATACAACATCGCTTGCGGCGACAACATTGGCTTTTTTGATGATGGCGGCGCTGCCAAACCTTACTTTGATCAGACCGCTCAAACAGACATTTTGATTCTCTGCGCTGAAAATCCAGCTACTCAAAGTCTCGTCATCGAATTTGATCGTTTTGATCTGCCTGAAGGCGAATTTTTGAGCGTTTTCGACGGGAAAAATGCTGCCGCTCCAATCTTGGCTAATCGCGTCAACGGCACTTCTGTAGCTGATGCGCCAGGCGGTGGTTGGGTACAAGCGGCTTGCGAAAATACAAGCGGTTGTTTGACTATCGTTTTTGAGCGAAATGGTGACAATCGTAAAGGTGCAGGTTGGGATGCGCACATTCGTTGTGAGGCTAGAGATAGCCGATTTATTTGTACCGACGATCAATTATTCACTCAAATTTCAGATCGCTGCGGACAAATTCCAGAGACGCGCTTGCCTTTGCCAGACATCATTGAATGTGGTGAAGAAATTTTCCCAAGGGTGACTATTGATTGCGAAAATGTCGCTTTTGAAATAGATAGCAGTAACCGAGAACTTGTCATTTTAGATGCCCCGATTGGCGAATATGAAATCGAGTTTGTTCATCCGATTTTCGAGGAATTGAATTGTAGCTCAACACTTAGAATTTTGCCGCCGACTTTGGCTTGCAATGATTTGATTCGAGTATCTAGTGCGACGGA
This sequence comes from Bacteroidota bacterium, assembly GCA_038749535.1. Classification (GTDB taxonomy): domain Bacteria; phylum Bacteroidota; class Bacteroidia; order Chitinophagales; family Saprospiraceae; genus JAAUTG01. The sequence goes on from JBCDHX010000011.1 coordinate 52,428, forward strand.
CTGTGCGATTACGTTGACGCCAGATTTATTTTTGGAAGGTAGCTGTGTCACTCAAATCGTCGACTACGACATTATTTTAGACGATCCAAATATTCCAATTCTTTCCATAACTGACGACGGTTTCCCGATCATCGACGTCTCCAGTTTTGCTTGTGATACGCGCTTCACGGTTCGTATCAATCGAAGCATCACCAACGACTGTGGCGACATCTACGAAGATGCCTGCTGGAGCGAAGTGATTTTTGAAGACAAAGTCGCGCCAATACTTTCTGGCGGCATCGATAACGATACCGTATATTGTTATCAAAATATTGATTTGTTACCAAAATTGCAGCAAATCGACGCTGAAGGTGGACAACTTGAATTGCCTTTCGGCGATATTTTGGTGATAGAAGCGATTGATAATCAGTTCGTTGCAACTGACAACTGCAAAGCCAACATAGAAGTCGGCGAATGGCAGTTTGTTGCTTACGATTGCACCGACAATACCGCTCATGACATCCTTGATCTCCACGACATTTTTGATCTAGAAAATGGAGTAGAAGCGATTTTTGGACTTTACTTCCGCACTGTTTTGGCAGTCGATAAGTGTGGCAATACCTCTGATTTTGGTTTGCAACGCATTCTAGTTACTCAACCAGACATTGTCGCACCTCAATTGGAAATCGCGCTCCCTTGCGGCGTTTCTCCCGAACCCAAGAACCTCTATCAACTTTGGCTAGATGGCGAAGAAGAATACGCGACTTACATCCCGAATTACGACCCAACACCAGCCGAACTCAATGGCGATTTCGGTGGCTTTGCCAACTTAGACGACACCTATTTAACCGACAATAGCGGAGACGAAATTCCCGCTGATCTGTCTCACGAAATCTGTGGTTATGCGATAGATTGGGAAGACAGCGATGACATTCCAGTCTGTGGCGAGAGCTATAAAATCTTCCGAGAATGGACGGTTTATAATTGGTGCGATGGGCATTTGGAGTTGATTGATTTGATACCGCAAGTCATTCAAGTTGGGAAAGCCGATGCGCCAAAACTGACACTTTTGAGTAGTCAAACGGTTAACACTACTAGTGATGAATGCCGCGCTGATGTACTATTCCAAATTGACTTACAGACTGACTGTAACAACACATTTACCGCTTATTCTGATGTCCTCAACGACGGTCAATTTGAGCAAATCGCCGATCTTCAAAACGGCGAACTTCGCATTTCCGATCTACCGATTGGCGATAGCATTCAGTTCACAATTCGTTTGATTGATGAATGCCAAAACGAAGCTACTTTCGGACCTTTTAACATTTTTGTGGAAGACGATGTGCCACCGATTGCAGTTTGCGAAAGTGTGCGCCAGGTGAGTTTGGGCGTTGGTTGTGAGGCGATTGTACCAGCGATGGCTTTTGACGATGGGTCGTATGATGGTTGTGGTACGCTTTCCTTGTCTGTCGCCAAAGCAGAAGATGTTTTGATCGATGGCAATATTTCGACGGAGTTTTTCGAGAATATTGACACCACTTTATTTGAAGAAACTTTGCGTATCACTTCTAGCGATCTGGAAACAGGGAAATGCGAAAGCAGCTTGATGGTCGTTCTTCGAGTTGCTGATATTTCTGGCAATTTGAATTACTGCATGGTCGAAGCGCAACTAAAAGATCAGTTTCCACCAGTTTGTGTCAGCAGAAACGATACAATTTCTTGTTTGTCACCAGATTGGGATGATTTGAGACGTATTTTGAATTTGGAAGGAGCGGAGCAGAGAGATAGTTTGGCGAGTCAATTGAGCGCGGGATTGTTTGGTGGCATTCAAGTCGAAGATGCTTGTGGAGCAACGACTTTCATCGTCAGCAATGTCAATGCTCGTGGCTACGATGCGTCTTGCAAAAGCGGCACGATCACCTACCAATATCAAGCGACCGATGCCTGCGGCAATGCGTCTGTCATTTGTGAAAATTCCATTACCGTCACGCCTGTCAACGCTTGGCAGATGGACTTTCCGAGAGATCGAGAAATCTCTTGTGATACGCGCTTTATTGATTTTAGAATTGAAAGAGAAATCGCCGATTTAGAAGATATTTTGGTGAGTAACGAAGGTTGTGATGATTGGCGAATGGAGGTCGAGATCGAGCGATTTGAAAAGGCGGAAGAGGCTTGTTATCAATTAGTTGTGAGCTATCATTTCGTCAATTGGTGTACTTGGAATCCGAATAATACGGAAATCGCTATCGTGGAGCGACCCGATTCTTTACTCGACGAACGATTCGAGACGATGAGTTTGCGCTATCAAGATTTGTACATCAATGATGATGAATTTGTGGAGTGTGGCGTGCAGCGAGATTTGGATGATTGCGAGATTATTTTGAGTCCACTTGGTATGGACGGCATCAATGACATCGACGATTTTTGCGATGATGGAGACGATAGCTTCACCAATCTAAATTTGGGCTGTGATGGTGATTTTGTGCAGTTTGAATTTGGAGAGAAACCGAGCGGTATTGACACCTTTCAGTTTCGCTCTGCTATCGACACGGGCAGCGTCAAAACTTATGTGAGCGCACAAGCTTACGGCAATTTCATTTACCGACAATACATTAATGTCTTCGATATTACTGCGCCAGAAATAGAAATTGAAACACTAGAAGAGGTATATTGTGGTGGCGATGCTGAGGCAGACGATCTTTGCACGGCAAATGTTGTTGTTGAATTTAGTGTGGATGATCCTTGTGTAGAGCCAGAAAATTTAGGGGTCAGTTATGAATTATTGCTGTTTGGAGAGACTGCTGTGGAGGACGTTTTTGGGGAATTGGAATATCTTGGCGACGACCGTTATCGCATCAGCGGCGACTACCCGATACAAGCAGGCGGCGATACCACGGCTCATGCTTTCTTGCTGAGAGTCGAAGATGAATGCTTCAATGTAACCGAGCAACGAATTGATTTTCAAGTAGTTGACTGTAAAGCACCGACGGTAAAGTGCATCTTCGGCTTATCGGGAACACTTCATGAAGATGGTAGGTATCAGATGCAAGTGAGCGATTTTGACAAAGGCAGTTTCGACTTTTGTACCAATGCAGATGAGCTGCGATTTACGTTTGCCGATCCGAGTATTTATCCAGATTCGACGGTTAGAACATTTGATTGTCGAAATGGAGAACTTGGAATGGTCAAAGTCTTTTTATGGGTGCAAGATTTAGCTGGAAATGCTGCATTCTGTGAGACATTTGTCAGTCTAGTTCCTCAAGAGAATAATCCTTGTCCAGATAATTCTGATGCAGCCTCTCTATCAGGAATTGTCACCAATACAAGCCGTCAACCCATCAGAGAAGTAGAAATACAATTGAGTGGTGATGCACAAGCGACCTACACGACCGGTGAAGATGGGACTTATGTATTCTCGAACGTAGGCGTGGATAGCGATTATTCCATTTCACCACAAAAAAGTAGCGACTATTTGGCAGGTGTAAGTACGTATGATTTGATACTTATCAGCAAGCATATTTTAGGGCAAGAACAGCTAGATTCGCCTTACAAAATCATTGCTGCGGATGCCAATCGCTCTGGTTCGGTTACGACGTTTGATATTGTCTTGCTACGCAAATTGCTATTGGGAAAAGAAGAAGCATTCCCCGATGGCGCTAGTTGGCGATTTGTAGCTGCTGATTATGAATTTGCTGACATTTCACGTCCTTTGGATGAAGATTTTCTTGAAGTTATCGACGTTAACGATATCATCAATCAATTATCGAATTTGAACTTCATCGCTGTCAAGCTCGGAGATGTCAATGAGTCTTACAACAATGCCAATATTGTTGAAACACGCAGCTTGCCAACTCATAATTTTGATGTCGAGATCACCATTTTAGAAGACAATGTACACCGCTTGAGTTTCCAAACCGATCATGCTCAAATAGAAGGCTATCAATTTACACTAGCCTATGATGAAAATGAGTTGATGATCGAAAAATGGGAAAATGGAGTCGTTGGAGTAGGGGAGTGGGCAATGCCAAAAGCAGGTAAACTGACTTGTAGCTGGAATGGAGAAGCCGCTGATAATGAAGCGTTTAGCTTGTTGGTGCGCAAAGCATCAGATTCAGATTGGAACGATATTTTACAATTCAATTCTGATGTAACAGCGGCAGAAGTCTATTTGAAAAATGGTGATTTAGCGCGACCAAAACTGAATATCAAAGCTACAGAAACGACAGCAGCTATACAGTTTTATCCAGTTTCTCCCAATCCATTCGATAAAGAAACGCTCATCGCTTTCGATTTACCCAAATCACAAACTGCCATTCTACGACTTCGAGACGTTCACGGCAAATTGGTCTTTGAATATGATGCTATTTTTGAGCAAGGACGAAATGAGGTGCTTTTGGAGCGAAAAGATTTGGCATCGGGTGTCTATTATTTGACGTTGGTCGTGGGAGAGCAGCAGTTGAGTCAGAAGGTGTTGGTGCAGTAAGCTAAGTATAATCATAGATTAGATCGATTGAGTCTGGTGCTGTGGTTTTTTATATTCATATATGTAAAAATTTACATACCTTTAAGGCATCCAAGCATTCAGCTTGATTATTCAAACGAGACTGCTACTAATTGATTCACAAACGAAAACCAATGAGGTATGAAACGTACCGTAGTCTTGTTGTTCTTATTGAGTGCGAGTATCGTACTCACTGCTCAACGCCCCTACAGAAGTTATCAAACCCAAGCCTTTCAAAAGCAGCTTCTAGCCGAAAATCCCGAACTCAAACAGCTCATCCGCGAAGCCGAAAGGCGCATTACTGCCTTTCGTGCTGTGGATATGACCACTGAAAAGACCATTCCCATTATCTTTCATATCATTCATCAAAGCAGTCAAATGCCCATTGGCACTGATCAAATCCAATCCCAAATCGACGCGCTCAATCGTGACTTTAGTCTGATTGAAGAAAGCGATGCTGAAGTGATGAAACGCAGTGGCTTTGATGAGCTTCGCGCCGATGATACTCAGATTCGCTTTTGCCTAGCTGCCAATCAAGGTATCCAATACACCCCAACCAATCAAACCAATTTTGGCGTAGATGAACAGCTTCCCACCATCAGCCCATCCATAGAACCCCAACACTACCTAAATATATGGATAGCCGATCTTGCCGATACCGTAAGCGGCTATGCCCTCTATCCCGGTCGAGCACGAGCCAATGATGGCATCATCATCGACGTTGATTACTTCGGCACAATCAACCGCCAAGCTCCCTACAATGAAGGCAAAACCCTCACCCATTTAGTCGGCAACTATCTAGGGCTATACGATCTATGGTCAGAGAGCGGTTGCCAGGACGATTACATCGCCGATACGCCCATTCACAATGCCCCCAACCATAAATGCCCCAGCTATCGCCATGTGAGCATTTGCCCACAAGAAGATCGCGCAGAAATGTACATGAACTTCATGGACAATACCGATGATGCCTGCCTATCCATGTTCACCCATCAACAAGTCCGCAGAATGCGCGCCGTACTATCGACCATCCGTAAAGATTTAGGTCAAGAGCCAAGCGAATGCAGCAACACCATGAACGATCTAGCGATTGAAGTGCGAAATACATCAGATGAATCGATCCGGCCAACTTATCATTTAGAACTCTATCCCAATCCAAGCAAAGCCCAATTTCACATTGCTATCAAAGGCGCAAGCAATCAGCAAGCTCTACTGCATATCTACGATGCCAATGGACGGCTATTATGGCAACAAACCGTTCTAAGTGAAACACAAACCCTCATTGACGGGAGTAATTGGCAAAATGGTATCTACATTGCCAGGACCACCATTGATGGCCAAGTATTGAGCCACCGCTTTACCATCCTTCGCTAATCCCATTTCTTAAAATCCAAAAACAAAAAGATCATGCAAAAATATAGCTGCATCATCGCCCTATTATTTCTAAGCGTCATCACCTTCGCCCAACCCATCAATAACCTTATCGGCGATGTACAAATGAAACCACCGGGCATTGCATCACTTTCGCGCTATGAAGATATTCCGGTTTCCTTCTTCACAGGCACACCTAACATTAGTCTTCCGATCTATGAAGTGGTAGAAGGGACGATCAGCTTACCCCTACGCCTAAGCTATCACTCCTCCGGAGTAAAAGTAGCCGAAACCAGCTCATGGATTGGGCTTGGGTGGGACTTATCCAATGGAGGTGGTGGCTTTGTCAGCCGAACCACTCAAGGTATTCCCGATGATCGAAGCGGTGGCTATTACAGCACAGGCGCACCGCTTGATCCTTGTGATCCCAATGTCATGCCTCCTGATCGTCAGCAAGTACTAGAGCAAGCCAAAAATGGTATGATAGATTCTGAACCCGATATCTACCAATTTCAGTTTGGTGGAAAATATAGCGGTAAATTCTTCTTCGGCCCCAATAAAGTTCCCGTCCTTGTTCCCAATCAAGACATTAAAATCGAACCCATAGAAGGCAATGTAGGTGTTCAAGGTTTTGGTACGAATGCTATACGTGGATGGAAATTTACCACCCCCGACGGCACACAATATTACTTTGGTGGCTTCGATGATCTTACCACACCCATAGCTGACTTAGTCGTCGATAAAATGACCGTCAATGGCATTACCGAAATATCGACATGGTATCTCATCGAAATTGCCTCCTACGATAACGAATATAAAATCAGCCTATCCTATATCGATGAAGCCTATAGCTACCGCAGCCCTGCCAGCTGTCAGCAAGTCATCGCCCAATGCCAAAACCAAAATGGGCAAGCAGGCGGCAGTGAGTTTCAATGTTTAGGCTTCAATGGGTCATCTGATTTTCACATCAATCGGGTAGATGGACAACGATTGTCCCAAATTAGTTGCTCAACATGCATTATTGACTTTATTGCCGAAACAGATCGGCTCGATCTTGATCCTTTCCAAGATGGACAAACAGCTCTCCCCAATCAACTCGATAGCATCAAAATCACCACAGGCAATTACTGCAAAGCCTTTGCGATGACCCATAGTTATTTTGAAACCACAAACAGCCCACTCGAAAGCGAAGATCGACGTTTACGGCTCGATGCGCTTCAGGAAGTAGCCTGTGATGGTTCAGTCAGTGTTGCGCCCTACAGCTTTGATTACAACACCACCCGTCTACCCAATCGGCTGTCACGCGCCATCGATCATTGGGGCTACTATAATGGTGCTAACTTCAATCCCCAACTCAACATTCCTCCAACCGAAGTCACCCTACCCGGCGGTGATATCATCAATGCAGGCAGCGCCAATAGAGAACCAAATGCTAGTTTTTCCGATGCTGCCATACTCGAACAGATCAACTATCCTGAAGGTGGCTATACTCGCTTTGATTATGAGCAGCACGAATATTACAGCAATGCCACCACCGAAACCATCAACAAAATCTTCATTGCCAACCTAAGCAATTGCACCGTACCCGATGCCAACTGTTGTAGTAGCCAAGATGCGATGGTGGTCGATAGCTTTAGTCAGTTAGAAATTACCGAAGGGCGGTTTTCTTTAGCCATTACCGATGTCAGTGCATCAGGGGCGATGAGCTGCAATCTCATGGCAGACTCTGAGATCATTTTAGAAATATTCGACAATGTAGAAGATACAATAGCAGGTTCAGTGGGCTATAATGTGCCGGGAGGAGAGAATGGCTATCAGGAATATGATTGGAATGACTTTTCGCTCACAGCAGGCGTATTCTACCGCCTAGAACTATCCGTACAAGGCGCAAAAGGCGAGTTCAGTTTATGGCGCAACGAAACCATTACATCCGTAGCGGGCAACCTACCCGTTGGTGGCTTACGCATTCAACAAACTACCGTTCATGATGGCATCGACCATGCAAGAGACATCATCAAAAGCTACGAATATACCGATGCTGCTAATCCGACCCGATCAAGCGGCATTCTCTACCAAGACCCTGAATATGGTTACTCGCTCGGTGTAATTGGCGGCGATGCGATCATCGTTGCCCTATTCACCTCCACAAGTATTACGCCCTTAGCCAACTTTGACGGTTATCACATCGGCTATGAACGGGTGATTGAGCGGCATGACAATAACGAAAATGGCACATCCATTTACAACTACATTGTCGAGCAAGCTCCACAAAATGGGACATTTCCCTATCCTATCGCGCCACCCTTAGCGACTGTCAAAAATACACAACTTGAAAGCGTCGGACATTTTAGAAAAGACAATACCGCCGTTGCGCAAACCAATCAAAGCCAGGACACAGGCTCAGATGACTATACTTCCTACGATGGTGTCATGTTCAAAATACAAGATATTCCCATCCCTGCACCACCACAAGGAGGCATAGGCTGCGCACCCATCTCCGCCTATCAATGCTACAGCATGCGTACAGGGCAATATCTCATCGGGACAGTGGAAGAAACCATCGATGGCGTCACCACCATCACCACTTACGACTATGCTGATAATCTAGCCCATCTTGCACCGACCATAGAGCGGATGACCAACTCCGACGGAAAAGTCTATGAGACCGAAAACAAATACGTCTTCAATAGAGGTCCGTTCCAAGCCTATACGGAAATGATCGACCGCAACATCATTGCAACGCCTTACGAAACAACGATGTCAGTCATTGACAATGGTACGCCAATCCTTCTTTCCGGCACACGTACCAATCATGACTTCTTTGATGCCAATGGTGAACCACAAGGTAACGCCAATAGCGCAGGTGCAGACCCTTACGCGCATGAGCTATTCAGCTTCAAACGTACCTTTGATGAAAATGGCAATCCCACAGTAGGCTTTTGGGAGCTAGAAGCCACCGTTGAAAAACGCTTTGCCGATGGCATACAAGGCAAATCAGGCTATCCTGAAATTGCGCAAACTGCAGATTGGAGCTTGAAAGATAGCCTAGACTACGAAAATGGCGTTCTTGTTTCCTACACCTACGGCAATCACAAGCGCACCCAAACCCTGCATCCGGGCACACGGATGATGGCAAAGCGCACCGACATAGACGGACAGCCCGTTTTCTTCAATTACGATCAGCTCATGCGCGTTGATACCATCTTAGCTCGACCCAAAACAAGTATCAGCAATCCAAGTCCGCAGCAGACCGATGACTTTAATGTGGTCACTACCTTTGGCTACTTCTATCCCCCCAATGCAAACAACAACCGTGCCTACACCAAAACACGTATCGACTATGCACCTGAACCCACAGGCAATAGCAACTTTGAATGGCGCGAAAGCTATAACTATACCGATGGCTCAGGACGGCTCATTCAAACGGTAGAGCGACAACATACGCAAGATAGCCTAGATGTGGTCATCGCACGAGAATACGACAATCAGGGGCGTATTATCAAAGTGTTCGAGCCGTTTGCGAGTAGTGCCAATACAGGTGAATTTGTACCTAAAGCCTCTCTACCCGACAAAATTTACAAACTGCTGCTGATAAATCAGCCAACGTTCAGCAATAAGGTCAAATAGGTAGTCAAAAATACGTTTAATGCTTCGGTTCATTTTGATGGTTTCCCGAATGGTATCTATCCCTTTTCGG